>JASJCN010000057.1 GCA_030065975.1 Myxococcota bacterium
GGACCACTCTTGAGTCCTGAACAGTACTGGAGGCGCCATGGCCTCGATCCGCAAGCAGGGAGCGACCTACGAGATCCGCGAGTGCCGCGCGACGCCGGCCGGTCCGCGCCAGTTCGCGCTGGCGCGCTTCCAGTCGGTGCTGACGCCCGAGGCCCTCGACGAGGCCGCGTTGCGGGCGCGGCGCCCCTTCGATCGCGACCGAGTCCTCGCCGATGCGCGGGCGCGCGGCATCCCGACCACGCCGCACCGGCGCCACGAGGCCGCCCGCAAGCTGCTGGGCGAGCTTCGCTCGGGCCGCCCGCTCGAGCCGAGCCTGGTGGCGCTGCTGAAGCAGGCCCTCGCCGATCGCGAGGCGCAGCCGCTGCCGGAGCACCTGGAGGACGCGGCCGAGTGGGTGGGCCGCTCGGAGACGGGCCGTGGGAGGGCACTGCGCGGACTGCTACGCGCCGCGAGCCGGGTGGTGCACTCGCGCGGTGACGTGACGCCGCTCCCCGACGAGCCCTTCCCCCGCTTCTCGTCCACGCCGTCCTCCGCCTAGCGGGCCTTCGCGGTGCTCCTCGACGAGCAGATCGTCGCGATCGAGCGGGCGTTCCTCGCGGCGGACATCCCCCACGCCTTCGGCGGGGCCCAGGCGCTCGGCTACTACGGCAGCGTGCGCGCCACCCACGACATCGACGTGAACGTCTTCCTGCCCGTCGCGGAGATCGATCGCGTCTTCGCCGTGCTCGCCGATCTCGGCGCACGCACCGAGGGCACGGCCCTGCGGAAGCTCGCGCTTCGCGACGAGCAGGTGCGCGTACTCTGGGACGCGACGCCCATCGATCTGTTCTTCGCCTACGACCCGCTGCACCAGAGCTCGCTCGGCCGGCGCCGGCGGGTCGACTTCTACGGCGACCCGATCCACATCCTGAGCCCCGAGGACCTGATCACCTACAAGGCGACCTTCGACCGCGAGAAGGATTGGCGCGACATCGCCGGCATCGTCTTCGCCTGCAACGAGCCCCTCGACATCGACTACGTGCGCGAGTGGCTCGGCCGCATCGACGGGCCCGAGGGCCTGCGTCTGGCTCGGCTCGAGCGCGTGGTGGCGAGCGGCGGGCAGGACCTGGGAGCGTTCGCCCCTTCGATCTGAACGGCATTCAGCCCCCCGGGGCTACCGGAGTCGCGCCGGCTGGAACGCCGCTGAATGCAGCGTAGACGGGGGAGCGGGCCATACTTGAGGGGAGCCATGGCCCCCTCGGACGCGCTGCTGCCCCACCCGCTCCTTCTCGACGAGACCCGCCACGAGCTACGTCGCGGCGAAGAGCGCATTCCCCTGCCGCCGAAGTCTCTCGAGCTGCTGCGGGTGCTGCTCGAGCGCGCAGGCGCGGTCGTGACCCGCGACGAGCTGCTCGAAGCCGTCTGGCGCGGCGTGCACGTGACGCCCGACGCCCTGCGCTACTCGATGCGCCAGCTGCGCCTGGCCCTCGACGACTCGGTGAGCGAACCGGTGTTCATCGAGACGCTGCCCCGCGTGGGCTGGCGCTTCGTCGGCCAGGCGGCGCCCGTGGGAAGTGTGGGAGAGCGCGGCTGGCAGTTCACGCCGCGCGGCTCCGCCGGGCTCGACGCGCCCTCGCTGGCCCCCACACCCGCCGGCCGCGCCGCGGAGATGCGTGCGTTGCAGAGCGCGCTCGCGCGCACCGACGCGGGAGAGCGGGTGCTGCTCTTCGTGAGCGGCGAGGCGGGCATCGGCAAGACGATGCTCGTCGAGTCGTTCCTCTCCGGGCTCGAGCTTCGCGGCGAGGCCGTGGTCGGCCGGGGGCAGTGCGTCGAGGATCTCGGTGCCGGCGAGGCCTACCTCCCCGTCTTCGAGGTGCTGGAGCGGGTCTGTCAGCGCCCCGAGCTCCCGGAGGCGACGGACGTGCTGCGCCGGCTTGCCCCGACCTGGCTCGCCCAGCTGCCCGCGTTGAGCGAGCCCTCCGAGCGCGAGGCGCTGCGTGCACAGGCCCAGGGCGCGACCCAGGGCCGCATGATTCGCGAGCTCAACCTCGCCCTCGAAGCCCTCTCGGCCGACCGCACGCTCGTGCTCTGGATCGACGACCTGCACTGGAGCGACGCCTCGACCCTGGAGTTCCTGGCGCGCTGCATCCGTCGCCGGGAGCCCGCACGCCTGCTGATGATCGCGACCCATCGCCCGATGGCCGGGCGGCCGTCGGAGGAGGCGTTCGATCTGCTCCACCGCGATCTGATCGCCCGCGACCAGAGCCAGAGCCTCGAGCTTCCGTACCTCGAGAGCGCGGAGATCGTCGAGTATCTCGAGGGCGCGCTCGGCACCGAAGAGGAAGCGGGCGAGACCGGGCGACTCGCCGACTTCCTGCTCGAGCACACCGAGGGGCACCCGCTCTTCATGGTGAGCCTCGTGCGCGAGCTGCTCGACCGCGGCGCCGTCGAGCGCACGGGCTCGGGATTCCGCCTGCGTGCCGCTCTCGATGCCTCGCTCGTGCCGCGCACGCTCGAGCAGCTGCTGGCGCGGGGGCTCGACGGCATCGACGACGCCCAGCGCGAGACGCTGCAGGCGCTCAGCGTGATCGGCATGCGCGCATCCGCCGCCGATCTCGCGGCTGCACTCGAGCGCAACGAGCCCGAGGTCGAGGCCTCCTGCGATCGGCTCGCCGACCGCGGCCAGTACCTGACCGAGCTCGACCCGAGCGCGCGCCCGGACGGGCACCTGTCGCCACAGTTCGAGTTCGTCCACGCCCTGCACCGGAAGCTCTTCGATGCCACGGTCTCCGACTCGCGGCGGCTCCGCTGGCACCAGCGCGTGGGCGAGAGCAAGCGCGCGGCCTGGGGAGAGCGCGCGCCGGAGATCGCCGGCGAGCTGGCCCAGCACTTCGCCGTGGCGCGCGACGCCCGCCAGGCCAGCGAGTTCTTCGGGCTCTCGGGCGAGGCCGCCGCGCAGCTCTCCTCGAACCTCGAGGCGATCGACCAGTTCGAGCGCGCCCTCGACTGGGTCGAGCGGCTGCCCGACGGCCCCGAGCGCGGCCTGCGGGAGCTCGGCGCCCGCATCTCCACGCTCGCGCCGCTGGCCGCCGTGCACGGCTACGCGGCTCCGGCCCTGGCCCGCAACCTGAGCCGGATCGAGGAGCTGGCGCCGCTGGCCGGCGACTCGCCCGCCTTCGAGCCCGTGCTGCTGGGGCTCTGGTCGCTCTACCTGGTTCGCGGCGACCTCCCCGCCGCCGTCGAGGTCGGCGAGCGCCTGGTGCGCTCGCTCGGCGACGAGTCGAGCGCGCTCTCGCGCCTCCAGGCCCACCGCACGCTCGGCTTCTGCCGGCTCTTCGAGGGCCGGGTCGAGGAGGCCGACGCGCACATGGAGACCGCGGTCGAGGGCTTCGATCTGGCCTCGCACCAGCGGCTCGACTACTCCGTCGGCGACGACCCGGTCGTGCTCGTCCACTCCTACGAGAGCTGGATCGCCTGGTTCGCCGGCGATCCCGACCGCAGCGCCCGGGCCACCGAGCGCGCCCTCGCCGTCGCCGAACGGCTCGACCACCCGCCGAGCCTCGCCATCGGCCTCGCCTTCGCCAGCATCGCGAGCCAGCTGCGCGGCGACGTGGCCGCCACGCGCAGCATCACCGACTCGCTCCACGAGCTCGCCGAGGCCGACGGCATGGCCATGTGGAGCGCGCTCTCGGACATCTTCGGCGGCTGGGCCATGAGCCGCAGCCCGGGCGAGGAGACGGCCGGCGTCGAGCGCATGCGCGCGGGCCTCGCCGCCTGGGAGGCCACGGGCTCGGAGCTCGGGCGCCCCTACTTCTTGTCGATGGTCGGCGAGTCCCTGGCGCGCGCCGGCGATCTCGACGGCGCCGAGGCGCTGCTGCCGACCCTCGAGCGCTCGGTCAGCGAGACGGGGCAGGTGCTGTTCGCGTCGGAGCCGTTGCGTCTGCGCGCGCTGGTCTCCCAGGGCCGGGGCGACCTCGGCCTCGCCGAGGACTCGTTCCGCGACGCTGTCGACCGCGCCCGGGCCTCGCGGACGCCGGGCCTCGAGCTGCGTGCAGCTCTGGGCCTGCGTCGGGTGCTCCTCTCTCGGGAGGCGCCGGACCAGACCTCGGCGGCCGTGTCCGAAGCCCTCTCGCGCTGCCGGCTCTCGCCGAAGGATGCCGATCAGTTGGAAGCGACTAGCGCGGTCGGGTCGTGATCGGTGCCGTCAAGGGGAAGCTGAATCCGAGGTCGTCCGGAAGCGGCTCGGCCGCGATCAGATCGTCTCCAACGACGCCCTGGAGGAGAGTGCACCGATCCGGGAAGAAGGCCCCCGTGCTGGAGCCGAGATCTACGTCGTCGAGTACCGGCCCTTCCGGGACGAAGAGGAACTCGGTGGTTCCGTCGCCGAACCGGAGTCGGAGGATGCGGCCTGCGTCCACGCGGGAGAGGAGAGGGGGGCCCGTACAATCCGAGGAGACGTACACGGCGATCCTGCGGTCTCCGATATTGCCGGCCGTGTCGACTCGGAAGTAGCGGCCGCTTGGCGTCACCACCTGGTACGAGTACGCGGGCGTCGGAAGAGTTGCCTTGAAGTCACCGAACCCGCCCTCCGAACTCAACAGGGTCCCGAGCACCTGTCCCGCACCGTCCACGACCTCGCGAACCGGAACCCCGCGCACCTTGGAGGCTTCGCTCGAGCGCAGGGCAAAGGCGGCAGAGCCGATCCGCTGACGCGGAGCGAGCACCTCTCCGTCGACGACGAGCTCGAGGAAGCGATCGCTACCGTCGAAGAGCGCGGGCTCGAGGACGCCCACCAAGGGCGTCCCGGAGCCGATGGCGAGCTCGAAGCGGCCGTCCGCTGCGACGGGGACGGCTACGTGCTCTTCCTCGAAGAGGGCGGATTCGCCGTCGAGGGACGGGAAGATGCGGACTCGGATCGTCGGAGCGACGGGGGCGTCGCCGGCCGCGTCGAGGAGCTGGCCCTGGTAGGCGAGGACCGCAGGAGGCTCCGCCGCAGCCGGAAGGGCGGCCAGGGCAGCGAGAGCGAGCAAGAGCAGCGGCATGGCGGCAGCCTAGCATGGCGCCGGCTGCAAGCGGGACGGGTTTCGCGGTACCATCTCTCAATGCCCCTCCTGCTCGTCTTTGCCGCAGCACTCACCTTTCTCTCCGCTTCTGCCCTCGCCCACGACGCAGCCAGCGCGAGCTACCGCCTCTTCCAGGGCGAGCTCGTGTCGGCGGCCGGCGAGATGACGAGTGCCTCCTACACCGTGCGCGGCTCGCTCGGCGGATCGAGCGCGACCACCATGAGCTCCGCGTCGTTCGTCGTTCGCGGCGGCTTCGTCGATGCCGGAGACCCCGACGGGGACGGCGTCCCGAGCGCCGTCGACAACTGCCAACTGGTGGCGAATTCCGACCAGAGCGATTCCGACGCCGGCTTCGACGACGATTCGAGCCGCCCCGGGATCCAGCACTACGGCGACGCGTGCGACGCAGACCTCGACGACGATGGGATCGTCGGCCCGAGCGACTTCTTCGGCGTCTTCCGCCCGTGCCTCGGCGTGGACCCGGTTGCCAACCCGGCGTGCGCCGAAGCCGATCTGGACGGCGACGGCGTGGTCGGCCCCTCGGACTTCTTCGGCGTGCTGCGACCGGAGTTCGGGCTGGAGCCGGGGCCCGGTCGCACCGAGTGACACGCGGTCAGCGCGGCTGGGTCGTCACGATCGGGGTGAGCGGCAGCGTGAAGCCCAGATCCGCGGGCAGGTCCTCGGACTGGACGAGGTTCGGGATCGGGCCGCCCTGGTAATCTAAGCAGTTGAAGTAGGAGTCCGTGCTCGATCCCGGCACCACGGGCGGGAGGGGCTGAGCGTCGGCTGGGACGAAGGCGAAGAGGTCGTCCTCCGTCGGGCGCAGGACCTGTACGAGTCGACCCCTCTCTCCGATCGAGACGAGAGGAGGGCCCGAGCAGTCATCCGTCACGAAGGTCACGTAGCCGAGCACGCCGAGCTGGCCCGATACGGTGTCGACCTGGAACTGGATGCCCGTGTCGGAGAGGACCTCCAGCGAGCGCCCACCATCCCCCTGGATCTTGACGTTCGTCGCCCTGAAATCTCGCGAACTGAGCAGGGTTCCGAGCCGCTGGCCCGCTCCATCGAAGACCTCGAAGACCGGAATCCCCGCGACCTGCGAGGCTTCCGCCGCGCGCAGGGCAAAGCCCACCGACCCGAGCCTCTGTCGGGGAGCCAGCACCTCGCCGTCCACCGAGAGCTCGAGGAAGCGGTTCGGGTCCGAGAAGAGCGAGGCGTCTAGCGAGCCCTGGATGGGTGTGCCGTTTCCGATCGACAGCTCGAAGCGGCCGTCGGCCGCGACGGAGACGGCGCCGTGCTCCTCCGAGAACAACGCGGTGCCATCGGTGAGCGCGTCGAAGATCCGGACCTGGATCGTGGGCTCGACGGGCGGATCTCCCGCCGCGTCGAGGAGCTGGCCCTGGTAGGCCAGGGCCTTGGGAGGCTCGGCGAAGGAGGGCGTCGCCAACGCAACCAGGAGTGCGGCGAGGAGTCCGAGGGTCATCTACCGGGGCCTCGTCGTGACGAAAGGAGTGATCGGGAGGGTGAAGGGGAGGTCGCCTGGGAGCGACGTCGCTGGGATCAGGTTGTCGACCGGAGGAAATCCCGGCTGAGGGACCCGGCATCCGGCGTAACCGTCTCCGAACGAGCCCGGGACCACTCCGTCCTGCGGTGTCGTCCGCGGAACGAAGAGGAACTCGGAGGGCTCTGTCGGGATGTCGACGAGCTCGACGATCCGGCCTGCCTCGCTTGCCGAGAGCAGCGGGGCCCCCGAGCAGTCGCCGGACAGGTAGAAGGCGAGTCCGATCCGCTCGATTCTTCCCGTGGTCCCGTTCACTGCGAATTCGACACCTGTCGACGTGCGGATCTCGAAGAGGCGATCGAAACCCTGTGGCTGGCCCTTGATTCCAAAGGCCGTCTCCCGAATCGTGTTCAGGACGACGCCCAGGAGCTGTCCACTGCCATCGACAGCTTCGAGAGTCTCGACCTCGGCGGTCTCGGTCGATTGGAGAGCGAAGGGAGCCGATCGCATCGCTTGTCTCGGGCTCAGCACCTCGCCATTCACGGCTACCTCGAGGAAGCGATTCGCCTCGGCGAAGAGCCCCGCGTCCAGGGTGCCGCCGATGGGCGTCCCGGTGCCAACCGCCAGCTCGAAGCGCCCGTCGGCCGCTACGGGAACGGCGCCGTGCTCCTCTGCAAAGAGCTCGGTACCACCGGTGAGCGCGTCGAAGATCCGGACCCGGATCGTGGGCTCGAAGGGCGGATCTCCCGCCGCGTCGAGGAGTTGCCCCTGGTAGGCGAAGCTCGCTGGAGCCTCGGCAGAAACAGCCCAAGGGCAGAGCATCAGGAGGAGCGGCAGGAGCAGGGGCACGACGCGAGAACATAGCCCGACCTGGTGGTTCGCCGCTGCGCCTAACGAAGCCTCTCGATCTGCCCCCGGAGCGGCGCCCATGCGTCCGAGGGGAGCTTGCGAAGGGCCGAGTCGAGAGCGGAGAGGGCGTCCGGGCGCGCTCTTGCCTGTCGGCTGCCTTCGAGCCACCGCAGCAGGCGTTCGGCCGACTCGATCGTCACCGGAATGTCGCCGACGGCGGCGGCGGACTGGGCTCGACGCAGGGCGTCGTCACCGCTGCCACCGTCCAGGCGAACGGCGGTATCGAGATGCCGCAGCGATTCCCGCGGCTCTCCGGCTGCCAAGAGAGCGTCGCAGACCAGGCGCTCAGCCGTCGGCCGGCGAGGGTCGAAGAGGGGCAGGTCGGCGGCTCGACCCGCGAGCTCGGCCACATCGACGGGCGTACTCTTCGGTGCGAGGCGAGTGAGCCCTTCGCGATAGGCCGCTGCCGCTTGGTGCCCGGGGTCCGCTCTCAGGGCCGCGTCCAGCTCACGACGCTGGACGTCGTCCTGACCTCTCGACATGGCGACCAGGGCTCGTGAAAAGCTCCGCTCTGCAGGCTGCGGGTGGGTGATCGCGCGGCGCGCCAATGCAGCTGTTCGCCCATGCCTCCACAGCGCGCGCGCGTCTACCTCCTCCTCCGCCGCGGGGACGGCAGCGGGCTCGAAGTAGGGAGAGCCCGCGGCCGAAGCGCGGACGAGCTGAGCCGAGCGGGGGCCGAGCCGGTCGTGGCGATCGCGGTTCGTCGGCATGCCCCCGGCCAGCCGTCTCATCGCGGGCGTGTCGAGCACCAGCGCGCCCTCGATGTCCTCCGGCCGGGTGATGCCTAGCGCCAGGGCGACCTCGGGATCGGCTGCGATCACGGATCCCGCCGTCCTCGCCATCTCGAAGGGGGCGTCGGAGGCGAGGAGCACGAGGCCGCTTCGCCAGCCGGGCCGGTACACGCGCACGTACTCGAAGTGCTCGAGCAGCGTGGCCGCGAGCACTCCCAGCAGCTCGCGATCCACGAAGTTGAGCCCCATCCACTGCGCGTAGACACCGCCGGGCCGAAGCCGCGCGCGAACGGTGCGCGCAAACTCGGCCGTGTAGATTTGGGAGGATCCCGCGATCCAGGGGCGGGAGGGCTGGGAGACGACGATGTCGAAGCGGCGCCAGGTGAGGGCGAGCGCAGCTCGCGCATCGTTCTGCACCAGGCGGACCCTCGGGTCCGACAGGGGATCGCGACGCCGCAGGGGGGCCAGGAAGCGGGCCGCCTCGATCATGGCCGGCTCGAGCTCGACGGCGTCGATTCGCTCGATGGTCGACGGAATCGCCTCGATGCTCACGCCCCCGCCGAGACCTACCAAGAGGAGCGACCGGGCCTCGGGGCGCGCGTAGGCGCCTAGCGCGCCGAGCCAGCGCTCGACGGTGTGGGCCTGTGGCGCGGTGTGGGGTCCTTCGACGAGGGACTGGGTCAGGCCGCCCGCGGTCAACTCGAACCGCGAGCCCCGGCGCGTGATGCCGACCGTCGTGGTCTGGCCCACGGCATGAAAGAGGGCAGGGCCCGGCCGCAGACGCCCCGAGAGCGGGTCGTGGTTCAGCAGGGAATCGGGAGCTCCCTGCGTCAGGGCCAAAGCGAGAGTGGCTCCGCCGACCGCGGCCGGCAGTGGGAGCGAGCGTCGACTCGTGGTTGCGAGAGTGGCGGCGACGGCCAGCAAGAGGCTCGCCAGCACGAGTCCCGGCAGCAGGCCCGCGAAGCCGAAGACCGGCAGCAGCCAGTAGCCGGTCAAGGCGGCGCCCAGGACCGCCCCGGCGGTGTTCCAGGCGTACACCCGCGCCGTCGCAGATCCCGCATCGGCGGCTTCCGCTGCGAGCCAACGAACGGCGAAGGGGAAGGTGGCGCCGATGCAGAGGGTGCTCGGAAGCAGCAGCAACAGGGCGACGCCGGCTCGTGGAGCCACGCCGCCTCCGAGGCTCGGCACAGCGTCGAGGCCGGCCCAGGCGACGAGCGCGCCGACGGCGATCCCGAGCTGGGCCCAGACGAAGCCGCGCCTGGCTCGCTCGCGATCCCGAGCGACGCCGGCCACTGCGGCGCTGCCGCCGGCGATCCCCAGCAGGAAGCAGGCGAGCATGATCGCGAATGCGTGGGCGCTGCCGGCCAGCAGGAAGCGCAGCAGACGGAACCAGAGCACCTCGTAGGAGAAGGTGACGAAGCCGGACGCGGCCATGGCGACGAGGACCAGGGGGACGCGGGCGTGGAGCGCCTTCGGGCGCGGTGCGGCGACGGCAATCGCCTTCGTGTGCAAAGACAGCGCTCCGGCTGCGCCCGCGATGGCGAGATTGACGAGGGCCGCGACGCCCTGGGTCCAACCGAGTCCGATCCCAGGGAGCAGCACGAAGGCGGCGCCCAGCGTTCCGGCCACGGCACCCAGTGTGTTGACCGCGTACAGGCTTCCGACACGGGAGCCGATCTGTTCGCTTCGTTCGATCACCTGACGCGCCAGCAGCGGGAGGGTGGCGCCCATCAGGGCGGTCGGGATGCCGAGCAGCGCCACGCAGGCGACGGCCATCACGAGAAGACGGGGCCCTTCTGCGGCCGCCGGGAGCTCCGGTTGGTTTCCGAATGCAAGGACGTAGAGCGAGCCGACCCCACGGATCGCAAAGGGCGCCGCCAGGGCACTGAGCGCGATCGCGGCTTCGAGCCAGGCATAGACCCGGAGCGGCCGCCGCACGCCATCGACCTGGCGAGCCGCCAGCGCAGCGCCGGCTCCCAGCCCGGCCAGGAACACCGCCAGCACGGTGGCCGCCGCCGCCTCGGAGCTTCCGAATACGAAGGCCAGCTCGAGGGTCCATGCCGTCTGGTAGACGAGGGCCGAGAAGCCCGAGAGCAGGAAGCAGGCGGCGATGAGCGGCCCGTGGAGGGGGCGCGTTCCCGCGGCCGGCTCCACCACGCCGATGCAGCCTAGCTGGCGCGGTTGCGATAGAGCGAGGCCTCGACGGCCTCGCGCATCTTCGCTTCGTCGAGGTGCCCGCCCAGGAACCGGTTGACCGTGCTCGCGGTGGCGGCCGGATCCTCGACCGTCGCCTTGTAGTGCACCTCGATCAGGTCGGTGTTGTCGCGGCCCTTGCAGAGCAGGCGGGTGCGCACGATGTCGTTGCGGAAGGCCTCGCGCATGGCTTCCTTCTCGGCCTCGGTGTCGCCCTGGTCGAGGCGGTCGATCATCTTCTGCTGGCTCGCGAGCACCTCGTCGAGGTCGCGGCGCATGAAGATGACCTTGTAGTCGTTGTCGTCGGGCAGGTCCTTGATCAGGAAGGAGATGGCCTTCACGGCCTTGCCGCGGCCCTCCTGCAGGTAGGACTTGTCCGTCTCCTTCTCGAGGTTCTTGATGCGCTCGAGCTCGTAGTAGCCCTTGGGGTTGTCGACGTCGGCCTCGCGCTCGCCGTCCGACAGGATCGCCACGCCGCCGGCCTCGAGCATGCGCATCATCATCGAGGTGCCCGAGCGCGGGAGCCCGCTCACCACGACGATCGCCTCGCCGCGGTCGGCCGCGAACATCTTCTTCAAGGCCTTCAGCACGCGGCGGCTCCTAGATCGTGACGCCGAAGACGCCCTTCACGGCGAATCCGGCTCCCAGCGAGAGGATCAGGGTCCACAGCACGACGCCGAGCTCGCCGTCGGGCAGGAAGGGCAGCGAGCGGGAGTGCACGTCCATCTCCATGGAGAGGACGGGGCCGCCGGCCGGGAGGGTCGGCTCGCTCGGATAGAGGAACGACTCGATGCCGCGCAGCCGTCGCGTCGGGATCTTGCGGTCGTCGCCGCCCACGGCCCAGTGCTTCTCGTAGATCTCGTCGCCAACGAAGACCGAGAGCACGTGGTCGCCGGGCTCGTCGGCGCGCAGCCGCCAGAAGACCTGGCCGTCGGCCGTCTTCACGGCCGGCACCTCGAGGGCCACGCCGTCGGGGATGGCGAGCTGCACGTCCTGGCTCGAGACGCCCGACTCCGGGTCGAGCTTCACGTGGAGCAGCTCGACGGCCCCGGTGGGCGAAGGCGCGTAGGCGTAGTTCGCCACGAGCTGGGCCATGACCGCCATGAAGGGCACGATCATCACGGCCATCGGGATCATGTGGTTCCCGAGGTAGATCGTGTTCTTCCAGAGGATCGAGCCGGTCGACTTCAGCACCTGCACGATGTCGTGGCTGAAGAGCCGGATCTCGAGGAGCCGCATGCTGATCTGGCTCTTCACCCGCGTGAGTGCGGCCTGGTTCGAGACCGCCTTGTACACGAGGATCGCCATCACGCCGAGCAGGGCCGGCCAGAGGATCAGGTCGAAGAGCGCCACGCCGTGCCCGAAGGGCGCCAGCAGGACGTCGAAGACCGTGGTCGAGATGGAGTTGAAGAGCTGCACGGGCCGGAATCGCTACGAGATGTAGCCGAGCCCCTTCAGCCGCTCGCGGATGTCGTCGTCCGAGCCGGCGTCCTCGAAGTGGAGCATCTCCTTCTCGAGCACGTGGACGATGAACTCCTCGGTCGTCGCATAGCCGGCCACGTCGGCCACCTTGCGGACGCGATCGAAGAGATCCGCGTCGATCTTCACCTTCTTCGTGTTGCCGCCGAACATGGGGTCTCCTTCTACCTGCTGATGCCTCGAATGGCTTCACCCACCATTCCCTGCACGGGGTCGATCCCGTAGTGGGCCAGGATCGTGACCGTGAGGTCGGTCAGGTCGTAGCCGTTGCCGCTGAGCTTCCGGTTCACGAGGAGTACCCCCGGAACCACGTCGGGTGACATCAGATGGTTGCCCGACCAGCGGCTCGTGTTGTCTTCGATCACGCCCTCGGTGATCTCACCCAGGGTCGACTCGTCCGAGGCGCCGTAGCCGCGGTCGTAGCCCACGATCAGGTCCGGGCCCTCGGCGCGCCGCTCGGAGCTGTAGACCTCGCTGGCGCGGTCGACGCGCAGCACCACGCGGGCGCCGTCTTCGGGATCCCGGTAGGCCTCGAGCTTCTGCGAGAGCTCGGCCACCAGTGCGTCGGTCTCGGCCGGGTCGACGATGCCCTCGGCCTCCCGGCCTGCGAGGTTCAGGTAGAGGCCGTTGAAGCCGAGCCCGTAGGCCTTCGTCTTCGACCAGTCGACGTCGCCCACCACGATCTGGCCCGTCCGCTTGCCGTCCAAGAGCGCGAGGTAGCCGTTGTCGCGCAGCCAGGCGTTCAGGTGGAGCTTGCGGGTGTAGGGCTGGAAGCCGTGGTCGCTCATCACGATGAGCAGGGTCTCGGCCGGGAGCGCCTTGCGGATCTCGCCGAGCTCGTCGTCCACGTCCTTGTAGAACCTCTCGATGTCGTGGCGATGGTCGTCCGCGGTGGCCGGATCGTGGGCCGGATGCGGCGGTGCGTCCGGGTACTTGGGATCGTCGTGACGCCAGAGCATGTGGCACTGCAGGTCGATGTCCGAGAGGTAGACGAAGGTGGTGTCCCCCGGCTCGAAGCGCTCGAGCGCGAGTCGGACCATCCGCTTCGTGTCCTCCTGCACGAGGGCCACCTGCTTCAGGTAGTCGTCGTCGTCGAAGACGCCGTCCTTCAGGGCGTCGGTCTCCTCCGGCATGCCCTGGGTGTAGTAGAAGCCGATGGCCTCGTAGATCTCGGTGACGAAGTCGTCGGGGCTCGTGAGCGGAACGGCCGGGCTGCTCGGCGAGACGTTCACCGGCGAGGCGTAGATCTGGAGGCCCGGCCCGAGCTCCTTGGCGTAGAAGCGCACGGTTCCGGTCACCGGGGCGAGGCCCAGAGGAAGGGCGTCGTAGGTGACCTCCATCCAGTCCGACCACTCACCCTCGAGCAGCAGCGCACGGGAGCCGGCCACCTCGACGACCGCGGTCTGCTGCCCCGGCGCCAGGTGGATGGTCACGCCCTTGGCCAGATAGTCCTTGGTCCCGGGGATCTGCCCCGGCTCCATGCGGAACTGGTCCGGCGGGCCGCGCAGCACGCCCGTCGCCGTCTCGGCCTGGCCGTCGAGGTCGAGATCCTGGAGGGCGACCAGCTGGATGTCGCCCTTCGGGTCCTCGTCCGCCGGAGGGCGGTCGGTGTAGAGGGTGTAGGTGCCGAAGCCACCGCGGACGTCCACGGTGCCCATGCCACCCAGCACCCGCGCTTCCGAGGGAGGCGTCGGGAAGTTCCCGGGGATGCGGTAGACCTCGGCCTCGACACCGCGCTGCTTCAGGACGTCCCAGAACGGGATGCCGCCGCGGTTGTTCACCACCTCGGGCGTGCTCGTCGGGATCTTCCAGCCGAAGAAGTCGATCGCCGAGCCCGGGTCGTCCACGGGCGGGGTTGCCGAGGAGATCGGCGTGTAGGTGGCCGGATCGCGGTGGATGAAGTCGAAGATGCCGTGGCCGCCGGGGTTCATGCCCGTCACGAAGTTCGACCAGGCCACCGGGCTCTGCGGCGGCGTCGCCGTCGCCAGGGACTGGAAGGTCCCTTCGGCCCGGAGCTTCGCGAAGTTCGGCATCTCGCCCTCGGACATCAGCCGCTCGAGGATCTCCGGGTCCATGCCGTCCACGCCGACGATGAAGATGCCCGGGGCATTCGCGGCGAGCGCCGGGCCCCCTGCGAACAGCAGGACGGCGAGGACGAGGCCTCGCAGGGCGGTCTGCATCGCGAACGTGCTCACGACTCGCCGCTTGCGCGCCGGGGGCTCGTCTCGGCCCGCTCCGGGAAGATCAGGGCGCCCGGAGCCGCACCGCTCTGGGGCAGGCTGGTGGGGTCGAGCATGCCCTTCGTCGTCCCCTCGGCGCCGTCCTCGGGGAAGATCATCTGGCCCTGCATGTAGCCGGGGATCTCCTGACCGAAGAGGCGCAGCACGCTGGCCGGGATGTCGATCAGCCGCGGGTTCTCTTCCGCGAGCGTGCGGTTGGACAGGAACACGCCCGGGACGATCGACGGGTCGACACAGTGGTCGCCCGACCAGCTGCGGTCGTTGTCGGAGAAGACGTCGCGGGTCACCTGGCCGACGGCGCACTCCCAGCTGTGGCGGTAGCCGCCCTCCCAGCCCACGAGCAGGTCCGGCGCGTCGAAGCGGTAGGGCCCGCTGAAGAACTGCTGGGAGACGGCGACGCGGCGCACGCAGCCCTGGCCCGTCTGCGGGTCGACGAGCTGGCCGAGCTTCTCGGCGATCTCCTGCACGAGCTTCCGGTACTCGCTTCCCTCTTCGACGATGCCCGAGCGCTCGCGGCCCTTTCGGTTGACGAACACGCCGGTGAGCCCGAGGGCGAAGGCCCTCGTGCGGCTCCAGTCGACGCCTTCCAGGTACTCGCCGCTCTCGAAGGCCTCTTCGTCCTTGAGATACAGGTAGCCGTTGTCGCGCAGCCAGCTGTTCACGTTCACGCAGCGGCGGAAATTGGTGAAGCCGTGGTCGCTGATCACCATGAAGGCGGTGTTCGGGTCGTCGACCAGGTGCCAGACCTTCCCGAGCAGGCCGTCGACCTTCTCGTAGACCTGGCCGATGGCGTCCTTCCACTCCTCGGTGTCCTTGCCCGCGTTGGCCGGATGGTCGGGATCCAGGTAGCGGTAGAACATGTGCTGGATGCGGTCGGTGGTGTCGAAGACGGTCGTGATCAGGCCCTGCTTCGACTGCTCGATGGCGTCGAGGAACATGCGCTCGCGTTCCTCGTAGATCGACATGGCCTGGTCGTAGAAGACCTTCTCGGTGACGACGCGGTTGTTGAGCGCCCAGGTGTCCTCGGCCAGGCCGAGGGTCGCGAACTTGCCCTGCTTCTTGGCCAGGTAGATCGCGTAGACCTCCGGATGCGAGATCGGCATCGCCGGGTTCTCCGGATCGATGTGGATCGGCGTCATGTAGAGGTTGACCTCGGGCTCGAGCGACACGAGGTAGAACTTGGCGATGCCGCGGACGGTGACGGTGGGCGCCGCGTCGAAGGGGAGCTCGATCCAGTCGGTGTACTCGCCGAGGGGGAGCGTGATCGGCTCCTGTCCGTCGATGGCGAGCACCGCGCTCTTTCCGTCGGCCGCGGGCTCGAGGCCGAAGGGCAGCGTCATGCGCCCGCCCGACTTGAGCATCGAGTTGTCCGGCCCGACGATGCGCGAGCGGATCTTCCCCTGGCGGTTGGGCCGCAGCACCGTCTGCTCGCCGCCCACGAACTTGGCCTCGCCGTCGTTCGTTTCGGTGCTGAAGAAGGAGAAGGTGCCCTGGCTGCCGCGGAGATCCGGCACGCACATGCCCGAGAGCAGCATGCCGTTCTTGAAGGGGACGGGCGGGAAGGTGATCGGCACCCGCTGGATGATCGAGAAGATGTTCTTCTCGCCGAGGAGCTTCCAGAAGTGCTGGCTCTTCTGCAGCAGCTTCATGCGCGCCTTGCCGAGCGGGATCACGTAGCGGCCGATGTTCACGACCTTCTTGGCCGCGACGATGTCCGTCGAGCTCAGCATCGGGCCGTAGGTGCAGGGGTCGCGAGTCAGGAAGTCGTAGATGCCGTGGGCGCTGGCATCGACGCCGGTGGCGAAGGTCGACCACGCGACCGGCGACATGGAGGGCACGCTGGTGTCGAGCGGCCGGAAGACGCCCTGCTCGGCCAGCTTCTGGAAGTTGGGCATGCGGCCGTCGCGGATGAACTTGGTGAGCAGCCCCGGGTCCATGCCGTCGAGGCCCAGGATCACCACCCGCTTGGCCTTCGCGTTCTTGTATGGATCGCCGACCGTGATCAGCCGATAGGCCAGGCGGAGCGGCCAGGTGAGGATGATCGCGAACGCGATGGCGAAGGTGACCAGAAGGACGGCCAGCGAGCCCACGAAGGCGAAGCCCGCACCGGGGCCGATGTACGCGTGGGCCTGCTCGGCGGCGAGCGTTCCGAGGGCTACGACGAACGCCGCGGCGAGCGTTCTGGCGGTGGACATCTTCGGGTCGGGACTCCAGCAGGGGATCCGGTGGGAAATCCGGGGGGACTTTTGGCTGGCCCGGCAGAAGCGGACTCGAAAGGATAGGGTAAGGGTCTGGATCGGACACTCGGGGCCCCGGGTAAAGCACCCGCGAGACGACGCCGTCCACGGAGAGGCTCCTCGGGGGCCGCTCCGGCGCCTCCCCGCGTTCCACCCACCACTTCGGACCACTTCGGGAGCTCCCCATGGCGTTGCGCCTGCTCTGCGTCCTGCTGATGGCCCTGGCCCTCGCCTGCTCGGCGTCGCCGCAAGGGCAGCTGGCCGACGCCCGGGCCGCCCTGGCCGACGCCGACTACGCGGCGGCGATCGACGCCGCCGAGGCGGGGCTCGCCGGAGGGCCCGACGAGGTGACCGCCTGGGGCCTCGAGCTGGTGAAGCTCGAGGCGCTGGCCCGGACGGGCGAGGGCGAGGCCGTCGTCGCGCTGCTCGACCGGCTCGGCAGCGAGCGCCCGAACGACGTGCCTCCGAGCCAGTACTCCGCCACCGCCGATCAGCTGCGCGTGGCGGGCAAGGGCCCCGAGGCGATCCAGGTGCTCGACCTCGGCATGAAGCGCTTCCCGGGCGACGACGTCATCGCCGGCTTGATCGACGCCAGCGCCAAGGCCCCGTCCGCCGACGGCGGCGAGCTCGACATGCTCCGCTCCCTCGGATACGTCGAGTAGAGGGGAAGTAGAGGGGACGGTCCTTGCAACTTGCAACTGGCCGCCCCGGGGAAGCGACTTGCAAGTTGCAAGGACCGTCCCCTCCTAGACCCCTTCGCTCAGGTGGGCGCATACGGCTTCGGTGAAGGTGCGCGTGTTCGCCGGGCCGCCGAGGTCGCCGGTGCGGGTCTCGGGGTTCGCGAGGGTCGCATGGACGGCGGCCTCGACGCGGCCTGCCGCGTCGGCCTCGCCCAGGTGACGCAGCATCTGCACCGACGAGAGGATCAGCGCCGTCGGGTTGGCGACGCCCTTCCCGGCGATGTCCGGCGCGCTTCCGTGCACCGCTTCGAAGACGGCGCAGCCGTCTCCCACGTTGGCGCCGGGCACCACGCCGAGCCCGCCGACGAGGCCGGCGCAGAGGTCGGAGAGGATGTCGCCGTAGAGGTTCTCGAGGAGCAGCACGTCGAACTGCTCGGGGTCGCGCACCAGCTGCATCGCGCAGTTGTCGATGATCAGCTCGCGGTACTCGATTCCGGGATGCTGCTTCGCCACCCGGCGGGCGCACTCGAGGAAGAGCCCGTCGGAGAGCTTCATGATGTTGGCCTTGTGGATGGCCGCGACCTCGCGGCGGCCGTCGCGCTCGGCCAGCGAGAAGGCGTACTCGGCGATCCGCAGGCTCGCCTTCTCGGTCACGACCTTCAGGCTCTCGACGATGCCCGGCGCGACCCGGTGCTCGAGGCCCGAATAGAGGCCCTCGGTATTCTCGCGGACCACGATCAGGTCGACGCCCTCGAAGCGGGTCTCGACCCCGGGGAGGTTCTTCACCGGCCGAACCGAGGCGTAGAGGTCGAGGGTCTGCCGGAGCGTGACGTTGGCGCTACGGAATCCGCCCCCCACGGGGGTTCCGATCGGGCCCTTCAGGGCCACTCCGGTCTTCCGGACCGAGTTCAGCACCTCGTCGGGCACCGGGGTGCCGTACTTGGAGACCACCTCGGCGCCCGCCTCGACCTCGTCCCAGGCGATCGTGACCCCGGCCGCCGCGATCACCGAGAGGGCTGAGTGGGTCACCTCGGGGCCGATCCCGTCCCCGGGGATCAGGGTGACGGCGTGCTCTCCACCAGGCTGGTTGGACATGCTCGGGGTCTCCTCTATCTTTCCGCGCCCTTGGGGATCTGCGGGCCGGAGGTGCTTGCCTCGCACCCGGCCCCGGGGCCCTCACCGACCGCTGCCCGTTCCTCCCCGTGATCGAGCCGGTCCAGCTGCTCATCCGGTGTGCCTTGCGCGCCGTCGACTGGAGAAATCATCGTGGCCATCGAGCTTCTCTGCCGCAAGATCGGGATGACCCGCGTCTTCCAGGACGACGGGAGCTGCGTTCCCGTAACCGTCCTCGAGGCCGGCCCCAACACCGTCGTCCAGCAGAAGACCGAGGAGAAGGACGGCTACTCCGCCCTGCAGCTCGGCTTCGGCGAGCGTCGCCGCGCGACCCTCTCCAAGCCGCGCCTCGGCCATTTCGACAAGGCGGGTGTAGCGGCCAAGCGGTTCCTGTACGAGAGCCGTGTCGACGCCGACACGGTGGCCGCCCACGAGGTGGGGAGCGAGATCAAGGCCGACATCTTCGAGGCCGGCCAGAAGGTCGACGTCGTCGGCACCTCTCGCGGCCGCGGCACCGCCGGCACCGTCAAGCGCCACAACTTCAAGATCAAGCGCAAGACCCACGGCACCCACGAGGGCTTCCGCCTGCCGGGCGCCATCGGCGCCGGCGCCTACCCGGGCAAGGTGCTGAAGGGCCAGGGCATGTTCGGCCACATGGGCGACGAGCGGGTCACCATGCGCAACCTCGAGGTGGTGCGCGTGGACGCCGAGAAGAACCTGCTGCTCGTGCGCGGTGGCGTCCCCGGCCACCCCGATGGCCTCGTGCGCGTGCGCACGGCCGTCGCGCCCCGCTAGCGCCGCGGCGCCACCCCGCCCGGGCCCCGGCGAGCCGGTCCTTGGCCTACGACCGCAAGGACCACTACCACCAGCGCGCGAAGCGCGAGGGCTACCGCTCGCGCGCGGCCTACAAGCTTCTCGAGATCCAGCAGGCGCAGAAGCTGCTGCGCCGTGGCCAACGCGTGATCGACCTCGGCTGCTGGCCGGGCGGCTGGCTCCAGGTCGCCGCGGAGGCGGTGGGCCCGAAGGGCCGGGTCGCCGGCGTGGATCTGGCCGCGATGGACCCGCCCCTGGAGAACGCGAACGTGTTCGCAATCGTGGGCGACATCGCGGAACCCACCGTCCATGCACGTCTTCTCGAGTTCCTGGGCGGCCCCGCCGACGTCCTGCTCTCGGACGCGGCGCCCAAGCTCACGGGCATCCGGGTCACCGACCGGGCCCGCGAGGAGGCCCTGCTCGAGGCCATCGAGTGGGTCACGCCCAAGCTCCTGGCGAAGGGCGGCACCCGCCTGGTGAAGCTCCTCGACTGCCCCGAGGCCGCCGCCTTCCAGCAGCGCACCCGCAAGCAGTTCGCCTCGACCAAGGTGATCAAGCCCAAGGCCAGCCGAAAGGGCACGACCGAGCGCTACCTGCTCGCCCGCGACTACCGAGGGTAGAGGGGACGGTCCTTGCAACTTGCGACTTGCCGCCCGCGGGGATCGCTCGTCCCCCAGGGCGCCCACTTGCAAGTTGCAAGGACCGTCCCCTCCTCGCGGGGCGGCTAGATGCGCTCGGCTTCGAGGTCGACGGACTGGCGGATCTTTGTGAGGCGGACGGGGACGAGGTCGCCGACCTCTGCGTCGCCGGCGTCCTCCAGCCAGACGATGCCGTCGATCTCGGGGGCCTGGCTCGGGAGGCGGCCGAGGGCGCGGCCGCCCGGGTAGACGCGGTCGATCAGCAGCTGCGAATCGGTGCCGAGCTGGGCGCCGAGGCTCTCCGTCATGATCTCCTGCTGGAGGGCGGTGAGGCGCCGGTAGCGGTCGCGGGCGACCTCGCGCGGGACCTTCGGCTCGAGGTCGAAGCCGGCCGTGTCCTCCTCGTCCGAGTAGCGGAACACGCCGAGGCGATCGAAGCGGCTCTCCCGGACGAACTCGAGGAGGGCCTCGAAGTCGGCCTCGGTCTCGCCGGGGAAGCCGACGATCACGGTGGTCCGGAGCGTCACGCCCGGGATCGCCGCGCGGATCCGGCGCACCAGCTCGCGCTGGCGGTCGGCCGTGGTGCCCCGGCGCATGGCCGAGAGCATGGCGTCGCTCCCGTGCTGGAGCGGAACGTCCACGTAGGGCAGCACGCGCTTGCCCGAGCCCAGGGCCTCGAGCAGGTCGTCGGTGACCGCCGTCGGGTACACGTAGAGCAGGCGGATCCAGTCGATCCCCTCCACCCGATCGAGGGCGCGGATCAGGTCGGCCAGGCGCCGCCTTCCCTGCCCCGGCACCGGGGGCAGATCCTTGCCCCAGGAGGTCGAGTCCTGGGCCACGAGGTTCAGCTCGCGGACGCCCGCCGCCGCCAGCTGCTCGGCCTCGGCCACGACGGATTCGAGGGTGCGGCTCTGGAAGCGGCCGCGGATCCCCGGGATGGCGCAGAAGGCGCACACCCGGTCGCAGCCCTCGGCGATCTTCACGTACGCGGTGTGGCCGGGCCCCGTCAGCACCCGCGGCGAGGCGTCGTCGTAGAGGTGCGTGTCGCCTTCGACGTAGACCCCGCGCGAGTGGCCGGCCAGCGCGTCGTCCAGCACCTGGGCGATGGCCGGGAAGCCGCCGGTCCCGACGAAGGCGTCGACCTCGGGCAGCTCCTTGGCGAGCTCGGCCCCGTAGCGCTGGGGCATGCAGCCCGTCACCACGAGCGCGCGCAGGCTGCCCTCTTCGCGGAGGTCGGCCACGTCGAGGATGGCCTGGATGGACTCCTCCCGGGCGCTCTCGATGAAGGCGCAGGTGTTCACCACGGCCACGTCGGCGTCCTCGAGGCGCTCGGCCAGGGCGTAGCCCTGGGTGGCCAGGGCCCCGAGCATCACCTCGGTGTCCAGCAGGTTCTTCGGGCAGCCCAGGGAGTGGAAGTGGACGCTCGCCTTCGGGGTCTCCGGGGAGGACATGGACCCGGATCGTAGCGAGAGGCGGTCCAGCGCGGTCGGGCTCGATCCGGGCCCGATTCGGGCCCAACAGGTGGGGCGGGGCCGGGCCCGCCGATCGCGGCCGAGCGGCTACATTTCCGGGCCCGCTCCCCCCGAACCGCCTCCGGAGGCCCCCGTGACCGACCGCCCCTTCAAGATCCTCGGAATCCAGCAGATCGCAGTCGGCGGCCCCGACAAGACCCGCTTGCGCAAGCTGTGGGTGGACACCCTGGGCCTCGAGCTCAAGGGCAACTTCAAGAGCGAGTCGGAGAACGTGGACGAGGACATCGCGGCGGCGGGATCCGGCCCGCTCGAGGTCGAGGTCGATCTCATGCAGCCGATCGATCCCGAGGCCCGGCCGAAGGTGCACGAGCCCGCGCTCAACCACGTGGGCCTCTGGGTGGACGACCTCGCCGCTGCCGTCAGCTGGCTCGAGGGCCAGGGCATGCGCTTCACGCCCGGCGGCATCCGCAAGGGCGCCGCCGGCCACGACGTCTGCTTCATCCACCCGAAGGGCAACGACGCGGCGCCCATCGGGGGCGAGGGCGTGCTGATCGAGCTGGTGCAGGCCCCGGCCGACGTGATCGAGACCCATGCTCGACTGGGCGGGGAGTTGCGCTGAGTCTTCGACGCGTCTCGGCGTCGCTCGTCGCGTTCGCCCTTCTCCTCGCCGGTGTGGGGTGTGGTGGGCCGCCGCCGCTTCCCGACGAAGAGGTCGGCGGCTTGCTCGACGATCTGCGTTCGGGCGAGCTCTCGCGCATCGAGTCGGCGGCCGCGCGCATCGAGGCCCGGGAAGACGCGCGCTTCATCGCGCCGCTGATCGAGCTGCTCCACGCGAGCCAGCTCGGGACGCACAGCCAGGTGGGCTACGACCGACGGGTGATCGCGCTCGAGCGGCTGAGCGGCCAGCGCCTCGGAGCCGACTGGCTCGGCTGGCGGCGCTGGTACGCCGATCAGCAGATCCCCCTCGTGCCCGGCTTCACCCGGTTCAAGGGCGCGCTCTACGCGGCGCACGACCCGCGCTACGTCGAGCTGCTGCACGACCACCCGCCGCCGCGCATCCGCATCGAGACGATCCAGTGGCGCGGCGTGCAGATGGACGGCGTCCCCGCCCTCGATCAGCCGGTGGTGGAGGCGGCTGCCGCCGTCGACTGGCTGCTGCCCGGGGAGCCCGTCGCGGGCCTCGCGATCGACGGGGAGGCGCGCGCCTACCCCCTGCGCATCCTCGACTGGCACGAGGTGGTGAACGACCGCATCGGCGAGCGCGCCGTGGTGCTCTTCCACGGCCCGCTCTATGGCGCGGTGACCGCCTTCGATGCGAGCCACGCGGGCATGCCTCGGCGCTTCTCGAGCGCCGGGCTGCTCTACGAGAGCAACACCCTGGTGTACGACCGCGAGAGCAAGAGCGTCTGGCTCAAGCTCTCGGGGCAGCCGGTGATGGGCGAGCTGGCCGGCTCCGAGACGGCACTCGAGCCGCTTCCGCTCGTGATCACGACGTGGGACGAGTGGCGGCTGCGTCATCCCGAGAGCCGCGTGCTCTCGATCCGCACCGGACACGATCGCCTCTACCAGCTCGGCAATCCGTACGGGGGCTACTACCAGAGCCCGCTCCTCTTGTTCCCGCTCCACGCCCTGCGACCCGACGTGACCTTCAAGGAGCGCGTCTTCGGGATGACGCGCTCGGGCGAGAGCAAGGCCTGGCCGCTCGGCACGCTGGTCCGGGACGGCGTCGTGAACGACGCGATCGGCGAGGAGCGGGTGGTGCTGGTCGCCAACGAGGGCCGCATCGAGGTCACGGGCGAGAGCGAGCTGGCCGGCGAGGTGAGCTACGACGCGGGCGGCGCCGTGCGCGCCTACCTGGCTGCGGGCCATCGCTTCGATCGCGGCCCCGACGAACGCTCT
>JASJCN010000367.1 GCA_030065975.1 Myxococcota bacterium
GGCCGAGCCACGTGCGACGCCACCTCGAAGAGCGAGGCGAGGGCATCGTCGGCGCCGTGCTCGCCGTGCCCGACGTCGACGCGAGCAAGCGCGCGGCCGACGCCCTCGGTGTGCGCACCACCGCCGAGCTCGACTACGACCAGCCGACCCTCGACCGCTGGCTGCAGGGCCGGTTCACGAAGTACAAGGAGTACTTCCTCGGCCCCGACGCGCCGCTCGGTCCCAACATGGTGATCGGCGAGTTCGTCGACGCGGAGCCGGCCGAGGAGGCCTGAAGTCCGCGCCGGCCCGTGGCACCCGCTCAGAGCAGCGAGGGATAGAGCCCGTTCACGCAGATCACGTAGGTGAGGCCGCTCGGGGCCGCGTCACGCAGGTCGGGCAGCGCGAAGGTCGTCTCTCCATCGCCCCCGTAGATGGTGCCCAGTAACGAGAACAGCGCGGGGTTCGGCGCGATCGCCAGGATCTGGCCCTCGGCGGGCACGCCGTTCGCCACGGCACCGGCCGTGAGCCAGACCTGCGCGAGCGTGCACTCGCCGCCCGTACCGGCGTTGGCGAAGCTCGTGTTCTGGCCGAAGAGGGCATCGAGCTGATCGAGCCGCGCGTCATTGTCGTCCACCGCCGCCGCGACGGCCGCGAAGTTCTCGTTCACGTCGACGGCATCGGCGATCGTCCCGTTCGCGAAGGACTGGAGCGGCCCGACACTGCCGGCCCACGCCGTGAGCGGCACGAGCACCATCAGCGCGGACAGCGTCCAGGCAGCTCGCGTACCCCCACGTCGAAGCACGACCCAGGCCACGATCGTCAGCAGGCTGCCGAGGACCATCCAGCCCAGCGGCGACGCGACCGGCACCGTCAGCGCCTCGACCCCCCACAGCATCGTTCCCCAGCTCCCGACTCCCCACATGGCGGCTCCTCCTCGATGACACCGCGCCCCCCACCCGGAGGCGGGATGGGCCCGGGCCCGCGCGACCCGATGAATGGCGCCAGCCTACCATGCGGCGCACTCGCTTCGGACACAGATGAGCGTATGCTGTCGAAGAGGGTCCTCGGACGGGGTGGGAGGCACATCCATCCCGAGTGACCCGGGGAGGAGTGATCCATGAAGGCGATCTCGCGCGGGGCGCTGCTCGCGCTCTTTCTGATGGCCCTGCTCGGCTGCGGCCGAAACGAAGGGCCGTGGTTCATCCCCGGCTCGGCTGAGCTGCCCGATTGCGACGACCCGCCGGCGTTCGATCTCGACGGGACCACGTGGTTCGACACCGGCGAGGTGGAGATCCAGACCGCGGGATGCTCCGATGCGATGCCGGGCGACACCTTCGACGTCTGCGCGCTCAGCTGGGAGATGACGGTGACCGAGCCCGGTGGCAACGACGTCCGGATCCTCGTCGACAACGAGTACCGGATCCTGGGCCGGCTCTGTGGCGCCACCCTGTACCTCGAGGGTGGCTGGTGGCTGCCGGTCGAGGACGAGGGGCTCTGCACGTACGACGAGGATTCGGCCGAGGAGGTCGGCATCGAGGACGGGGGCAGCACGCTCAACGTGACGAGCGGGCTCGGCGGCCTCGAGGCGACCGGTGTGCTGATCGTGCGGGGCGCGTGCGAGGCGACCTACGACATGACGCTCAGGCAGCTCTGAGCGGCCCTGCATGCGCTCCGGAACGGAAGCGGGGTGTGTCGCGTGGCTGACCGGAGGTCACCCGCGGGCATTCCGGTGCACTTCGTCGGGTGACGCCGGTGGCGGGAGCCCCGGGTGAGGGCTCCCACGCCCCGCGACTAGGGTGATCCACTGAGGCACAGAGGAACAATCAAGCTTCAGTGGATCATTGCCGAAGAGGGAGCAGTCGGTCTTCGGAGGGTCCCGTGCAGCTCCTGTCGCTCGTCGTCGTCTGTGCCTACAGCCTCATCGCGCTCGGGGTGGGGGTGAAGCTCGTCCTCATGAGTCGCCAGACCCGGCGCGGCCCCGAGCTGCTGGTCGGGCTCGCCTTTCTCGCCGGCGGAATGGTCGGCTACCCGTTCAACATCGCGGCCACCGTGCTCTGGGGATCGAACGCCGACCTCGCCCTGGCTGCCTATGCCGTCGGCCAGACCGGGATGGCGGGCTCGGCGGTGCTCGCGCTGGCTTCCTGGCAGGTCATGTTCGCCCCCAGCTCGCGTAGGGCTCGCGTCTTCCTCTGTGTCTGGGGCGTGGCGATGGCGGCGCTGCTCGTCGTCGGCATCCGAACGACCCAGCCCGATCCGAGCCGATTCGCGTCTTCGTGGTATGCCCTGCTGCTCTTCTGGCAGCTCACCTGCTACGCGGTGCTCGCAGTCGCGGCGCTGCATCACGCCTTCATGCTCCACCGCCGCGAGGCGCTCGGGCTGAGCGACCCGGTCGTGACGAATCGGATGCTCTTCTGGGGCATCACCGAGATCTCCGTGTCGCTGCAGTACCTCATCACACTCTGCTCGATCGCGATGGCGAAGCTCGGCATGGCGGGCTTCTTCAGCCCGCTCATCATCGCCAGCCTCGGCGTGATCGCGGCTGCGGCGACCTACGTGGCGTTCGCGACCCGGACCGCGGGCGTGAGCTGGACGCGCACCGAGCTCGGCGCGCGGGCGGAGGGCTAGAGACATGGCCGACTCTCCCGCATTCGAGCTCGCTTGCGAGCGGATCGAGGCCGACACGAACCTCGAGCGCATCGAGACCCGAGGCACGGTGCGCCTGGCCCTCAAGGCGGCTGGATTCAACGCGAGCTCGATCTCTCCGGATCAGCTGGCCGTCGTCGTCGAGAAGCTGCTCCCCGGCGAGCTGACCAGGCGGGGCGTCCCGAACCCCGGGTCGGTCTGTGCGCGGGTCAAGGACGCGCTGAGCAGCATGGGCGCGATCGCGCAGGAAGAAGCGCCCGAGGCGCTCTTCGTTCGAATGGGCGGCGGCTGACCGCTCCACGCCCCCGCCTGCGCCGGGGTTCTCGGACCACGCCCCGACTAGAGCAACCACTCGATCGGCAGCCACCGGATCAGCCGGACCGCCAGCCTCGTGCCGGCGCCCACATGGGGCTCGCTGTCGTACGTCACCTTGCGGCCCTCCTCGAGCCCATGCCACAGCAGTGACTCGTGGCCGCGCTCGTCGGTGACCAGCTCGAGTCGAAACGCGAAGCGCTCGATGTGCTGGTCGAAGTGCCGCGCGGCACGCCCCGCGATCTCGGGCTGCTCGAAGACGAGACCGATCTCGGTGTTGAGATACATCGATCTCTGATCGAAGTTGAACGAGCCCACGAACATCTTCTTCTCGTCGAAGACCATGCTCTTCGCATGCAGGCTGGACTTCTTCAGGGTGGGCAGCCACGTGAATGCTCTGCGCTCCGCGGCTCGAATCTGCTCGTTCAGCTCGTAGATCTCGACCCCGCAGCGCAGCAGCGGCGTCCGGTGTCGGCTGTAGCCGGCGTGGACCGCCGCCACGTCGTTCGAGGCCAGCGAGTTGGTGAGGATCTTGACCGACACGCCGTCGCGCGCGAGCCCACACAGCGCCTCGACATCGGACGCGCCTGGGACGAAGTAGGGCGAGATCATGATGACCTCTTCCGTCACGCCCAGGATGTGGGGCGCCAGCTGCGTGATCAGCAGCTCGTCGCGCCAGCCCGGCTGCGACCGGTCCCGCTTGCGCCACGAGTCGTGGACGATCTCTGCCGTGGACCAGAGCAGGTCGACGCTGCCGTCGCGCAGGCTCTGTGCGAGAGATCCGCTCTTCACGGCGTCCAGGTATGCCGACGTGCTCGATCGCTCGCGAAGATCGCCGATCTCCTGCCTGAGCGTCTGCAGCTCGGCATCCGTGGCCGGCGCGAGCAGCGTCGACACCGGGTAGGCGTAGCCGCCGTTCCAGTAGTCGTCGAACTCGGCCGAGACCTCCCGGGCCACTGGCCCGACCGCGAGGACGTCGTTGTCCGCGAAGGCGAGATCCGGATCCGCATCGAAGTACTCGTCGCCGATGTTCCGACCACCGACGATGGTCGCCACCCCGTCGGCCGTGAAGGTCTTGGTGTGCATCCGCGCGTTCACGTCCCTGAAGCGCGTGAGGAACTGCAGGTACTTGGGCTGCCTGCGGGAGTAGGGGGCGAAGAGCCGCACCTCGACGTTCGGGTGCACGTCCATCGCGAGCCAGGTCTTCTGCCCATCGCTGCCATACATGTCATCGACGAGCAGCCGGACGCGGACGCCGCGATCTGCCGCAGCGAGGAGCTCCTGGATCAGCAGCCGACCGACCGTGTCCTGGTGCCACATGTAGTACTGCGCGTCGATGCCGAGCTCGGCCTGCCTCGCCAGCACGGCGCGTGCGGCGAAGGCGTCGCGCCCGTTCGGAATCTCGAGCACCCCGCTCCGGCCGGGATTCGCGGCCTCGAGCGGGGAGAAGAGGCGACCCAGGTGCGAGCCCTCGGCACCGCTCATGGCCTCGGAGCGCGGCTTCCCGCTGGCATCCGGCAGGCCCGCCAGGCGGGCGAAGGCGAACAGCAGGACGGCGAGCACCACGAGAGCGAGAATCAGCCCGGCCATCTTTGCAGCTCCGCCTTCGAGGAACCTGGATGCTTGCACGAGTCGCCCATTCGGATCGAAGCCACATCGCCACGGTCGGCGATCGGGTGCGCTTGGCGTTGGCAGCACGCGCATGATAAGGCACTCATTTCCGCCCGAGGCCCAGCGACGAATTCAAGGCAGAGGCTAGATTACGGGGATGCAAAGGCGATTTCCTTCGGACGGACAGGGACCCGCGGTGCCGAACGGCGGAGGGTGCCATACGGCTTCGAGGCGAGCTTTTGCGCTCTCGTCGTTCGGCCCGACAGCGCATGAGGAGTGGAACCGGTGAGCTGGGAAGCTGCGGGCGCAATCGGCGAGATCGTCGGTGCGGCCGCCGTCGTCGTGTCTCTGGTCTACCTGGCATCGCAGATCCGAACGCAGAATCGCGAAGCCCGCGCCGCGTCGGTGCATCAGGTCATGCACGAGTACGCGGAGGCGATCTCGAGACTCCACGACCCCGAGATGGCCGAGATCTGGGTTCGCGCGCATGAGGACTTCGACAGCCTCAGCCCGCCACAACGCCTTCGGTTCATCATCTACCTGATGGTGGCGGTCCGTTCGTTCGAGGATGCCTACTTCCAATGGCGCGAGGGTCGCCTCGAAGACGACGTCTGGCGCGCTCTCCTCGCGCCTCTCCGTGACGTCAAGTCGACCGAAGCGTTCGGGCGCTTCTGGGAGCTGCGACGCCACCAGGTACGCCCCGAGTTCGCGGACTACCTCGATGGCCTGGAGGACGGGGAGTACTCGTTCTAGTCGCGCTCGGACGCGCGTCGAGCAGCGATCGGTTCGGCTGCGTGATGGCGAGCTTCCCGCGGACCTCGTACTCAGGGTTGGAGAAGAGTCCGACCACGCAGAGAGAAGGCGCGCCTCGTTGGGGAGCGACTTCTCAGCCCCGGCTCGCAGGA
>JASJCN010000058.1 GCA_030065975.1 Myxococcota bacterium
CCTAGCGCTGCGCGACCGCTTCCTCCTGGCCACCTACGTCCTGATCGGGCTGCAGGGGCTCTCGGCGGTCTGGCCGCTCTACTCCCAGCCGGAAGGTGCCGAGGTGCTCGGAGCGGGGCGGGCGTCGAGCTTCGTGGAGTGCGGTGGGCGGCTCTTCGTCGCGGTGCCCCGTTGCTCGGCTGACCTGTCCGGCATCGAGCGCTGCCGATCGCGGTCGACCGTGGACGAGTTCGTCCGTGGCGCGAAGTCCGACGAGGCGCGCTTCGAGCGTCGGGCGCGCCACCGCTTCTTCTCCGACGACCACGCGGGCCGGGTCGCCCAGCTCGGCTGCTTCGGGGACCGGGTGAGCGTGGGCATGGACTTCGCCCTGGATCGGGGCGAGACCCTCCGGCAGTCGGCCTTCGAGTTCGAGGTCGACGACCCCGCCCGCTTCTCCTTGAACGTGCTGGGCGACGCCTCCGGAAACGGCTTCGCCTACGACCCGAAGCGGGAAGTCGCCTACTACCGGAGCGAGGCCGTTCCGCTGATCCGACGCGAGCTCGCAACGGGACGGCAGGATCGCGGCATCGCCGAGGGAAGCGGGCTCGGCTCGGTGGTGGACCTCGGCTTCGACGGCGATCGCGATCGTCTGCTGGCCGCCGGGGGCTTTGGAAGGCTCCTCGAGCTCGATGCCGGGAGCCACGCAGTGGAGGGCTCCCATCCTTTTCTCCAGGCCTGGGGGCTTCGCGTGGACGCCTCGAAGCAGCGGGTCTACCTGGCGGGCAACTGGGGGTTCGAGGCGATCGATCTCGCGAGCGGGGGCGTGATCGCGCGCCACCGCATCGGGTTCGGAGGCCTGCGGCCGGCTCTCGACGCCTGCAACCACGTGATCTACGTGCCATCCACCGTCTCGGCGCGCCTCCAGGCCTTCGACCGCCTCACCCTCGAGCCGCTCGGGTCGCTGCCCCTTGGGCCCGGCCTCGAGCAGGTCTACGTCTCCCCCGACGGCGAGCGACTGTTCGCGGGCGGAGTCGCCGGCCACTACTCGTGGGATGCGCGACGACTTGCCCAGGAGCTGCGAGGGGGTGAGTCGCCCCCGGCACCTCCCGACCCGGGCTGCCGGCGGGCTGCCGGCTCGTTGCCTGCCGATGAGCCCGCGCGAAGTCTCGATTCCGAGGACGCCGCGCGCGGCCACGCGGGTTAGAGTCGGGGTCCATGCCGAACACCCTCATCGTCGTGCCCTGCTTCAACGAAGCAGATCGGCTGCCGACCGAGCGCTTCGCGCGCTTCGCCGAGGAGTGTCGGGACGTAGGCTTCCTCTTCGTCGACGATGGCAGCAGCGACCGCACCGCCGACGTGCTCCGGGAGCTCGCGGCACGCGATCCCAAGCGATTCTCGATGCTCGAGCTCGCGCGGAACTCCGGCAAGGGCGAAGCGGTGCGGCGCGGGATGCTCGAGGCCTTCTCCCGCGAGCCCGAGTTCGCCGGCTTCTTCGATGCCGACCTGGCGACGCCGCTGGGCGAGGCGTTGCGGCTGCGCGACGTCCTGCGGGCCCAGCCGGAGACCCAGGTCGCCATGGGCGCGCGGGTCCAGCTCCTCGGCCGGGACATCCGGCGCAGCCCGATCCGCCACTACCTGGGGCGGGTCTTCGCCACGGTCGCCTCCTTGAGCCTGGACCTCGCGGTGTACGACACCCAGTGCGGTGCGAAGCTCTTCCGCAACACCGCCTTCGTGCGCGACTGCTTCGCGGCGCCGTTCCTGTCGAAGTGGATCTTCGACGTCGAGCTCATCGCACGCATGAAGGCGACGCGCGACCCGGCTTCCCAGCCCCCGCTCGAGCAGCTGATCTTCGAGCTGCCGCTCTACGAGTGGACCCACGTCGCCGACTCGAAGATCACCACGCTCGATCTGGCGGTGGCCGCCGCGGATCTGCTGAAGATCCATCGCCACTATCGGATCGGTGGCGGGCGTTCGCGGCGGAGCTGAGCCGGGCGCCCTCAGCGGCGGGGAAGGGCGTGGAGCTGCTCCCAGAGGGTCCCGGCAGGCCGCGCCACGCCGTCGTCGTCCCACAGCCCGAGGGGCCCGAAGATCGCGCCGGCCCCCTTCTCGGGCAGATCGAATCCCGTCCACAGGGCGATCAGGGGCGAACGGATCCCGTTGGCCTGTCGCGCCAGGGAGCCGAGATAGGCGGCCTGATCCGATCGGCTCGTGTCGAAGCCGTAGCGGCCGGGCCGCGAAGGCCAGCCCCCCTCGACGATCGCGATCGGCCGACGCACCTGTCGCGCCATCTGCTCCCAGTAGCGGGGCGGGACCTGCGACCACGTGGGGTACACGAGATGGGGCCAGGTCGAGAGCGCGACGAGATCGCTCCGGTCCTCGATGCGGCGGAGCAGGTCGAACTGGGGCGGACCCTGCCTCGGCATGCGGCCCTTGCCCGCCGGACGCAGGCCGAGTAGCGCCTCGTACTGGAGGCTCGAGAAGACGAGGGTCTCGGGCGAGACTCGCCGCACGACCGCCCGTGCCTCGTCGTACAGGCGCAGGAAGGCGTCGAAGTCGCTCGGATTCTCCGGGTGGTAGAGGTTCATCTCGACGCCGAGCGACAGGTAGGTGGGCCGTTTGCTGGCCAGCCACAGCGTGTGGCGCAGGAACGCCTCGCGGACCCGCGGGTCGCTGAAGCTCGTCCGCCCCCAGCTTCGCGGCGTCGAGAGCCGACGACGGGGCTGCTCGAGCGGATCCGCCGCCAGATAGAGGCGCTGGCCCTGGCTCCGAGCCGCCTCGATGAGGCGGTCGAGATAGACCTTGCCCGGATCCTGGGGATTGTCCGGGGTGTAGGCGTCCCAGGGGATGCCGCTGTGGATCATGGCGACGTCCGTGCGACGGGCCAGGAAGCGCGTGACGTCGGTCTCGCTGCCGGCATCGGGCGGCGTCGGGGTGAGCGCGAGGTCGAAGGAGCGGCTCTGGATCGGCGGCGCCACCGGCGGGGTGAAGCTCGCCGCCCGCGCTCCCGCCGGGGCCTGGCTGCAGCGGACCGAGCTCAGCACCCGCTGCGAGGTTCCCGGGTCGTAGACCTGGTCTCCACAGAAGTAGGTCAGGCGGTAGACGCTGCCGCCGCAGGCCAGGTAACGCGCATCGACGTAGCCGAGGAAGCGCGGGTACTCCGTCTCGCACCGGATCAGGCCTCCGTCGGCGCGGACGTCCCTCGCCAGGATCCGGGTCGGCCCCTGCACCCGCTGGACGTCTACGAACGCGTCGACCTGCTCCGCGAACAGGTCGGCGCCGGGGACGAGCGCGCTGCCCTCGTCGTGGAGCGCGATGAAGCAGCCGCCACCGGAGATGCTGAGCAAGGGGTTCGTGCCGCCGCGGGCGCGCCAGTCGGGATGCTCGAAGGAGACGCCCTCGGCCTCCGACACGCGCCAGCCCGGCGGCGCGCCGGGGGGAGCCGGACGGCTCGGGGGCGGGGTCGCGCAGGCGACGAGCCCGAGGGCGAGTGCGGCGGAGAGCGCGGTATGGACGAGTCGCATCGCGAGAGCCTAGGCGCTCGGGGGGTCAGCGGCTCCTCGAGACGCGACGGAAGCGTCGCGCCAGCTCGTCGGCGGGCCATGCGACCTGGGTCCGGACCTCCGACGCCACGAGCCACTCGCCCGAGCGCGTCAGCAGCGCATTCCGCGTCTCGATGCCGATGGCGATGGCCCCCAGGTGGTCGAATGTCGTGCGATCGAAGACCTCGATGCGGCCACCGACCGTGCACGGCACGTAGAGCAGGTTCCAGCGCTCGTCGATCACGGGCACCCGCGCCAGGGTTCCGGTGCGCAGCGTCGCCACGATGCTCCCGGTCGCGAGGTCGTAGACGTCGATGCCGTAGAGGGAGTTGACGTAGAGCCGATCCAGGGGCTCGTCCACGGTCACGCCCAGCACGCCGCCGTTGGCCGCATCGGTGAGCAGCGACACCTCGCCCGTGTCGCGGTCTGCGACGTAGATGCGCGAGCCTCGCGCGAACTCGGAGATGTAGACGCTGTTGCGCCCCGTGTGCAGCGAGCCCCACTCGGCCGTGAAGATGGCACCCTGGGGAGCGAAGCCCGGGGCCAGCTTCTCGAGCGCGTAGTCGAGGTCCTCGGAGAGCCGGCCGGTCCGCCGATCGAGCACGCGCACGTACTCGCCCACGTAGTAGATCGTCTCGTTCGCGACGTCCCACACCAGTCGTCGGGTGAGCGGCTTCCCTCGGTATCCGAACTCGGGCTCCGCGCCGTCCAGCGACACCCGGAGGACGTCCTCCTCGCGTCGCTCGTCCCCGTCGGTGACGCAGCACATCCCGATCTGGAACTCCGCCTCCATGCACACCACCTGCTCGAGGCGGCCGAAGCGACCCTCCTCGGGAAAGACGTCGATGCGCTCGGCCGCCCAGTCCCGCTCGGGGTCGTAGACGAGGAGGTGGCCGTCCTGACAATCGGTCCCGCCGATCGGGCACATGGGGACGGCTGCGACCACCCGGGACCCGTCGGGCGTCTCGCAGAAGCTGTAGGCGAGGCCGTCGCCGATCGGCCGGCCACCGTGGTCGAACGCCGCATGGAGGATCCCGACGCCCGAGGCGAGGAAGGCCACGGGGAAGGCGAGGGCAGACGCCACGGCGAAGCCGCGCGATCGAGGCCAGATGCGCCGCACCAGGATGACCGTCGCGATCAGGGTGAGGATCGGCCACGAGAGGAGCACGACGTCGCGTGACACGACGAGGAGCTGCACGAAGGGAATGGCCAGCACCGTGAGCCCCAGCCGTTCGAGCCGGCCGATGCGAAGCCGGTGGAGCCACACGTTGACCAGGGACCACGCCACCAGCCCCACGACGTCCGCATTCGAGGGGGCGAGGAGCGAGCCGATCGCGGCGGCGGCCAGCCAGCCGACGGCGACGACCGCCCCGGACGGCCGCTCGACCCGCGAGGCGATCGCCGGGAGCAGCCAGACGAGGGGGAGCGTGACCACGAACCACGGCGCCAGGAAGCGGTTGATGTCGAAGAAGTGCTGGTTCAGCACCAGCTCCACCCAGGCCCAGAAGTGCACCCAGCCCGTCATCCGCAGCTCGCCGCCCACGCGCCTCGCGAAGAAGGGCCAGTAGAGCATCCCCGGGACCAGCATCAGGCCGATCACCACGCCGTTGATCTGGAAGGCCGTGAAGCTCGTGAGGAAGAGGGTGGTGGTGCCCTCGAGGATCGGACGCAGGCCCTCCTTCAGGCCCGGGCCCACGTCCATCGAGAAACGGATGGCGCGCGCACCGATCAGAACGACGAGGACGGAGAGCCCGATCACCGCCCACGCGAGGGTGAAGGGTCGGGCCGCCCGGGGACTCGCCGCTGTCAGCGACTCGTCGTCAGAAGCCGGCACCCGACTCGAGGCGCTCCTTGAGACGCGGCGAATCCGACCGCTCGTACAGCTTTCGCTTGTAGAGGCCCGACTTGTGGCGCCGCCAGATCTCACCGAGGTTGATCACGAGGCGCAGCACGAAGAGCTTCGGGACCTTCTTCACGCCGAGGTAGTAGCCGAGGGCGTGGCCGGCCAGGAAGATGCCGTAGTAGAGCGCGCCGCCCGGCCACTTGCACATGCGCAGGATGAGGGGCGTGAGGCGCGGGAATCGCACCGCGGTGGCGAAGAGCTTCTGGAGGTTCGCCATCTCCTCGCGGTGCGGGGTCTCGAGAGCGGAGCTCCCGTAGTTGAAGGGCTCGATGCTGTCGAAGGTCTTCGGATCCGAGTCCAGCTGGCCGACCTCGACCGCGTAGTCGTACACCTCGGTGCCCGGATAGGGCGTCATGATCGAGACCTGCGGGTAGTCGGGCTGGATCTCCTGGTTGAGGGTCAGCGTCTCGATGGCCTCGTCCCAGGTCTCGGTCGGCGCGCCCACGATGTTGTACGTCACGAAGCGGACGCCACGCGCCCGGAGCAGCTCCGCGGCGCGTCGGATCTGGTCGGTGGTCACCGACTTCTTCAGCACCTCGTTGCGCACGCGGTCGCTTCCGGCCTCGACGCCGAAGGCGACCATCTCGCAGCCGGCTCCCGTGAGCTGGTCGATGTTGTCGTCGTTGACGAGGTCCGCGCGCAGGTTGCACTGGAAGGGGAGGCCGACCTCCTTGGGCCACTTCTCGGCGAACTCGTCGAGCCACTTGCCCTTCATGCCGAAGATGTCGTCCACGAACTCGACGGAGCGGACGTTGAACTCGGCCTTCAGCTCCTGGGCCTCGGCGATGACGTTGTCGACCGAGCGGAAGCGCACGAACTTGCCGGCGTCGCGCGTGAGCTTCGCGAGGGTCGGCGCGTAGCAGAAGGTGCACTGGAAGGGGCACCCGCGCGACGTGAGCATGAAGGGGTAGTGGTTGCGGCTGCGCAGCATCTTGATGTGCTGGTAGATGCTGCGGTCGGGGAACGGGACGGTGTCCAGCTCCTCGACCAGCGGGGCGAAGCCGTTCTCGTGGACCTCGTCGCCGTCGCGAGCCGTGATGCCCGGAAGGTGGAAGGTGTCTTCGCCGCGCTCCAGCGCGTCGCAGAGGGCCGTCGCGGCGACCTCGCCCTCGCCCCGACAGACGTAGTCGAGGCCCGGGTGGTGGATGATCTGGGGGTGGTAGGTGGGGTGGGGCCCGCCCATGATCGTCTTGGCGGAGGGCAGGAACTCCTTGATCTCCGACGCCATGCTCGCCGCCCAGAGGTGGTTCCCCGTGACGGCGGTCATGCCGACGAGCCCTGGATCGAAGGCGCGCAGCTCGGACTCGATGTTCTGCGAGGTCACGAAGAACTCGACGTCGTGCCCCGCCTGCTTCAGCGCGGCGGCGATGTAGAAGTAGCCGAGCTGGTCGACGTACAGGTTGTTGACGAGAGCGACGCGCATCCGCCTACTTCCCGGCCGCGAGCGTCAGCTTGGTCTCCGGCGGGGGCACCCGGTTCAGCTTGCGTCCCTTCCCGAACATGTGGTGGGTGTAGAGGCGCAGGTACATCAGGGCGCCGAAGTTCCCGTCGACGAGCCAGTCGACCATCATCTTCGTCGCCATGATCCCGCGCGAGAGCGGCACCATGAACGGAATCCGCGCCAGCACCTCCGGCTTGACGAAGCGCCGGAGCGGCCGCGGGATCGCCGGCAGGATCTGGAAGGCGATCATGAAGCCCGCGTGTCGCTTGAGCTTCTCGCGTCCGGCCGGCGTCGTCGCGTGGACCTGGTGATACCAGAGCAGGTTCCCGGCCTTGATGTTCTCCATCTCCTCGTCGGTGATCTCTCCGGAGGCATGCGCCTTCTCCGTGATCTCGACCGCCGGGAAGTAGGTCAGGAAGAACGTGGCCAGTCGGCTGGGCGTGTGCTTCCGGTAGAACTCGAGCGCGTAGTCCAGCGCCTCGTCGGACTCGTCGGGAAGACCCAGGATGTGGTCCGCGTCCAGCTGCAGGTTGGCCTTCCGGAACGCATCGAAGGTCTTGATGATGTCGCGCTCCTTCTCCGCCCGCTTGAGCACCTGCGACTTGTACTGGGCCCGCTCGAGGGACTGGATGCCCATCTTCGCGCCGGCGCAGCCCGTGTCCTTCATCAGCTGGGCGAGCTCGTCGTCCATGAACTTCGCGTGGGTCTCGCAGATCCAGGGGACGCCGATCTCCTCCTTGAACCGAGGCAGGAACTCCTTCAGCCAGTCCTTGTCCATGGTGAAGATGTCGTCGTGGAACTCCACCGAGCTGAAGTTGTATCGACGCTTGCTCTGCCGGAGCTCTTCGAGGCAGTTCTCCACCGAGCGACGCCGGACGTACTGCTTGTTGCCCGTCTTCTCGGTGGGCAGGTTGGCGAAGAAGTTGTTGAAGCAGAAGGTGCAGCGGTAGGGGCAGCCTCGCCCCGTCATCATGCGGTAGACGTACTTCTCGGGAATGGTCGGAGCGAAGAGCTCCTTGTCCGGGAAGGGCAGGGCGTTCAGGTCCGTCATGAACTTGGAGACGCGCTCCGGCTTCCGGATCTCTCCGTCCTCCTTGCTCCAGATGTTGTCGATGCCGTGGACGTCCCGGCCCGCCTGCAGTGCGTTCGCGACCTGGAGCAGCGGCTCCTCTCCCTCGCCCTGGCAGACCATGTCGACCTGGTCGTAGCCCATGACGAACTCGGGCACGGCCGAGGGATGCACGCCTCCGAAGATGGTCGGGATGTCGCGCTGCTCGCGGACGCGGCGCGCGATCTCGAGCGACCATTGGAACACGTTGGTGAGACAGCTGAAGGCCAGCAGGTCGGGCTTCAGGTCCAGGATCCGCTGCACGATCTGGTCGTCCTGGTCGAACCACTTGGCCGCCCAGGGGATCTGCAGCTGGAAGCGATCGTTGAACAGGGCCGGGTTGTGGGCGAGGCTCGTTTGGTGCCCGCCCGCCTTGACGTACGACGACAGGTACTCGACGCCGAGAAGCTCCATGCCGAGTGAGACGAACGTGATGTGCAAGGCGGCGACCCCGGGGATGTGGTGGAAACACCGTGACGATAGCATGGGCCCGGTCCTCGAGGGCAGGTCGTCACCGACACGCGGCCCGAGCGTCACCCCCACCCACGCAGGGGACACCGCTCGCGACGGGCTTCCCATGGGGGAGCTCTCGCCCCGAGCGACCCTCCGCCTCCGGCGATGAGCAACTCGCCGGCGTCCCCGTCGCCTCCGGCGCTGCCGTGGGCTCGAACCAACGCATTCCTGTTCGTGATCGATTCGATCACGACCGGGGTCTGGCTGCTGTGGGTGTTCGGGGTCGAGCGGGAGATGTTTCCCCGCTCGGTCGTGGCGATCCCCGCGGTCCTGCTCGTGCTCCGCATGCTCTACACCTACCTCGGCGGCCGATCCTGGCTCGAGGCGCCCAAGAGCCGCTCGACCTGGGTCAAGGTGTCGCTGGCCTACGTCCTGCTCCTGGGCGTGGTCTTCATCCCGACCCTGCCCCTCGTGACCGGCGGCTACGTGTTCGCGCGCGCCGTGTGCCATCTGACGCGCCTCACGCGCCTGCCCGACCGGCTCTGGAGCAAGCGCGCCCAGATCGCCTTCGGGGCCCTCTACGTCCTCTCGATCTGGCCCTTCGCCAACCACGTCTACATGCTGCACGGGGTGTTCTTCTACCTGGGCAAGGTCCACCCGCCCGTGATGCAGGAGAACGCCTTCTACGGCGTCAATTCGGGGCGCTACCGCGACACCCTGCTTCCGGACGAGGCCCGTCCGGGCTCACGCCGCGTGCTGGTGGCCGGCGACTCCGTGACCTTCGGCTTCCCCTTCGAGCCGGCGGGGGCGTACCCGCAGCTCGTCGAGTCGATCCTCCGGGATCGCGGCGACCAGATGACCCGGGTCGTGAACATGGGGATGCCGTCCCAGAGCCTGGTGCAGATCGCCGCCAAGATGGACCGCTACCTCGCGCTCTCGCCGGACACCCTGCTCCTGATGGTGGGCAAGCACTACGAGAAGTCGGAGCTGCATCACCGCGCCATCGAGGGCTTCGAGGGTCCCTGGCTGCGACTCGAGCGCGAGCGGTCGCCGCTTCCCCCCTTCCTGCCCGAGCTGGCGTTCTTCGGCTTCCTCACCTCGTATCGGGGGCTCTACGCCGAGGACCTCACCCTGGACGAGACCGCGAACGTCGCCCGCTATCGGGAGGCACTCGACGGACTGCTCGCGCGGGCGGGCCGGGAAGGGCTCGAGGTCATGCTGCTCGAGTACCCGGGCCTCTACTACTCCGAGTCCATCGACGCGGTGAACGCGGAGCTCGCGGCTCGCCACGGCGTCCCGATCGTCCCGCTCCGGCACCTGTTCTCCGACGAGAGCGAGTACGTCTTCGGCGACGCGATCCATCCCAAGCGCGAGGGAATGGAGCGCATGGCGGTCCTCATCGCGGACGCGCTCCAGTCGGCGCCCGCCGCCGCTGCGCGGGACTGACCCGCCGCCTCAGGCCCGCGCCTGGCTTCCCGGGTTGATCGGCGTGGGAAGCCAGTCGAGCGCGTGGAAGGACTCCCGCAGCAGCCACCAGTAGTCGCGGATCTCGTGCGGATTCTGGGAGAGCCGCCTGACGACGCGGCCCACGTACCGGGGCCGGAGATAGAAGCGCAGGTGCGCCTTGTTGTAGAAGTGCCAGATCTCGTCGCCGGTGAGCGACGCGGTCTCGTGACAGGCGTCCCGCTGGTGGACCTTGAACTGGTCCCACGTGAAGTCGTCGTCGAGCACGTTGTGCTCCATGTAGTGGTCGTACATCTCGGTGCCGGGATACGGCGTCGCCATCGAGAAGAACGCGATGTCCGGGTTCAGCTCGCAGGCGAAGTCGATCGTGTTCTGCGCGGTCTCCCGCGTCTCGCCGATGTGCCCGAACATGAAGAAGGTGAGCGCCTTGAGGCCGTGGCGCTTGGTGAGAGCGATCGCGTCCCGCACGTGGTCCACGGTGATGTTCTTGCCGAGGCCCTGGATCAGCTCCGGGTCGCCGCTCTCGACGCCGAACATGATGCCGAAGCAGCCCGAGGCCTTCATGATCCGGATCATCTCCTCGGTCAGGGGCCGGACCCGGGCGTGGCAGTGCCAGTGGATCTTCATGCCGCTGTCGATGATGCGCTGACAGAACTCGAAGAGATCCTTGGTGCGGACGTTGATGGTGTCGTCCACGAAGTAGAAGTGCCGCGCCCCGTCGCGGTGGTAGTGCAGCTCGATCTCCCGGAAGACGCTCTCCGGAGTGCGATAGCGGTAGGGCGGCCAGCTCTGTCCCTCGCTGCAGAAGTTGCAGGCGAAGGGGCAGCCGCGAGAGGCCGCGAGCTTGACCAGCTGGCCTCCCCGGAAGCCGCGGTTCATGAGCGGGCCGATGCTGTAGCGCTCGTTCGGGAACTTCTTGCGCGAAGGCAGCGGGATCTCGTCCAGGTGCTTGAAGCGCCGGATGGGCTGGTAGTGCGCGACGGCCCCGGACTCTTCGCGGAACCAGATGCCGCCGTTGCCGCGGGGCTCGGTCCAGCGGTCCGCGTCCTTGGAGACGATCGAGCCCGCGTTCAGGGTGTGGCAGAGCTCGGCCAGGACCAGCTCCCCGTCGCCCTGGACCACGTAATCGAAGACCGGAAACTCGTCGAGCGTCCGCTCGGGAATGGCGGTCGCGTGCGGCCCGCCCAGCACGACGGTCAGGCCCGGAAGGGCCTCCTTGCAGGCGCGCGCGATCCGGTCGACGAGCACGATGGTCGTCGTGGTGGAGCTGATCCCGAGGATCCGCGGCGACAGCTCGCGGACGCGGTCCACCGTCGACTGGATGGAGAGCCCCTCCGCGTTGGCGTCCAGGAACTCGTAGGGGAGCTCCTCGGCCTCGAGCGTCCCGGCGAGGTAGGCCAGCCCGAGCGGGTACTCGACGGAGAAGTCCTGCTTGAAGTCGTAGATCTCGGCCACGTACGGCGGATTCAGCAGGAGAAGACTCAGAGGTTCGTTCATCGTGGCCCTCAGCCCTCGAGCGTCGTCGAGATCAGCGCCTCGCATCCTACCGCAGCTGAACGTCGTGCGGCCGGAGAAGCACGAGCAGGCCGCTCACCGCGCCGGGGATCGTCGGATCGGGCCCCCTGGGGACTGGCACTGCGCTCCGCGCGGCACGCTTACCCCGGGGGGATGCGCCTCTCGCCATCGATCGCCTGTGGCTTTTCCACACGAACGGGGCGAATTGGAGGGTGAATCCCTGGGCGCGGTATGACATGATCGGGGCCGTCAGGAGGCCTCAGAGGCGTCCCCGCGTGGCGGGTGCGCGCTCGGGGGTCACCTGACGAGGGGACGAGGCTTCTCACCTGACTCGTGTACGGTGCCCGTGAGAGGGTTCCGGGCCCGAGTCGTAGGAGACCGCAACCAATCCGAAGAGGCGAACCGGGGCGTAGCGAACATGCGGACCGGGGCCACAGAAGAAGCGGGGCGGGGCAGAGCGTAGAACCCGGTTGATGCTTTCCAGGCCAGCTCGGCGGCTGGCAGCTGGAGGCTCGAGGAGGACGGGGATGGCACGAATCATCAAGAGCGGACGAGGAGCCTGGATCGTCGGGTTGGGCGTCCTGCTCGCGGCCGGCTTCATCCTGATGCCCTCCGTGGCCCAGGTCTTCGACGGCGACGGTGACGGCGTCCGCGACTCCGCGGACAACTGCGTCGACGTCGCCAACGCCGACCAGGCCGACGCCGACCTCGACGGACACGGTGACGCCTGCGACGCCGACTACAACAACGACGGCCTCGTGGCGCCCGACGACTTCTTCGGAGTCCTTCGGCCCTGCCTCGGTCTCGATGTCGCCACCAACCCCCAGTGCGCCGTGGCGGACGGCAACGGCGACGGCGTCGTCGCCCCGAACGACTTCTTCGGCTTCTTCCGCCCCGCCCTCGGTGGCCCCCCCGGACCCTCCTCCGTGGCGAACACCGCGGCCGGCGACGGCTACGAGCCGCCGGAGCTGATCATCGACACGCCGCTGCACGGGCAGTTCATCGACGTGGCCGGCGCCTGTGGCGGCCTGGTCGAGGGCGAGGTCCCCAACGTCGCCGAGGCCGATCTCGACGTGGACGTGGACGGTGCCGCGGCGACCCTCCTCGGCGACGGCTTCTTCGAGGCGCCGAGCTCGGCCGCCAACCTGCAGGGGCCCTTCGACATCGTCCTGGTCGAGGCGGTCCGGAACGTGACCGGCGACGTCACGATCCAGCAGAACGTGGCGATCTGCGGCAGCGAGATCGCGGCCGGCGCCAAGGCGCTCCGCTCGGTCGGCATCCGCATCAACGACACCGGCATCGATCAGCTCGAGGACGCGATCAACGACGCCGCGAACCAGGCCCTCGGCAACATCGAGGACCTGATCCCGGACTCGATCCCGATCAACGACTGCATCATCGACCTCGGCTACGTCTGCCTGACCGAGCTCGACCGCATCCGGATCAACTCGGCCTCGCTCGACGACCTCGCGATCGACCTGAACTCGATCACGAACGCGGTCCGCGTCCGGGGCACGGCCCAGGACCTGGTCCTCGACTACACCGCGATCCTCGAGGGCACGATCGAGCCCGACTGCGACGGCGTGATCCGGGCCGACGAGGCCAGGATCTCGACCGACCTGCAGATCTCGCCGGCGGCGGACATGTCGCAGCTCGACATCAACCAGAACCCGTTCACCCCGTCGGTCACCCTGGTCAACTTCCGGAACGACTTCGACGGCGGGCTTTGCTCCTTCCCGATCATCGAGGACATCATCAACCTGTTCCTCCCCGACATCGAGGACCTGATCATTCCGGAGATCGAGGCGGCCCTCGAAGACGACGACGGCAACGGCCCGAACGACGGCGTGGTGGCCCAGGCCCTCGAGGACGCTCTCGGCGGCCTCAACATCGACGGCCTGGCCGGGGGAGCCCTCGGCCTCGACCTGACGGCGATGTTCTCGGACGTCCTCGAGGACAACGCGGGCGTGACCTTCGAGCTGGACGCCAACGTGCAGCCGCTGGCCGTTCCGCCGGGAGCCCCGAACATCCCGTCCTCGATCGGCACGCCGCTCACCTTCCCGAACTTCGGCGCGAACACGCCGGGTGGTGGCGTCCCCTACGGCGTGGCGCTCGGACTGCACGAGAACCTGTTCAACAAGCTGCTGCGCGGTGAGACGCTCGGCGGCGCGTTCGACCTGGTGATCGACGAGTTCGACATCGGGAGCGGCAGCATGCCCATCCCGACGATCACGCTCGTGATCATCGATCCGGCCTTCGCCACGGTGAGCCCGGTCGAGAACGTGGTGATCGAGTTCACCCCGTCGCTCTCGCCCGTCCTCAAGGTGAACCCGGGTGGGACCCCGACGGTCCACATCGCGGGCATGGACGTCGCGATCAAGGGCCAGACCTCGGGCGACACGTTCCTCAACGCCCGCCTCGACGGCGTGCTCGAGGTCGGGACGATCGCGATCAACGGCAGCCAGCTCAGCTTCGGCCCGCTGACCCTGAGCTCCTTCAACCTGGAGTTCATCGACAGCCCGATCGGCGTGAGCCCGGACGCCCTCGACAACCCGCTGCTGCAGCCGATCCTCGGCAACCTGAACGGCACGGCGATCTGCTCGAGCCTCGACTCGATCACGGTCCCGAGCTTCCTCGGCTTCATGCTGAACGGCCTCGAGACCGAGCAGGACACCGGCGGCTTCATCAACATCTACGCCGACCTGGTGCCGGACGGCTCCTAGGAAGCGCTAGCGAGAGAACGAAGAGCCGCGGAGGCAACGCCTCCGCGGCTCTTTCTCTTTTCGCCGGAGCCGGTCGCTCCGGCCCACGGGTCTGCGACTAGGCGATCCGGCTCAGGGCCTCGAGGCTCGCTCGGAGCGGCTTCTCGAAGAGCAGGTTGAACTCCATCATGGGCCCGACGTTGCACACGTTGCAGGGTGTCTCGCCGCTGAACGCCTGGCGCCAGTCTTCCTCGAGCAGGTTGATGCCCTCGGTCTGCCCCTTGGTGAAGGCGCAGGGGTAGGCGTAGCCCTGGGGGTCGACGTAGAGGAAGCCGCGGCCGGCGGCGCACTTGAGACCCGGGTTCGAGAACGCAGAGACGCGGAAGTCGTCCCACTCGGCCTGGGCCTTCAGGTATGCGACCGAGCTGGCCAGCGGGCGGCCGGCCTTCTTCTGCTCGAGCAGCCCGGCCCAGAAGCGTCGCAGATCCTCGGAGCGCACCGAGGCGTCGAGCTCGCCGCGCACGATCTCGGTGTCGAGGCACTGCGGCTGGAAGTGGATCTTGAAGCGCCCGCGTTCGGCCTGCTGGATCAGGCCTTCGGCCTGCTCGGCGTTGGCCTCTCCGACGACGCAGATGGCCACCACCGGCAGGCCTCGGGCGACGAGGTCGTCGATGGCCTCGAGAACGCCGTCGTAGCTCTTCTCGCCACGGTGGGCCCGGTGCGTCTCGGCGTCCCCATCGAGGCTCGTGAAGACGAGGTCCACGTCGTCGAAGACCTCGGGCTTCCGGTGGTACTGGGTCAGGTTCGAGTTGAACGTGATGTAGAAGCCCCGGCGCTTGGCCTCCTTCACCAGCTCCCCGATGTCCTTCTTGACCAGCGGCTCGCCGCCCACGATGCCGAGGCGGCTCACGCCGAGGTCCTTCAGGCGATCCATCACGGTCAGGCTCTGGTCGAAGCTCAGGTCGTTCGGATCCATGTAGGGCGTGTTGCAGTACACGCAGCGCAGGTTGCAGCGGTTCGTCACCGCCATGGCGGCCGAGAAGGGCCGGGGCCCGCGGTCGGTGCGGTAGGCCAGGAAGCTCATCGCGTAGGAGAACGCCAGCCGCGAGACGTCAGGGATGTTCATGAAGGGTCCTCAGCAGGGCCAGCAGGGCGACACCGCAGTATACCCTGGAGGCCATCCAGGCATGCCCGGTATCGCCGATCCCGAGGCGCAGGATCAGCGGGATCGCGGCGGTCGACGCCCAGATCGGGCCGAGGGGCTCGAGCAGCGCGAAGAAGATCGATGCGCAGAAGACGGCGAAGGCGACGGTGGCGAGCTGCGGAATCCGCACCGCCGTGGTGGAGACCTCGTTCCGCGCGTCGACGTCGCGATCCTGCTGGATCTGGAAGATGTGCATGATCGCCGTCATCGCCCCGATGAAGACGTAGATCCGCCACGGCGCGGGGACGATGGCGGCGTAGAACGCGCCCCACACGCCGACGATCAGGAGGTCCGCGATCGGCAGGCCCTTGAGCCAGAACGAGTAGAGGGAGTTCACGCCGAGCATGGCCAGCACGGCCAGCGAGGCGTGGCCGCCGAGCCAGGCGAGGGCGAGGAGCGGCAGCCCGAGGTGCAGGATCCCGAGCCAGATGCCGAAGGGGCGGCGAAAGCGAGCCAGGGCCTCGACCAGCTGCTGGTTCTTCTTGGGATTGCGGCGATCGTCCTCGGCGTCCTTCCAGTCGTTGACCGCATAGGCGGCGGTGAGCACGGCCGTGGACAGGACGGCGTAGCCGAGAGCCTCGCCGAGCGGCGGCTGCAGGAACGCCACGAGGGCGAGGTTCACGACGAGCAGGGCCCCTTCGCCGCGCCGGAAGCGCTCGATCAACGGGCCGCTGTTCATGCGCAAGAAGGCCCCGGTCAGAAAGGCTCGCATGGGAGCGGGAGCTTCTCGGACGGCGGCGGGACCCTCTGCGGCCGTTCCTTCCGGAGTCTTCAGCGTGGCCACCTGCGGTACCTTTCGAGCCGACGATGATACCAACGTTGATCTCCGGCTTCTCGCAGGTTCTACCCTGATGTCTCCGTCCGCCGGCCCCGCAGAGGGGGCTTCGCGCGATCGCTCCTCTCGTCCTGCACCCGTGCTGCCGGTGGTCTGCGCCCTCGGCATGGTGCTGGGCCTCGCGCTCCCCTTCATCCACCTCTCGGCCGAGCCGTTCTGGGTCGACGAGTCGATCGCCGTGCTCCCCGCCCAGGCAATCCACGAGCACGGCACGCCCAAGAACCCCTTCGACCTCGACTTCATGCCGTGGCAGCTGAAGTACGAGCTGTGGGATCCCGCGACGCCCCTGTATCGCTACGCGGTGGCGGCCTTCACCTGGGTGGTCGGCTTCTCCGAGGCGAGCACCCGGACCTTCTCGATCCTGATGGGCGCCCTCTCGGCCCTGGCCCTGTACGGAGTCGTGCGCAACCTCTTCGACGCCCGCATGGCGCTCGTCTCGGCCACGTTGTTCCTGGCCTCCTCGACGATGATGATCTTCGAGCGCGAGGCGCGGCACTTCACCTTCGTGATGGCCTGCGGGACGGCCACGCTGCACTACATGCTCGCCGCCGCACGATCGCCCGGGTCGTGGGCCGCCGGGCTCTGGCCGGTCTTCCTGGTGGCGACCCTGCTGTCCCAGACCCTCGGCTACATGATCCTGCCCGTCGCCGGGGCGTGGTTCCTGCTGCTCGGCGGATTCCGTCTGCTGGCCTGGCGCTACTGGCCCCTCTACGTCGGGGCGGCGGCGATGTACGGCGCCGTGCTCGCCGCCTTCTGGGACACGCTGCCCTTCTTCCATCCCGTGGACTGCGCCAACCGCTTCTCGGGGTGCCAGCCGATGCCGGAGTTCTATCTGAAGGTGTTGGTCGAGTTCCTGGCTCCGATGCAGCGCCTGCTCGGCGAGCGCTCCTGGCAGGCGATCTCCCTCGGCCACCTGGCGTTCGTGAGCGGTGTCGTCTTCCTGGTCGTGGAGGCGGTTCGGGAGCCCTCCCGGCGCCGACCGCTGCTGCTCCTCGGGGCCTGGCTGCTGCTGCCTCTCCTGCTCCTGACCCTGCGCGAGGTCAAGTTCCCTCGCTACCTCTTCATCTGGGCGTGGCCGGTGTGCGCCGTCCTCATGGCCGCCGGAGCCGTGTGGTGGACCCGGCGCCGGTCGGAGGGGGCGCTGGCGCTGGTCGTGGTGGCGCTGATCGCGGCCCCCGCCGTGTGGCTCGGCGGCAAGCGCATGGATCCGGGCCCGGCCCTCGGCCTGGTCCACTACGTCCGCAACGAGCTGCTGGCTCCGCCGCGCGACGACTTCCGCATGCAGACCCAGGCCGGGATCGTGGAACGGGTGGTGAGAGATCGGGACGTCATCGTGGCGAGCTTCGACGATGCGGGCCTCGGCTACTACGCCGGACGCTTCGTGCACGGCTTCCTGAACAGCAAGCACGACGACGCCTACTTCCTCGACCTCGTGGAGAAGACGCGAGCGCAAGGGGGGCGCGTCTACTACTTCGATGCTCTTCGCGCCTGGAATTTCTGTCTCACCGCGGACGCCGAGCCGACCCGCATCGACTGCCGCGAGAAGTACGAGCGCTTCCACGCGACCTGCACCGGCTCGCTCGCGGATCGCACGGCGACCTGCGTTCGGGTTCCCGTCCTTTGAGCGACGAGACCTCCGCTTCCGAGGCCGCGGCCGGAGGGGCGCACGGCTCGCGCGAGGCGCGGGTGTGCCTCGTCGTCGCGCTCGCGGTGATCGCCGGGTACGCGGTGTTCGGCGCGCTACGCCTGAGCCACCTCGAGCACAACTTCGACGAGGGGGTCTACATCCAGCAGGCCCGCCTGATCCTCGCGGGACAGGCTCCCTACCGCGACTTCTTCTACCACCAGACGCCGCTCTACCTGTACACGATCGCCGCGTCCGCCGCGCTCGCCCCGGACGCGCTGTTCGCCTACCGGCTGCCCGGGCTGATCGCGACGGTGCTCGGCGGCGTCTTCGTCCTGGCCATGGCGTGGCGACTGCTCCCCCCGGTCGGCGCGTTGATGGCGCTCCTGCTCTTCGTCTCGGCTCCACTGCAGTACTACGCACTCCTCGCTCTGCCCAACGGCGTGATGATGGGTCTCGTCGCCGGCGGACTCTGGCTCCTGGCATTCGTCCGGGGGCCGCTCCCGGCCGCGCTCGGTGCCGTGCTGCTCGTCGCCGCCGTGCTCCAGAAGCCGCTGGCGCTGCCCTTCGGCGTGGCCGCGGCCATCGCGCTCTTCCAGCGGCGACGCCTCGCAGACGTCGTCGCGGCGGCAGGGGCCGGGCTGCTCACGGGGCTCGGGCTGTGGGCCGGCTTCGATGCCGCGAGCGACGGGCTGTTCACGCACCTGCTGCGGCTCCAGGGAGAGCGCTTCTCCGACCAGAGCGGCTTCGACGTGATGAAGGCCTACGCCCCCTTCGCCAAGGTGGTCGCCGAGAAGGGCCTCGAGTCCTCGTTCGACTGGAACGTGAACGAGCACGCCTCGACCTTCCTCCTGCCCGGTCCGTTCGGGAATCTCCAGGTCCTGGTGCTGGGCGCGCTCGGCCAGCTGTACCTCTTCGCCCGGCCCGGGCGCTTCGCGGGTCATCGGCTGTGGATCTTCGCGGCCTGGGCCGTGCCGCTGTACTTCTCGCTGCGGGTGTGGGAGCCGTGCTGGGACCACTACTTCGTCCAGTACCTCCCGGCGGCCGCATTGATGGGCGCGGCTCCCCTGGCGGCGCTCTTCGAGGCGAGGCGTCTTCGCGGGCTCGCGCGCGCGGGCGTGGTGCTCGTGCTGCTCTACGCGCTGGCTTCGGGATGGCAGCACGTGGAGCTCCGCCTCGACGACCACGACAAGGTCCCGCGCGCCCACGCGGACGAGGCCTGGCTCACCTTCGATCCCTTCCTCAACTTCGTCTCCGGCAGCCGGCCTGCCTGCGGTCTGATCGATCCCTACAACGTGATGGGAGAGCGTTCGTTGGTGGGCCAGAGCGACGCGCCGGAGTGGGATCGCTTCCGCTTCAGCGAAGAGCAGCTGCTTCACTGTCTGCGCGAGGACGAGTCGATCAAGATCGCCATCGGCGGGATCCGGGCCTTCTTCGTCGACGACGAGCTGCAGAAGGCGCTCGACGAGCTCGGGCCCCGGAGGCAGCGACGCATGCCCAGTCACTTCAACCGCGAGCGAAAGTCGCGGCGGCGTGGGCTCTTCGAGTGAGCCCGGGGAGGAGGAGGCCGTGGAGGAGGTGATCCTGGTCGACGAGCAGGACCGCGAGATCGGAACCTGCGAGAAGCTGCGCGCTCACCAGGACGGGGGCCGGCTCCACCGGGCCTTCTCGATCTTCCTCTTCGACTCGGAGGGGCGGATGTGGCTCCAGCAGCGGGCGGCGGGCAAGTACCATTTCCCGGATCTGTGGACCAACGCCTGCTGCTCGCACCCGCGCCCGGGAGAGCCCGTCGCGGCGGCGGTGAAGCGCCGACTGCGCGAGGAGCTGGGCTGCGAGACGGCCCTCGAGCCCGCCTTCGATTTCGTCTATCGCGCTTCGGACCCGGCCTCGGGACTCACCGAGCACGAGTTCGACCACGTGTGGATCGGGACCCTGGACGCCGAACCCGATCCGGACCCGGAGGAGGTCCAGGCCCTCGAGCGGCAGACCCGCGAGGAGCTGCTGGCGGACCTCGAGGCGAGGCCCGGACGCTACACGCCCTGGTTCCGCATCGCCGTGGGCCAGCTCGAGGCGCGCGGGCTGCTGTCCCGGTAGCGGGTTGCAGGGGCCGGTAGCGGTCCTGCTCCAGAGCTGCCGCCCCCGGGGGATTCCGGCGCGGAAAACACGCGACGAACGCCCCGAGACTGCACTTTTTCCTGACACGGGGCCCACCCCCAGGCCACCTATCCACAGCGGAAGGGCTTAAGGGGGCCAAGTGAACATGCGTAGACTGATCAAGCTCGCGGCTGTTGCCGCAATCCTGTTGCTGCCGAACTCGGTTCTGGCCTTGACCAACCCGGTCGTCAGCATCGTCGCGCCGGCCACTGCGAACAGCGGTGACACGGTCAACGTCGACGTCGTGATCGACAGCGACGGCCTGGCGCTCGCCGGCTACTCGTTCACCGTTGGTTTCAGCGTCGGTGGCAACACCGTCGGCGTGATCTCCAACCCGTCCGTGAATACGACCCTGATCCAGGCCGGCTTCATCGAGGACGCGTTCGCGACCCGGCTGCTGTGCCCCGACGCCACCGAGCCCGATTGCGTTGGTCGCGACGACGCCTTCTTCGACCTGAACCAGACGAGCTTCGCCGGTGAGGGCGTGGTCAACGGCGTGGTCGAGACGCTGACCTTCCAGATCGATGCGGCCAACGGCCAGATCCTCGAGATCATTCCGTTCTTCCGGACTGGTGACTCCTTCGGCCTCGCCAACGGCGCCTGCCCGCCCGGTGATGACGGCAGCGGCGAGTGCGACGTGACCTTCCTGCCCGGGAGCATCCAGATCGGAATGGTCGCGACCCCGGAGCCGGGCCTGGCCTTGCTCTTCGGGAGCGCCGGTCTCGGCCTGATGGCGGTGCGCCGCCGGGTCTGATCCCGCTCGACCCAAGTCAAAGAGGGCCCGGACACCCCTGAGGTGTCCGGGCCCTTCTCTTTTTCGTCATCGCCCGAGCGTCGCCCGGGGTCGCACCGCCTCGGTGCCGCCGCCCAGGTTGGACTATTCTTCGCGGCCTTCCGAGGAGGCCCAAGGAGCCCGAATGCAGCGCCCGATCTGGATTGCCGTGGCGATCGCCCTGTTGGTGGCGATCTGGTACGGGTGGTCCGCGATCCGCGAGCGCGAGCTTCGGGGGCTGGTGGACGCCGAGCCCGTCGTCCACATCGAGGCCGAATCCTGGCGCATCTTCTACGACCGCGTCGTCGACTCCCCATCCTTTCGGAGTCTGCGCGAGAGCGAAGCGGTGGAGGAGGTGCTGGACTCGCCGGCCGGTCGCGACTTCATGGACATTCGCAACGGGCTCGAGGTCGTGCTCGACGAGGATCCGGCGGAGCTGTTCCTGCGGACCTTCGGGCGCCGCCTGGAGGGCGGAATCTGGATCCGACCCACCGGTGGACTGGCCGTCGGGCTCGTCTCCCTTCCCGAGGACGACACCGATCTCGCCGACGTGGCGGCGCGCATCGACGTGATGGCCAAGTCGAGCCCCCAGGAGCCCTCCCAGCAGATCGAGGGCATGACCGTCTTTCCGCTCGGGCGGCAGGGCGTGATGGTGTTCAGCGACGAGGTGGCCGTGCTGGCGTCGCACCAGACCCTCGGGCTGGCGCTCGCGAGAAGCTGGCCGGGGCGGCTTCGCGCGCAAAACGACATCGCACCCGGCATCCACGTGCAGTTCGGGCCCGAGGTGCGCCGCGAGCCCTTCGCCGACCCCGGCATCGAGGATCCCTGGGGCACGCTCGGCTCGCAGCTCCTCTTCGGAGAGGCGCGGCGGGTGATCGAGGAGAGTGCGAACACCGCGCTCGACGTGGTGCCGGTGGACGGGGGCCTGCGCGTCGACGTGCGCTTCGAAGCCGGGCTGGCGACGCTCTATCCGGAGGGAGGGCGTCCCATGCGATCGCTCCCGCCCGAGACGCCCCTCGACGACGACGAGATCCTCCGCGGCGAGTTCGCCCGCGACCTGCCGCGCTTCTGGGCCGATCGCGAGCGGTACCTGTCCGAGCCGGTCCTGCGCCGTCTCCTTGCGGACGAGGCCGAGGCCGGGCTCTCCGGTCTCACCGAGGCCGCGCTGAACGGGATCGAGCCCCCGCTCGTGCTCGAGGCGCGAAACGTGCAGGCGGATGCCGGACGAGACCGGATTCCCGCACTGGGAATGGTGCTGCATCTGAACGACCCGTCCCTCGCTCCGCGTCTCGAGCAGCTGTTCGAAACGGGGCTCGCGGCGGTGAGCGCCCAGGATCCCGAGGGCGCGAGGATCCATCTCTCCCCCGCTCCCGTTGGTGAGGAGCCGGGCCTTCGCCCGATCCGGGTGGACTGGCCGGAGCTCGAAGCTCCCGACGATGGGCTTCGGGAGTGGCTCGATCCGGTCCTCGGCCGCGGAAGCTCGCGGCTGGCGCTGGCGTCGCAGCCCGCGTTGGCCATTGCGCTGCTCGAGCGGTCGCCGGGGAGTCGCTCTGCGGCCGGCGGTCCGAGCGATCGCATCCGGATTCGCGCCGAGCCCCTGCGAGCCGCCATCGAGGCCAACTTCGAGATGCTCGTCGAACGTGGGATGCGCGACCGCTTCGTCGATCGCAGTCAGGTCGAGCGGGAGCTCCGAGGCGTGATGGGCATCCTCGCCGGACTCTCCGATCTCCGCCTGGAGTGGGTCCAGGCGGAGCAGGAGACGGTCGCGTCGCTCGTCCTGCGCGGCCGCTGAGACCCGGCGCGTGCGTCTCTCCCATCAGGCCCAGTACGCGATCTGCGGGATGTTCGACCTCGCCTACAACGGGGAGGGCCGGCCGGTCCAGGTGCGGGTGATCGGCGAACGCCAGGGCATCCCGGGCCGCTACCTCGAGCAGATCTTCCAGCGACTCCGACGGGCGCGCCTGGTGCAGGGGAAGCGCGGTCCGGGAGGCGGCTACGTGCTGGCCCGGCCGCCCGCGGAGATCACCGTCCGGGAGATCCTGGAGGCGGTCGAGGGGCCCCTGCGCGAACGGCTGGCCGCGGACCTGCCCGCGGAAGGCTCGGCTGCGGAGCACCGTCCCGCCTTCGTGTGGGCGGAGCTCGCCAGCCGGGTCGAGGGCGCGCTCGCCGACCTCAGCCTCGCGCACCTGTGTCGCAGGGCCGCGGCAGATGCGGTGCGCCGGGCCCACGACGACAGCCTCGACTATCACATCTAAGGCCCAGTCTTGGCTTCCGCGCCCCCGCAGGGCTCGCCGGGAGGGGCCTCGACCGGTAGACTGCGGGGTCCGCGAGCACCGGCGAGCCCCTTGAGCCAACGCGTCGATGTGAATCAGGAGCTTCCTTCGATCCAGATCCCAGCTCGGGTCTGGAACGAGATTCGGGGGCACGCGCTCGAGACCCATCCCGAGGAGTGCTGCGGGCTCCTCGTGGCTC
>JASJCN010000368.1 GCA_030065975.1 Myxococcota bacterium
GACGTCCTTGCTCGACGTCCTGTGCTGAACGTCCTGGAAAGGGGCAGAGTGGGGCCGCATGCCCCCGTTGCGCAGGGGTCCCCTGGCGGAACGGCCCGCACCTCGCTACGGACCGGGGATTCATTTTCGGGACGTTCCTCGTGATCCCGCTCGCCTTCGCGCCCCACGCGCGACACCGGCGCGCCTCGTTGGGCCGCCCGCACCGAGCGGATCACGAGCAGGCGGCCCTCCGGCGCCCACGAGCGCCCACGGAGGACGAATCCAATGATGCGACGAGGCTTTGGGAGGCGTCGGCGGCGACGCTCGGATGGGGGCGACGGCCAGGGTCCGATCGATCCCTCCTGGCTCGAGAAGGTGTCCGAGGCCGGCCTGGCCTCGAACCTCGAGGCGATCGAGGTCGACGGCGTGCCGAGCTGGCTCGCGCTGGTCGCCCGCGGCGAGGTGGACGGCGCCAGCGCCCTGGTGAGCGTCTCCAAGAGCTCGGCCTGCGACGCGCTGCTGGCCGTGGTGGCCGCGGCGACAGCCGCCGGCGACGACACGCCGGCCAACTTCCTGGCCGTCGCGCCGACCGTCGAGCCGGCCGCGCTCTCGCTGCGCGCTCGGGTTCAGGGGCTGCCCTCGTCGCCGCGTCTGGCGGCGCTCGAGCGCGAGGGCAACGGCCACGCCGCCCCCGAGCCGCGGCTCTTCGCGGCGCGGCGCTTCGCCGAGTCGATCGAGCCGGTCGACGCACGCGCCACCGTGCGACGGGCGCTGGCCGGGCTCGAAGGCCTGGCCGCCAAGCACGGCGGATCCCTGCGCGGCGAGAACGACTGCGTCGAGCTGGTGATCCTCGGCCGTCGGGTGGCGGGCCTCCGCCTGCGCGGCGTGACCGGTGTGCTCGAGCTCGGCGAAGGCCGCGGCGACACGCTTTCCATCGATGCGGCGGGCCTCGTCGATGCCCTCGATCGCGTCGAGGGCCTGGTGCGCAAGCGCGCGGGCGACCGGCGCGTGCGAGACGGCGAAGAGGGCCTGCGTCAGCGCTCCCTTCCCGCCCTCGCGCGAGCAGCCGGGCTGACCCGTGAGCTGCGCTGGCCGTCCTCGAGCCCGGGGCTCGATGCGGTCGACGTGGTCGGTCTCGGAGCCGACGGCACCGCTGCGATCGGCCTCACCCGCGAAACCCTGGGGCTGCGCGAGCTGGGCCTCGCCCTCGCGGCGGCGGACCGGCTGGCGCCGCGCATCGACGGGCTGCTCGGCGAGGTCGACGGCCCCGTCTCGACGGCCGCGCCGCGGGTGGTGCTGGCGGGCCGCGAGCTCGCCGTGACCGTTCCGCGCGTCGCTGGACATCTCGGCGTGGCGGGTGACATCCAGTGCTTCGAGCTGCAGGACGGCGCGGGAGGCGTGAGCCTGAGCCCGGTCGATCTCGCGGCTCCCGAGCGGCCGCGCCTGGTGCTCGGGCCGCGCGTCGAGCCGACCCCGGCCGCCGAGCCGAGCGAAGCGGCGGCCGAGCCGGAGGAGGATGCGGCCGCCGAGACGCCGGACGCCGACGCATCCGAGGAAGAGCAGGAGGCACGCCCGGCGCGCCGCCGCCGCTCCCGCGGTCGGCGTCGCGGACGCGGTGGGTCGGGCGCTGCGGCCGCGGCCGATGGCGCCGAGGAGTCCGAGGAAGGCGCTGCGGACGAGGCCGGCTCCGACGACGGCGGGTTCGACGAGGTGTCGCTCTTCGACCTGGATCTCGACAGCGAGTCGGAAGGCGAGAGCCGCGGCCGCGGGCGTCGCCGTCGGCGGGGACGCCGCAGCCGAAGCGACGCCGAGGGGGACGGTGGGTCCGACGCCGCCAGTGAGGCTCCAGGAGAAGAAGAAGAGGAAGGCTCCGCCCGGGAGGGAGGACGGGGCCGTCGAGGCGGCCGCCGCCGCCGCGGGCGCAAGGGCAGCGACCGGAGCGCGCCGGCCTCCGACGCCGACTCCGGCAACGACGGAGACGACGAGGACGACGAGCTGATCCTGCTCGCGCCCGATGCGCCGGATCCCGACGAGGCGCCCGAGCTCGCCTACGACGCCGACGACGAGGCCGAGGGCGAAGAGTCCGAGGCCGATCGCGTGCGCCTCGAGCGGGAGAAGCGACGCCTCGCGCGGCTCGCGGGGGCCGGCCAGGTGGCTCCCGTGCCGGCCGAGGAGGAGGAGAAGAACTCCGCGCTGCCCCGGGGCCGCGTCGCGATCCTCGCCCACGCCGATCGCGACTCGATCGGAGCCGCCGTGCTGCTGGCGCGCGAGTGGCGTCAGGTCGAAGGCATCTGGGTGTATCCCCAGGAGGAGCTGATGACGTTCTTCCGCAGCGTCACGCCCGACCTGCGGGACAACTCGCCGATCCTCGTGGTGGGCTTCGAGGCCCATCCGGCGCGCGACGTGATCCAGGCGGTGTCGCTCTACGCGGGCCGCCTGGCCTGGTTCGATCACCACGCGTGGCCGCCGGAGGACGCGCTCGCGATCGAGGCGGCCGTGGGTGCCGACCATCTGCACCTCGATCCCGGTGTGGGGAGCTCGCTGCCCGCGGTGGTGTCGCTGTCGACCCGGCGCAGCCGCTTCTCGGACAAGCTGGTCGATCTGCTCACGGGCCGCTTCAGCACCCACGATCACCAGCGTTGGGGACGCCTCTGGTGGTGGCGGCTCGGCGAGATCGCCAAGCAGGTGGGCGACCAGCGCCAGGCGCTGGAGCCGCTGCTCGGCGGCCGGCCGTCGGATCTCGCCAAGGAGGCACGGCGCGCCGACGCGCCGCCGGTCCCCGAGGAGATCGAGTACGTGCGCCAGCGCGACTTCCGGCTGGTGCACTTCGGTGGGCTGTCGCTGGTGACCGTCGACGTGCCGACGAACCTCGACCTGCACCTGGTCGGGCGGCTGGTGCGCGAGCGCTACGCGGCGGCCCTGTCCCTCGTGCGCCAGGAGGGCTCGTCCGTGCTGGTGCTCGGAGCCGACGACCTGAGCGGCCGCCGCACGGTGGACGTCGCCTCCATGGTCGAGCATCTGGCGCTCAAGTTCCGCTGGGCCGACGCCCTCTCGGACGCGGATCACGTGGCGCGGCTGCGCATCCACGACCTGGACACGCACCCCGAGCGTCTCGACGACGTGGTCGCGGAGATCGGGATGGGGCGCTCGATCCTCGAGGGGTGAGCTCCGCCGGCGGATCGGCCGAGGCCCACCTCGTCGAGGTGTTCTCGTCCGTACAGGGCGAAGGCCCGGACGTGGGGCGCTCGACGCTCTTCGTGCGCTTCGGCGAGTGCGACCTGCGCTGCCGCTGGTGCGACTCGCCGGGGACGTGGCGTCGGAGCGAGCGCTTCGAGGTGGAGTCGCCGGAGGGCGGGGAGCCTTCGCTCCACCCGAACCCCGTGGCCGTCTCCGCGCTGCTCGACCTGCTCGCACCGCTCGACCCGGAGCGCCACCAGATGATCGCCTTCACCGGTGGTGAGCCGCTGCTCCAGCCGGAGGCGGTCGGGGAGCTCGCGCGGGCGATCGGCCCGGGCGGGCCCGAGCGGCTGCTCGAGACCCACGGCCTGCACCACCGGGCGCTCGCGCAGGTGGTCGATGCCATCGACGTGGTCTCGATGGACTGGAAGCTCACGAGCGAGGTGCGCCGCGAGTCCGACCCGGCGAAGGGAGACGTCGAGCCCTTCCACGAGGCCCACGAGCGATTCCTCGAGGTGGCGCGGGGGAGCCCACGGGTGGTGGTGAAGCTCGTCGTCACGCCGTCCACCACCGACGCCGAGTTCGATCGCGCCGTCGCGGGCGTGGCCGCGGTGCATCCGGGCGCGCACTTCGTGGTGCAGCCCGTGACGCCTTGTGGGGGCGTGAAGGAGCGGCCCCCGGCGGAGCGCCTGCTCGCGCTCGCGCGGCGGGCGGAGGCGCGCCTCGAGAACGTGCGCCTCGTGCCGCAGACCCACCCGATCTACGGCGTTCGTTAGGCCGCCGGCAGGCTGCCACCCGCGTGCTTCAGCGGGGCTGCAGCCCTTGCGCGCTAGCGGGGCTGCAGGATCCGGCGCAGGGAGTCGAGCTCCGGGCCGAGCTCGGGTGCTGGATGGTCGCCGAAGCGCGTGGCGAGGTAGGCCCCGGTGAGTCGGGCGAAGGGGGCGGAGGCGGCGGGCCGCCACTCGGCCACCCGCGCCGCGAACAGTCGGGCCGTCTCGTTCGGGTCGCGGCGGATCCCGCGGCGGGCCAGCAGCCGAAGCGCCTGCTGGTACTCGGGCACTGGCACGTGCCCGTCCTCGCGGCCGCGCCAGACGGCGAAGCCGAGCGCCAGGGCCAGGCCCAGGGCGAGCCCCCACACGACGGTCGGGCTCACCGAGAAGCCGGGGCCAGCGGCATCCGGCGTGGAGGGCGCAAGCGAGAGCCCACCCGGATTGCCGCCCCGGAAGGACTTCCAGCGCTGCCAGAGCGAGCGGATCGCGCGGGCCTGGGTGCTGCGGTCGAAGTCGACGACGTTGCGGAACCACCAGAGCTCCATGGCCGAGACGAGCGACTGCAGCCCCCCGCTCTCGCGCAGCGCGTCGGCTCCGGCCAGGCGGAGGTCCGGCGGCGTCGGGTCGTAGCGGACCCAGCCGGCGTCGGCGAAGTGCACCTCGACCCAGGTGTGGGCGTCGGACTGCGCGTACTCGACGAAGCCGCCGAGTCGGTTCTCCGAGCCACCGGCGAAGCCGTTCACCACCCGGGCGGGAATGTCGATGCTGCGCAGCATGACGGCCATGGCGCTCGCGAAGTACTCGCAGTGCCCCGCCAGGCCGCCGTCGAGGAAGACCTCGATCGGGGAGCGTTCGGAGCCCGGGGGCACCACCGGCGGCTCGTCGGAGTAGCGGCCCTCGCGGCGCAGCCACGCCTCGAGGACGCGCACGCGCTCGGCGTCGCTGCTCGCGCGGCGCGTGATCTCGCGCGTGCGCTCCTCGACGCTCTCGGAGAGCGCCGGCAGGTCGAGGAAGCGTTCGCCGGCCTGGGGCAGGACGGCGCGATCGTCGTGGGCCACGGTGTCGCCGTGGGCGCCGAGCCGGGCCGTCACCTGGTAGTCCACGCGGTTTCCCGTGGTGCGATGCGCGTGCAGGGCGCCGCCCGAGTCGAGCTCGAGCCGCCCGAGGCTGCCGCGGACCGAGAGCAGGCGGCCGGGCGAGAAGATCACGCCCGAGTCCATGGGCTCGCGGGCGATGCGCTGCACCAGGCGGGGCCCGCGGCGCAGCGGCAAGGGATCGGCCGAGACGAGCACGCCCCGGATCGGGTCGCCGACGACCCGCGCGCGGGCACCGGGCGAGACCGACCAGCGCCGCCCGTCGAAGTGGTCGAAGGCCAGGCCGCGGACGTAGCGCTCCCCCGCCGCGCGATCGGCTGCGCCCGGGTCCGAGGCGTCGACGTCGGTCTCGACGCGCAGGGCGAGCCGCGGATCGAGGCGGATCCGGCCGAGGTCGCCGAGCGCCACCTGCTCGGAGAAGCCCGACACGCCGAGCCCGGTCCCGCCGCCGGAG
>JASJCN010000369.1 GCA_030065975.1 Myxococcota bacterium
GCCCATGAGCACGGCCCCCCGCTTCGACTTCTCCGATTGCCGCGTCCTCGTGACGGGCGGCTCGAGCGGGATCGGGCATGCGATCGCCGGGGCGTTCCTCGAGGCCGGCGCCGACGTCGCGATCACGGGAACCCGGGGAAGCGCGTCCGAGTACGACGCGGACCTCTCGGGCTTCGCCTATCACGCACTCGAGCTGCGCGACCCCGATGCGGTGGCCCGGGTCGCCGAGGCCCAGGAGCGGCTCGACGTGCTGGTCAACAACGCCGGCGCCACCCTCCCGGACGGGCGCAACGAGTGGGATCCGGAGGTCTTTGCCGACGCCCTCTCGATCAACCTGGTGTCGGCCTTTCGCCTGGCCAACCTCTGCAAGGCGAAGCTCGGCGGGAGCCCGCTCGCCGGGGGCGGCTCGGTGGTGAACCTGGCCTCGATGTCGAGCTTCTTCGCGGTGCCCTTCGTCCCGGGCTATGGCGCCGCCAAGGCCGGCATCGTCCAGATGACGAAGAACCTGGCCGTCGCCTGGGCCGGAGACGGCGTCCGGGTGAACGCCGTCGCGCCGGGTCTCGTGGCCTCGAACATGACAGCGGCCATGCAGGGGGTGGAGGCCCTCGAGCGGCCCCACCTCGACCGCACGCCCATGGGACGCTGGGGCCGGCCGGAGGACATCGCCCCGGTGGTGCTCTTCCTCGCGAGCCCCGCGGCGGGCTTCGTCACGGGACAGACCTGGAACGTCGACGGCGGGTTCTCGATCGCCTAGGCCGGGGCGGCCGGCCGGGGCCGGCACAGGAGCGTCCCGCTAGCGCTGGCGAGCAGCTCGCCCGCGGGAGCAAAGAGGCGGTTGCAGGTCGCGATCCGCCCCTCGTCGGCGACCGGTGACCAGGCGTCCGAGAGGATCCAGGGACTCGGCGAGCGCCGGTGGAACTCGATCGAGAACGACACCGTGGGCGCGACGAAGCGGGAGTCGCCGCTGTGGGCGTGCGCGGCCGCCGGCCACGTGTAGCTGTCGAGGAAGATCGCCATGCGACCGGCATCCGCGAAGGCGCACGGCTCGGGATCGAAGTCGCGCAGACGCAGCCAGTCGCGCTGCCGAGGCTCCCCGGGCGCGTCGCGCTCCCAGTGCCGGGGCCCGAGCGGGCGATGCTCGAGGTGCTGCCACAGGGTCTGGAACCCCGGTCGTCCGGGGCCGCTCGGAGCCGATTCGAGGCCTTCGGGGCCGGGCACCTCGGGCATCCGGGCGTCGTCGTGGCCATACCCCTCGAAGGCGTCCCCCGTCCAGACCAGCGCCTCGAGGATCGGCCGCTCCTCCTGGGTCATCGAGACGCGAAGCGACTCGGCGACCCGGGTGCGGCGCAGAGAGCGCACGCGGAGGTCGACACGCGCGAGCTTCGGTGCGGCCAGCAGGTGGCAGCTCAGGCTGATCGGGAGGGGCCACTCGGTCGCGTGGCCGGCCGCGGCCAGCGTGAGCGCCATCAGGTAGCCGCCGGCCGGGCTCCAGACGCACCAGTTCCGGTCGATCTCGACGTGGTACTCGCCGTCGCCGCCGGAAAGACTCGTCACTCGGGAGAACTCGCCCATCTGCGCTCTCCTTTCGCCTCGGGTTGCCTCGGGTTGCCTCGGCCCTTCAGTGTCCCATGCTGGACGCGAACGTCTTGAACGAATCGGACACCCGTGGCCTACCTGCCGATCCGGAACTCCGCGCAGCTCTGCCCCCGAACCGTGCGCTTCCAGCGCCGGCGGGCGCCCGCCGATCTCGACGACGTGGTGATGGAGTTCTGGCAGTACGAGGTCCCCGATGGTGCCCGGGTGCCGATCCAGGTCTTCCCCAGCGCGTGCGTGGTCCTTCGCTTCGACATTCGACCGGGCACGGTCGAATCGATCCTGTATCCGCCGAGCGTCTCGCCCCGGATGAAGAGCGTCTTCCAGGGCGGCACCTGCTACTTCGGCGCGGCGCTGCGCGTCGGCCGTGCCTTCCCGATCCTGGGCGTCGGCCTCGACGAGCTCGATGCGAGGCGCCTCTCGCTGCACGGCGTGCTGCCGACGAGCCTCCCTTCGCTGGAGGAGCGGCTGCACGGCGCCGGGAGCTTCGCCGCCCGCTGTGGCCTCCTCGCGGGCTTCCTCCGTGCCGTCCGCCGGGCCGATCCGCGGCACGCCCAGGACTTCGCCCGCACGCTCGGCGACCCGACGCACCCGTTCGATCGGGTCGATCGGGTCGACCGGGTCGATCGCACGCGACGGCGTCGCTACCGGCGCTACGTCGGCCACGGCGCGAAGGAGCTCGAGCGGGTCCTTCGCGTGCAAGCCGCGATGTCGCGCATCTGCATCACGAACGACACCCTCGATCGTGTCGCCCTCTGCGCGGGCTTCGCGGACCAGCCCCACCTGAACCGCGAGTTCAAGCGGATCCTGGGCATGACGCCGGGCGCGTTCCGCTCTGGCGTCGGCCGCTTCGACGATCCCGACCTCCCCGTCTGGGACGACGTGCGCGCCCTGATCGGACCCGCCGCGGGTCAGCTCCGGGGCGCGAGCTCGAAGATCCAGAGGGAGCCGGAGGACACCGCCTCGAGCGGGATCTCCGCTCCGCCCGCGTACTTCCGGGAGAGCTCGGCGAGCACGGGCGCGACCTCGGGGCCGTCGTGGATCCGCACCAGGGTGCGTTCGTAGATCCGATCGCCGACGCGCAGCAGGATCCGCCCGTCCTTCTCGGCTTCGTGGGGCCACTGCTTCCACAGGCGCCCCCACCAGGTCGTCATGTAGCCCGACGGGATGTAGGCCTTGCCGCCGTGCTCGACGATCCAGGTCGTGCGCGAGCGGGGCGGCTCGAGCAGCTGGAACTCGACCTCGCCGGTGTCACGCACGAAGGCCCAGTCGGGCTCGGGCCCGGTGACGACCTCGCCGCTCTCGAAGGGGCCGCCGGCGACGATGGCCAGGGGACCGTCCGCGAAGCGCGCGCCGATCACGAGCAGGGCCATGGCGACGACGACGAAGCCGATGCTCCCCGCCAACAGCTTGAACAGCAATCTCACGAGAGTCCTCCTTCCGAACCGGATTCGAGCTGGATGCCGACGTCGCGACCCAGCTCGGGAAACACCTTCGAGACCTTGCGCAGCAAGTAGTCGCCGTAGGTCGACCCGATGTCGTCGACGGAGACGCCGTCCCATCGCTCTGCCGCGTCGTCGACGATCCGCTCGCAGCCGGGGATGGGCTCCACACGGGCATCGAAGGCCGGATCGAAGAAGAAGGGGAACGAGAGGCGGTCGAGGCCGCTGTGGTTGCGCACGCGATGGGGCGTGGAGCGGTAGCGGCCGCCGGTGATGCGGTCGAGCATGTCCCCGATGTTGCAGAGGAACGAGCCCTCGATCGGAGGGGCCGGGCTCCACTCGCCGTCGACGCAGACCTCGAGGCCGGGCCCGGTCTGCCGCAGCAGCGTGAGGATGCCGTAGTCGGTGTGCTCGCCGACGCTCCACAGGCGACTGTCCGCCTCGAGCGCCGGGTAGTGGAAGACCCGGAACAGGATCAACGGGTCGCGGGTGTAGTGATCGGCGAAGTAGCTCGGAGCGAGACCCAGCGCCATGGAGAGCCCCTTCATCAGGGCGTGCCCGACGTCGGTCAGGGCGTCGAGGGTCTCGAGCACGGCGCTCCGCAGGCCGGGGGCGTCGGCCGGGAACAGGTTCGGGCCGTGCAGGGGCAGGCCCGCGACGACGCGGCGGTCGTCCGCCGGAAGCTCCGACCCGAAGTAGAGGCCCTGCTTCTGATCGGGCAGGCCCGACGTCAGCTCGGCGCCGACGGGGAAGTAGCCGCGCCACGCGCGCCCGCCCCGGGCCATCGCGATCTCCTGCTTGCGTGCTTCGGGCCGCGCGAAGAAGCGACGGCTGTCGGCCTCGAGCCGCCCGAGGAGCGCCGGGTCCACCCCGTGGCCCACCACGTAGAAGAAGCCCTGCTGCCGGCAGGCCCGATCCAGCTCTGCGGCGACCTGCGCGGCTCCGTCGCCGTCCGCTCGAGCGGCATCATCCAGCAGCGGAGCCATGTCGATGACCGGGAGCCGGACGGCGGGTGCGACCATCCCGCGAAGCTAGTGCATCGGGCGTTCAGCTGTGGAGCAAAGCCGGCCTCGCCGCATCCGCGTGCGGGAGCCGGGCGGTGGCCTCGTCGAGCAGGCTCGAGAGATCCTGCAGCTGCTCGGCCCGCAGACGCAGGGTGACGGCGCCGAGGCTCACGTGGACGGTGCCGTGCTCGCACATCTGCACCTTGCCGCTGCGGCGGCGCGCCAGGAGCACGGGTCGACAGGAATCGGAGTCCATGGGCTTCTCCTCACAGGGTGGGTCGTTCGTCGAGTGCGCGCGCGCAGCACTCGGGCCAGGCGACGAAGGCCGTCTCGAGCGACTCCATCTCGTCGCGGGCGGGAAGCTCGAGGCCATGGTGCAGCCGGACGGCCTCGTGCACCCGCTCGAAGCCGAAGCAGCCTGCCGTCCATCCCTCGATGGGGAAGGCCTCGAAGCGGTAGCCCGTGAGCGCGGACGGGCTCAGGACCGAGACACCGGAACCGGGGTGCCAGAGCTGCAGGTGGAGCATGCCCCGGCGCGCCAGGCGCTCGTAGAGCGGAGAGGCCGGAGAGAAGATCCGCACCTCCCAGATCCCGCCCCGCCCGGCGCGGCGCACGCGGACCCGATCCGAGGGGTGGTGGGGGCTGGGCGGCCAGCGGTGGACGCGGTGCTCGATCGGAGGCCGGCTCGGGGCCGTCGACGTCATGATCGCACCGTATCGAAAACGATTTTCAATTTCAATTCTTTTCGGACGGCCGTCGTCCCCGGTCCTCGGACCCGTCTTCGCTGCGGCGGCTACTCGGTGGGCGCCCCGTCGAGGATCTCCACCCGCCGCGCCTCCTCGGCCGTGAAGTGGCGCCTGCGCAGCGCGTCGATCGCGAGGCGGGCGTCCTCCGCGTCCACCGTCGACTCGAGCAGCACGTCGCGCTCCTGCCGGTAGCGCTCCAGCCGGGCTGCCCAATCGGCGCGGCGGGCGTCGAGCGCGGCCATGCGTTCGGCCGCCTCGGCACCGAAGCGCGCCTCGCGCGCCGCGTGGATCTCGGCGGGGCGGAATCCCTGGGCCCGCATCGCCTCCTCGTGTCGGCTCCAGTCCAGCGAGGAGACGGCCCGGGCGCGCGCCTCGCGCATGGGCCCGGGGTAGCGGGCCTCGAGCTCGGCCAGGCGACGACGGCGCTCCTCGGGCTCGAGGGTTTCGTCCTCGCGCACGCGCTCGACCTCGAGACGCACGCGCACGGCCTCCTCCTCGGCGGCGAAGAGCGCCTCGGCGCGTTCGGCTCCGAAGGAGCGACGCCGCAGCTCGCGGATCCACTGGAAGCGCCGCTCGAGATCGGCCGACTCCGCGAGCGCGGGATCCGACAGCTCCTCCGCCGCCAGGCGCCGGTAGTCGAGGTACTCGTCGAGGAACGCGAGTGCTTCGTCGAGTGCAGGTGGCTCGAGCCGCGCGTCGATCG
>JASJCN010000059.1 GCA_030065975.1 Myxococcota bacterium
CTCCACGCGACGCGGGGTCGAGGCCGCCGCCCGCTACCTCGTCGAGGAGCGCGGAGCGCGTGCGGTGCGCCGGACGCGTGCCCGCCCTTGACCAGCGCCGCACGCGCTCCGCGCTCCTCGACCAGGTAGCGGGCGGCGGCCTCGACCCCGCGTCGCGTGGAGACGTCGGACCCGGTCAGCACCTCGGCCTCCTCCAGGTTCGGGGTGACGAGCGTGCAGCGCGAGATCAGGATCCCGAGGCCGGCGTGAGCGCGACGCTCGAGGAGCGGGGTGCCGTCGCTGGCCGCGAGGACCGGGTCGATCACGAGGGGCACGTCCTCCCCGAGGGCGTCGAGGCCCAGGTCGACGGCCCGCAGCACGTCGTCGGTCGCGAGCATCCCGAGCTTCACGGCGGCCGGCCGGACGTCGGCCAGCAGGATGCGGATCTGATCCCGGACCACGCCGGGAAAGGCAGGCAGAACCTGACGCACGCCCCCGGTGTCCTGGACCGTCAGCGCCGTCACCACGCCGAGCCCATGGACGCCGAGTTGCTGGAAGACCCGCAGGTCGAGCTGCAGGCCTGCGCCACCGGTGGGATCGGATCCGGCAATCGTGAGTGCGGCGACCATGGAAGCATCCTAGGTTCCCGAGTCCACCCACGCGAGGAGGCCACCGGGTTTGCCGTCGGCTCGTTCCATCGAAATCATCGCCCCGTCGCTCGTCCCCGGGGCGACCGCGACCCGATCGCGGCCCCCCAGGCTCCGGCCGCTGCTCGTCGCCACGCTCGTCTTCGCCCTCGGCGCCGTCGGTGGTGGGACGGCCGGATCGGCCCAGGAGGCGAGCCCGGATCCCGACGACGGCAACTGGTACGCGGAGCGGCTCACCTCGGGCGATACGCCGCTCACCGTCGAGTACCTCTGGTCGCGCGGCCCGAAGCTCCGCTCCGAGCGGGTCGTGCGCGGGCACCCGATCGTCACCCTGGTGAACGGCGACCGCTACGTGATCTACGACCGCATCACCCGCGAGGGCATCTCGATCGCCCGCAGCCCCGCCGCCATCCAGCAGGACGTGGGCCGCGTCCGGCCCTTCGCCAACGAGTTCAAGAACATGATGAAGGCCGGTGCCGAGAAGGTCGGCGTCGAGCGGGTCGCGAGCAGCCGCTGCGACCTCTATCGCGTCACCGACGGAGTCGGGCGCCGGGAGGTCTGCGTGGTCGGCGACGACCGGCTGCCCATCTTCACCCGGGTCTACGTGCGCCAGCGCGCGTCCGAGGTCACGAGCCAGTACGCCGAGTGGAGCCGCAAGGTGCGTCCGCCGGACTCCTTCTACCTGCCGCCGGCGGACATCCAGCTCGAGTTCGTCTCCTACGAGGAGTACCTGGAGCGCGCGCCGAAGGAGCGCCTGGGTCCGGCGCCTCCCACCCACCGCGAGCTGCTCCACGGGGAGCGCAACTAGCGCCTCGGCGGCCGGCGGGCCCCGTCGTCAGGAGACCCAGGTGATGTTCGCGTCGGCGACCTTCGGGCCGTCGGAGGCGAGCACGGCGAGCTTGCGCGCGACGGTGCCCGCGATCGAGGCGAAGGCGCGCGCCACATCGCTGTCCGGCGCATGCACCACGATGGGCTGGCCGGTGTCGCCGCCCTCGACCACCCGGGTGTCGATCGGGACCTCGCCCAGGAACGCCACGCCGAGCTCCTCGGCCACTCGCTTGCCGCCGCCCTCACCGAAGATGTGGTACTTGCGGTCGGGCAGGTCCGGCGGCACGAAGTAGGCCATGTTCTCGATGATGCCGAGCACCGGCACGTCCACCTTCTCGAACATCTTGAGGCCCTTGCGGGCGTCGATCACCGAGAGGTCGTTGGCGGTGGTGACGATCACCGCGCCGGAGATCGGCGCCTTCTGGGTCAGGGTGAGGGCTGCGTCGCCGGTCCCGGGGGGCAGGTCGATCACCAGATAGTCGAGCTCGCCCCAGGCCACGTCGGTCAGGAACTGACCGATCAGCCCGTGCACCATCGGGCCGCGCCAGATGACCGGCGAGTCGTCGGTGATGAAGAAGCCCATGGACATGACCTTGAGGCCCTGGGCGTCGAGGGGGACGATCGACTTCCGGCCCCCCTTCTCGACGGTGACGGGCCGCTGGTTGACCCCGAGCAGGAGCGGCAGGGAGGGCCCGTAGACGTCGGCGTCGAGGATCCCGACCCGGGCGCCGGCAGCCTTCAGCGAGAGCGCGAGGTTGATCGCCGTCGTGCTCTTGCCGACGCCGCCCTTGCCGGAGGCGACCGCCAGCACGTTCTTCACATGGGGGAGGGCCTCGCGCTCGGGCCCCACGGCGCCGCCGCGGGTCTGCGCGGTCATCGTGACGGAGACCTCCGCGACACCCGGAAGGGCGGCCACGCGTTCCTTCGCCTGGCGTTCGAACTCGGACTTCACGGGGCAGGCCGGCGTCGTCAGCTCGATTGCGAACGAGACGTGCTCGCCCTCGACGCGCAGCTCCTTGATGAAGCCGAGGTCGACGATGCTCTTGCCGAAGTCGGGATCGATGATCGGACGCAGGGCGTCGAGCACCTGCGCCTCCTGGATCTGGCTCATGGACTTCCCTTCAGTTGGCGGACTCGTCCGCCTTGGGGATCGGCGTGTCGACGTCGCGCTCGGGAGAACGCAGCCACGTCACCATGGCGGGCTCGCTGCGCGCGAGGTCCTCGAGGCTGATGCCCTCGAGCACGTCGCGAACGGCGCCGTCGACCACGCGCCACAGCGCGCGCAGGGCGCAGTCGCTGCGCCGCACGCAGCAGTCGCGCTGGCCCGGGTGGCAGGCGCAGAACGAGTCGGGGAACAGGGCGCCGCCGAGCACCTGGATCGCGTCCCAGACGGTGATCTCACCCGCGGGTCGCGCCAGCCGATAGCCGCCGGCCGCGCCGCGGGTGCTGGTGACCAGCTCGCCCTTGCGAAGCGCGCGCAGCAGCTTCGCGGTGTAGTCCTGGGACAGCCCCTCGGCCTCGGCGATCTCGTGGATCGTCAGCGGGCGCGCATCGCGATGGCGCGACAGCTCGAGCAGGCAGCGGAGCCCGTACTCCTCCTGGGCGAGCAGCTGCACTACGGGACGGCGGGGGCAATGGAGCCGGCCGCGATGCGGGGGGCTCCGTGGGGGGGCAGATGCGCCATTTGCCCATGCTAGGAATCTGGACCTCGGTGTCAAGATTGAGGGTCGATGATGTCGCCCCATCCTCCCCGCCGGGGCCTCCTTGCCCCTGAGGAGCCCCTCCGCGAACTTGCGCCGATGGACTTCAACGACAGCTGGCCCTGGATCCTGTTCGGCCTGCTCGGCCAGGGCGCCTTCTTCTCCCGCTTCCTGGTGCAGTGGGTCGCCTCGGAGCGGGCGGGGCGCAGCTACATCCCCATGTCGTTCTGGTACCTGAGCCTGGTGGGCTCGGTGATCCTGTTGATCTACGCGATCCACCGCCAGGAGCCGGTGTTCCTGCTGGGCTTTCTGCCGAACATCGTGGTCTACTCGCGCAACATCATGCTCGTGAAGCGCAACGGAGAGCCCGCCGAGACCCTGACCGCTGCGCCCGAGCCCGAGCGCAACCCCGCGGGAAGCGCGTAACGAGCCCCGGAGCGCCGGCGCCATTTTCGGCTCGGCGTCCCTGGCGCGCCGTGACTACAATCCGGCCCATGCTGCGCATCCTGTACGTCGAAGACGATCCCACGGCCCGGGAGTACATCCAGAAGGGGCTCGAGGAGCGCGGCTACTTCGTCGAGGTGGCCAGCGACGCGAGCGAGGGCGTGGAGAAGGCCACCCGCGGCCCCTTCGATCTGCTGGTGCTCGACGTGATGCTCCCCGACGGCGACGGCTTCTCGCTGCTCGAGCAGCTGCGCGGGAAGGGCCTCGACACCTCGGCCATCTTCCTCTCCGCGCGCGGCGAGGTCGCCGATCGGATCCGCGGCCTGAATCTCGGGGCCGACGACTATCTGGTGAAGCCCTTCGCCTTCGCCGAGCTGCTGGCGCGCATCCAGGCCGTCGCCCGCCGCACCCTGGCCGAGCCCGACGACGGCCAGCTGCTGATGGCCGACCTCGTCCTCGACCTGCGCCGCCATGCGGTCGAGCGCAGCGGGCAGCCCATCGAGCTCACGCCCAAGGAGTTCTCGCTGCTCGAGTACCTGCTGCGCAATCGCGGCCAGGCCGTCTCCCGCTCGATGATCACCGAGAAGGTGTGGGGCCACGGCTTCGACACCTACTCGAACCTGATCGACGTGCACATCAACCACCTGCGGAAGAAGCTCGACCAGGGCTTCGAGCCGAAGCTGATCCACACCGTGAAGGGCGTCGGCTACGTCCTCGAAGACCGCAGTCCGGGTGCGCGCCCGACGCCCGAGGCGGAGTCGTCCGGCAAGGAGAGCGCGTCCGGGTGACCGGACGTCTGTCGATCGGCGCCCGCTGGACCCTGCGGTTCACCGGCGCCCTGCTCGTCACCGTCTCGATCTTCGCCGGCATCCTCTACGCCCAGGTCAGCGCCCGCACCCAGCACGACGCGCGGGTGTTCCTGGCGCTGCGGGTCAAGGACCTTGCGACCGCCGTCGACCGCGACGGGATCGACTCCGAGGCGACGCGCAACGCGCTGATCCGCAGCGTTCGCGTCGGCGAGGCCGACTTCAAGCTCGGCCTGCAGCTCTTCGACGAGAACCGCGCGCTGCTCGTCCGCGGCGGATCGCTCGAGCGACACCCGCAGCTGCTGCCGCGCACCGTTCCCGAGGTGGAGCCCAGCGCCGTTCTGGCCGAGCAGACCGCGCTCTTCTCCGAGCACGACGTCGGGGAGAACTACCCCTACCTGCTGATGACGCTCCCCGTGGAGGGTGGGGTGGCCCAGGGCTTCCTGTATCAGCGCCAGTTCGTCCGCGCGGCGCGCGACCTGCGCAACCAGTTCCTCTACACGGCGCCCATGATGCTCTTGATCGTGGCGGGCATGGGATACCTGCTCGCCCGCGGGAGCCTGCAGCCGATCAAGGACATCACGGCCACCGCCCAGCGCATCTCGGGAACCCACATGGAGGAGACGATCCCCACCAGTGGATCCCGTGACGAGCTCGACGAGCTGGCCGGCACGCTGAACGCCATGATGGACCGCGTCCGCGAGGGCTTCGCCCGGACGCGGCGCTTCTCGGCCAACGCGGCCCACGAGCTGCGCACGCCACTCAACCGCATGCGCGGACGACTCGAGGTGACCCTCGAGAAGGAGCGCACGCCCGACGAGTACCGCGAGGCGCTCGGCGATCTGATGCACGACGTCGAGCATCTCTCCGAGGGCGTGCACGGTCTGATGCGCCTGGCCCAGAGCGAGGCCGGGCTCTCCGACGAGCAGCGCGTCGACGTCGACCTGAGCGGCCTCTTGATGGAGGTGACCTCCTTCTTCGAGCCGCTCGCCGACGAGAAGCGGATCACGCTCGACGTCGCGGACCTGCCGCCGATCACCGTGCCGGGAGATCCCTCGTGGCTCCATCAGGTCTTCGCCAACCTCGTCCACAACGCGATCAAGTACACGCCCGAGGGCGGGACCGTGAGCGTCGAGGCCGCCGTGCACGCGGGCGACGCCACCGTCGTCGTGCGCGACACCGGCATCGGCATCGCGCCCGAAGAGGCGGAGCGCATCTTCGAGCCCTTCCACCGCGTGGGTGCCAAGCCCGATGCTCCGGGCGTCGGCCTCGGGCTTCCCCTGGCCCGGGAGCTGGTGCGCGCCCACGGCGGCGCGCTCAACCTGATGAGCGGCTCCGACGGCTCCGACTTCGTCGTCCGGCTACCGACCCGGTCCGCCTGAGCGGCCGGCCTGAGGGGCCGGCCTGAGCGGTCCGCCTGAGCGGTCGGCGCTCTCAGGCCTGGGCGGGGCTCGGCTTCGACGCGGCGTTGCGCAGGATGCCCCGGTAGCCGCGCGCAACGCACGCGTCCTCGAGGATGCCCTTCTCGCGCAGCATGTGATGCATGCGCTTCAGGTGGTAGTGCGGGACGGTCATCAGTAGATGGTGCTCGAGGTGGTAGTTCACGGCGTTGGGCGCGATGAAGAGGCGCTCCAGCGGATTCGCGAGCGTGGTGCGCGTGTTGCGCAGGGGGTCGGCGGCGTCGGGCGTGAGCGCGTGCTCGGCGATCGAGCGGATGCGCGTGACGAGGGTGTTGGTCGTGAGCCAGGCGCCGACCCACAGCAGGTAGAGCCACGGGGCACCCGCCAGCCACAGGATTCCGAAGAGCACCGCGTTCGTGACCAGCACGCCGATGGCGGCCCGGCGGGGCTGCTCCTCGTGCATCTGGCCGAAGGTCCGCGACCAGGAGCCCTTTGCGAACTTGACGCCCGTCTGGCCGGAGAGGTCGCGCCACACCTTGCGCCACAGGCTCTTCCGCGTGATCGGGAAGGGCTTGATCAGGCCGAGGTCCGGGTCCTTTGGGCTCCCGGTGTGGGCGTGGTGCTGCAGGTGGTAGGGGCGATAGGGGTTGAGATCGCTCCAGACGGGATAGGCGGCGAGCCAGTTCCCCACGAAGTCGTTGGTGCGCTTGTTCGCGAAGAGGCTCCGATGGGAGGCCTCGTGCATCATCACGGCCATGCCCAGCTGCCGGGCGCCGATCACGAAGAGCGCAACGATCACGGTGAGCGGGTTCGGCCAGGCCGCGACCATCGCCATGGCGGCGAACACCAGCGCCCAGTTGGTGAACACCGACAGCCAGGAGCGCCAGTCCTGCATCTCGAGCAGGGAGTCGATCTCCTCGCGGCTGAAGGCGTCGAGCCAGCGCCGCCCGTCGGGGGCGCGGTCGAAGCGATCGTTCTCGATGGCCGGATCCGCCTCTTCCATTCCCGGAGGCGGGGCAAAGCTGGCAGTCATCGGGATCTCCTAGTGCAGCGCGGCCCGGGTGGGGCCGTCGTCGGAGGGGCGTCGGGCCGCGGACTTCATGTGGGGTGCACCGTGGCCCGCGAGGAAGCGCGACCAGTGGGTGCGCCCGAGCCGGTCGTAGCGGCGCATGGCGGCGGCCAGCGCCTGGCGTCGGGACGCCGGTGCCAGGGGCTCGGGAAGGACGGGGTCCAGCACCAGCTGGCGCAGCACGCGGCCGCCGAGCAGGTAGGTCTCGACCATGGCGTCGCCTTCGGCGAGCCGGTCGAGCATCCGTTCGCTCTCGGAGAGATCCAGGAGCGATCGCTCGTAGCCGGTCGCGAGGTCGAGCTCGTCCCAGAGGCTCCGCGCCCGCGCCTCGTCCGCAGGCGAGAGCTCCTCCATGCGGAAGACGGGCGCGCCGGGCTCTAGGCCCAGGTCGGCGAGCTCGCGCCGCAACGCCGGAACGCCACCGCTCAGGTTGTCGGGGCGGACCCGGAGGCCCGGAGTCAGCTCGCGGAAGCCCAGCAGCTCGAGGGCCTTCGAGCTGCGCCGTCGGTCGCCGCGGCTCGCGCTCCCGGAGAGGTGGACGCCAGCCCAGGCGCCCTGCCACGGGCGGGTGCGCTCTTCCAGCCGGCGCCAGCTCTGGATGCGACGATCGATGGCGGCGGCGCCCGGCCCGAGCCGATAGCGCCCGCGCTCGTCGCGCTCGATGCGGCCGGCCGAGAGCAGCCGGGCCACGGCCACGCGCAGGGTGGGCTCGCCGATCTCGAAGAGGGTCCCCGCCGCCACCAGGGCCGAGACGGGCATGCTCCGGCCGCCGAGGGTCGAGAGCAGGTCGAGGACCAGGCTCTTGGCAGTGGGGCTCTCCATGAACCCCAAATATTACATCGAGATGCGAAATCCGCCAGTCCGTGTAATGATCCGATTCGCCTACAATCCTCCGCCCGGGCCGCCCTCCCGCGGCCTCCTCGGAGGAATCCCATGAGCGAGCTGCTGGTCGAGCGAGACGGACCCGTCGCGATCCTCACCCTGAACCGTCCCGAGCGGATGAACGCCATCAGCGGCCCGCTCCTCTCCGGGCTGTCCCACGCCCTGGTCGACGCGGACCGCGACCCGGACGTTCGCACGATCGTCCTGACCGGCGCCGGCCGGGCCTTCTGCGCGGGCCTCGACGTGGCCGAGCAGGCGAAGCCGAAGTCGGAGCGGGAGGCCATCGGGAGCGCGGCCGACCTCGATCTGCGAGATGCCCCGCCCGTGGTGCTGCACAACGTGGACAAGCCGGTGATCTGCGCGCTGAACGGCGGCGCGGCCGGCTACGGCATGGACCTCGCCCTCGGCTGCGACCTGCGCATCGCCTCCGAGCAGGCGAAGCTCGCGCCGGCCTTCACCAAGCGCGGCGTGCTGCCCGAGAGCGGCGGCACCTGGATCCTGCCGCGGCTGATCGGCTGGTCGAAGGCCGCCGAGATCATGTTCACCGGTCGCACCCTCGACGCCAAGCAGAGCCTCGACCTCGGTCTCGTGAGCCAGGTCGTGCCCCACGCCGAGCTCCTGGAGTCGGCGGTCGGTCTGGCCCGGGAGATCGCGTCGAACGCGCCGATGGCCGTGCAGGCCACCAAGCGCATGATGCGCGCCGCCTGGAACGAGCCCTTCGATCAGCACGTCCACCACGTCTTCCTGCAGCTGCTTCCGCTCTTCCGCAGCGAGGACTTCAAGGAGGGCGTCCAGGCGTTCCTCGAGAAGCGCGCGCCGGAGTTCAAGGGGCGTTAGAGCCTTCGGAGACACCACCTTGAGCCGCGCCGGCATCGCGCTGCGCCTGGCGTTCCTGCTCGGGCTGGCGGCCGTGGTGGCCGCCATCGTCGTGCAGGAGCGAACGCTGCCCCTCGGCCTGTTCAACGACGGGCGGGAGGCGTACCGCTGGGCTTCGCTCGCCTGCGCGCTGGCCGCACTCGCCGCCGGCGCCGTCTTCGCGGTCGAGCTGTGGCGTCGGGTGCCGTCGCCCCTGGCGGGCGCCCTGCGCGGCGGGATCGTCTCGCTACTGCTGCTCGAGCTCCTGCTGACCGGCGCCGACCGCCTGCTGCTCTCGAGCCCGGACTCGACCCTGGGGGGGCCCTACCGCCAGATCGACGTGCCGGGCCACGGGCCGCTCCCGCTCAAGAAGCCGAGCCCGGTGTCGCCCTTCGGCTTCCGTTGGGCCGAGCCCGAGCCGGTGCGCACCGAGGCGTTCCGGATTCTCTTCCTGGGCGACTCCTACGTCGAGGGGAGCGGCCGCTCGCTGGCCTGCAACTATCCCGAGGTGGCGGCGGCCACCGTCTCGGAGCTCCTCGGGCGCCCCGTGGTGGCGCTCAACGCCGGGGTGGCCGGGGCCGGGCCGGTGGAGGCGCTCGGCACCCTGCGTCTGCTGATCGACCAGGGCTACCGCTTCGACGCCGTGGTCCACACGCTGTTCCTCGAGAACGACTTCACCGACGACCTGCCTGGAACCGAGCGGCGCGTGGTGGCGGGCATGAGCTTCCGCTTCCCGAGCGCCGGCTGGCTGCGCCGGCTCCACCCGATGAACTCGACGACCGCGCGGACGGCGCTCTTCGTGGTGCGTGCGAGTCGGCTCTCGCGCCGACCGCCCGCGGCGGCCCGCCGCGACCCCGGGGCCTGCCAGCTCGAGCCCGTCCCTCTCGAGAGCGTCCCTTCGGAGCTGCGCCAGCTGGCCCTGCGCCGACTCGAGGCGAACTACGCGCCGGACTCGCGGCTGGCCGAGGAGCTGGTGCGGGACGCGCTGCGCGCGCTGCGCGACGAGGTCGCCCTGCAGGGCGTCCCCTTCGTGCTCGCGACGCTGCCCGACCGCATCCTCGTGGACGCCGACCTGCGCCGGGCGCTCGACGTGTCGCTCGACGACTTCGACGCCGAGCGTCTGCAGTCCTTCGCCGACGCGATCGCCCAGCGCGAGGCGATCGACGCGATCGATCTGCGCCGGGCTCTCGCCGCCGGGAGCGAGAACTACCGCCCCGACGACACCCACCTCTCCGACCTCGGGAACGTCCGCGTGGGCGAGGCGCTCGGCCGGGCGCTGGCCCGGCGCTTCGGTCAGCGGCCGCCGACGACGAGCTTCCCGAGCAGCGGCTCGGAGGCGTTGCCGTCGAGCACGACCCGGTAGTCGTACTCGCCGGGCTCGAGCGCGCAGAGCGTCGCGATCTCGCCGCTCTTGATCCGCGGCGCCTCGAGATCGTTGGCGGTCACGCGGAAGAACCCGGGCGTCGTGCAGCGCATCTTCTTCACGATGTCCTCATCCTCGAAGCGCACCGAGGCGTCTCGTCCCGAGTAGTTGAGCCATCCGAAGCTCGCGTCCGCCGCGACCTGCTGCACCGTCGGGATCAGCTGTTGCCCGGCGATGCCCACGATCTGCAGGGGATGCCGGGCGTGGTCGGGCACGGCCGCGCCCTCGGGCTCGGCTTGGGTCGGGACCGCAGCCAGCAAGAACACCAGGAGAGAGGGCAGGAGGCGAAGCAGCCGAGAGCCGAACGACAGGGGTTCCGCAGAGGGGGACATGAAGACTCCTTTTTCGTCCCCTCCGATGCCGGGGCTCGTTCAGGGGTTTCGAGCCGAGTCCTCGAGGACCGAAACGTCCACCCGGTAGATGCGGCCTCCCTCGAGAGAACCGGCGAAGAGCTGCCCCCGCCACGCGACCAGGCTCGCGCCGGATTCGCTGTCCACGGTCTTCCCTTCTTGCTGGAACGGGGCGAACGCGCGTGGCCGAGGGGGCGTCGCCACGCGTCGGAACGCCCCGCCTTCGCTCGCGAAGAGACCTCGCTCGGTGAGAGCGAAGAGCGTGTCTCCGATCTCGGCGAAGTCCCAGACGATCAGGCCTCGAAGGCCAGGTAGGGCCTCCCAGGTTCGGCCATCCCGACTCGCGCGAACCTGGCCGCGCGCCTCGGGGTTGGAGAAGGACCAGAGGAGTCGGCCGTCCCGGGCCGCGAACCAGGTCCACGTATGCGCTTCTCCCTGAACGGCGTCCACGGGGACCGCGGCACGCCCGGGTTGCCAGGTGAGATAGTCCGAGCGCGCCCGTCCTCGGCTCTTCGAGACGAAGACCCGCTCATCGAAGACCACCATGAAGCGCAGGCGCTGGGCCGGAACGTCCGCGACTCTCTGCCAGGCGCGGCCGTCGCGAGAGGTGTGAAGGACACCCCGGGCGTCGCTGCCTCCGCCAGCCGCAACGAGGAGTCCTCCGAGTCCGGCCACGTCGTAGCTGTGGGTCACGTCCGCGATCGGGGCGCTCGTGAATCCCGCCTCATCCAGCCGCCAGATCCTTCCCTGGCTCCGGCCCGGCGGGTCGGCCTCGGGCGCGAACAAGCGGCCGCCGATCTCGCGCAGGCGCAAGATGCCTTCGCTGTCCGGGAGCTCGAGCTCGGTCTCGAAGAGGACTCCGTCGCGGCTCGACAGGATGGCGGCGCCGGGGCTTCCGAGCGGCCCGGCATTCAGCGCGACGAAGAGTCGCTCGCCGTGCACGCGGAGGTCCGAGACCACTCGATATCCGGCCCGCGGCTGCGCGAGCTCTTCGAACTCCAGTGCGTCCGCTCGGCCGACTAGCAGGCTGAGGGTCGTGAGGAGAAGAATCCCGAGGGGACGGTGGATTCCCGAGCCCCGGCCGAGCGAAGCTAGGCGAGCGGCTGGCTTTTTCCCCACGATGGGCATCGATCCAAGGTATCGTAGCCAGGCGACTCGAGAGGAGGACCCCGCATGCGCTCGCCGTTCGTTGCCTTGTTCGCGCTCCTGTTCGTGAGCCTTCCTTCCCATGCCGGTGTATTCGACGTGTCGGCGCAACTGCAGCTCTCCGGGCCCTTCGGCCTGACGGCCAGCGCGTCGGGATCGGCAGCGGGCGTCCAGAGCGTGGGCGGCGGGATCGCCGAGGTTCCGGGCATCCTGATCTCGTCGACCCTCCCGATCAGCCCGGCCGTCCTCGGGCTCGGGGCCGTGCGCATTCAAGGCGCGACTTTGGGGCCCGGAACACTCAACGGAACGGGTGGCGTGCTCGGGGTCCAGGGCACCGCCGAGATCCTTACCGCCGGCACCGGGCTCGTCTTCGGGAATCTTCCCCTGACTCCTCTCGGCTCCGGCGGCAGCTCGACCGGACTGCTGAGCGGGATCTTCCTGGTCACGCTCGAGGGCTCGAGCTGGCAGCTCGGTCCCGTGACGGCCACGGGCTCCGGTACGGCGATGGCCACCGGCGTGGACAATCGAACGATCGGCGGCGCCGGTACCGTGACCTTCGTCTCGGCGTCCACCTTCGCCATGGCCGCCGCGGGCCTCGACATCCCGTCGACCTCGAGCCTGACCCTGACGTACACGCTCGCCGCTCCCGAGCCGGCGCTCTCCCTCCTCACACTGGCGGCGTTCGCGGCGCTGTGGGGAGCGATCCAGAGGCGCTCCTAGGAGTCCGGCTGCTTCGCTCGGAATCGAACTTCGCACGAGGAGTCTCCCCATGCGCACCCTGCTCCTAGCCCTGACGTCGGTTCTGCTGCTGTCGTCCCCGTCCCAGGCCGGCATCTTCGACGTGTCGGCAGTGCTGACCTTCGGCGGCCCCTTCGGGCTGACGACCAGCGCGATCGGTTCGGCGTCCGGCGTTCAGAGCGTGGGGGGAGGCATCGCCCAGGTCCCGGGCATGACGTTCTCCGGCAGCGTGCCGCTCCCGACTCCCCAGTTCGGGCTCACCGACCTCACGATCATGGCGGCTGTCCTGGGGCCGGGCACGCTGAGCGGGCCGGGAGGGCCGCTGGGCATCCAAGGCGCCTTGATTCCGCGCTTCGGGAACTTTCCCGGAGGCAGCCTGCCGTTGACCCCCCTGGGCGGCGGGGGCGTCTCGACGAGTCTCCTGAGCGGAATCTTCAAGGTCACGCTGCAAGGATCGACCTGGAAGACCGGAGCCGTCACGGCGTTCGGGACCGGCGCCGCCCCGGCTACGGCGATGGCGACCGGCGGCGACAATCGGACGCCGGGTGGCGCCGGTAGCGTAAGCTTCGTGACCGCGTCGACGTTCATCTTCAGTGCGATCCCGTCGACCCACCCCGCGACGTCGATGCTCACGCTGACCTACACGCTGGCAGCGCCCGAGCCGACGCTCACTCTCGCGGCTCTGGTCGCGGCTCTCGTCCTGGCGGGTCGTGTGGGGAGGCTGCGCGACTAGAGCAGCAGGCTCGCCACGCAGCCGGTCATGAGCGTGGCGAGGGTGCCGGCCAGGATCGAGCGCAGGCCGAGCTCGGCGACCTCGCTGCGGCGGCTCGGGGCCATGCCGCCGATGCCGCCGATCAGGATCGCCAGGGAGCCGAAGTTGGCGAAGCCACACAGGGCGTAGGAGGTGATCACCGCCGAGCGCTCGCTCAGACCTCCCGCCGCGCGCAGGTCCGCGAGCTCCTGATAGGCGAGGAACTCGTTGAGCGCCGTCTTCACGCCGAGGAGCGAGCCGACGGCGGTCGCCTCGGAGAAGGGGATGCCCATCAGCAGTGCGAAGGGTGCGAAGGCGATGCCCAGGATCCGCTGCAGGGTGAGCTCCGGCCAGCCAACGAGGCCACCGAGCGCGCCCAGGACGCCGTTCACCAGGGCGATCAGGGCGACGAAGGCCATCACCAGCGCGCCCACGTAGGCGGCGAGGCGCAGGGCAGCGAGGGCACCGCGGGACGCGGCGTCGATCACGTTGACCGACTCGATCGGAATCGCGGCCTTCGCCGCGTCGGCCGTCTTCGGGGTCTCGCTCTCGGGGATCATGACCTTGGCGAGCAGGATCGCCGCGGGTGCCGAGAGCAGGCTCGCCGTCACCAGGTGGCCGGCGAACGCGCCGCCGCCGAGGATCGTGGCGTAGGCGACGAGAACCGAGCCCGCGATGGTCGCCATGCCGGTCGCCATCAGCGTGAAGAGCTCCGAGCGCGTCATGCTCTCGATGTAGGGGCGCACCAGCAGCGGGGCCTCGGTCATGCCGACGAAGATGTTCGCCACGGCCGCCAGGCTCTCGGCTCCCGAGGTCCCCATGGTGCGCGAGAGCGCCCGGGCGAGGAGCGCCACCAATCGCTGGACCAGCCCCACGTGATAGAGGACGCCGAAGAGGCTCCCCATGAAGACGATCACCGGCAGGACGTCGAGGGCGAAGCTGAAGCCCTGCTCCTTGAGCGGGCCGAAGACGAAGCGCGAGCCGGCCTCGGTGTAGGCGACGAGCTGGTTCACGGCGTCGTTCACGCCGACGAAGAGCCCGCGCCCGGGCCCCGTGCGCAGCAGCAGCGCGGCCAGGACGAGCTGGAGCCCGAGGCCGACTCCGACCACCCGCCAGGGGACGCGGCGCCGGTCGGAGGAGCACAGCCACGCGATGCCGATCAGGACCAGCAGGCCCACCGCGGCGGTGGCGCGCGACGCGGGCTCGCTCACTCCCCCCCTCCGCGACACGCGCGGGCCAGTCGGCGCACGCTCGCCACGGCCTCGTCGCGCTCGACGATGGCCGCCACGGCGGAGATCACCGCCACGCCGCGGGCGCCCGCCTCGCAGGCTCGGGCCGCGCGTTCCGCGTCGATCCCCCCGATGGCCACCACGGGCAGGGGCGAGACGATCTCCGCGATCTCGGCGAGCGCGGGGAGTCCGCGTGCCGTGTAGCCGGTGTCCTTCGAGCCGGTCTCGAAGACGGGCCCGAAGGCGACGTAGTCCACGCCTTCTCGCAGGGCTCGTCGTGCCTGGGCCACGTCGTGGGTGGAGCGGCCGATCCGAAGTCGCTTGCGCGCCGCTTCGGGCAGCGCGTCGGGCGGGAGGTCGCCCTGGCCGAGGTGTACGCCGTCGGCGTCGAGCAGGAGCGCCAGGTCGAAGCGGTCGTTCACGAAGAACGTGACGTTCGCGTCGCGCGTGAGGGCGCGGATCCGCTCTCCCCACTCGAGGACGCGCGAGTCGGTGGCCTGCTTGGCACGGAGCTGGACGACCGAGGCACCGCCTTCGCAGGCGCGGCTCGCCTGCTCGACGGGGTCATGGGGCAGACGCGGGTCGTCGTCCGCGAGCACGTGCAGTCCGGTGAGCGCCTCGTCCGCGAGTGCGCGCCGTCCGCCGTGCCCGGAGGCCTCCACTCAGGGCCGCCCCGGCACGTCGATGTCGAGGTCCGTGATCTTCTTGCGCAGGGTGTTGCGGTTGATCCCGAGGATCGCGGCGGCGCGGATCTGGTTGCCCGCCGTCCGCTGCAGCACGGTCTCGAGCAGCGGCCGCTCGACCCGGCTCATGAGCTGGCGGTAGACCTCGTCCTCGTCGCGATCGAGGGCCTCGATCGCGCAGGCGGTCACGTGCTCCTCGAGGGTCTGCCCCGGCGTCTCGGAGGCCTCCTCGCGCTTGTGCAGGAACACGAAGTCGTCGCTGGTGAGCACGTCCGAGGAGGTGAGCACGAGCACGCGCTTGATCGAGTTCTCGAGCTCGCGGACGTTGCCCGGCCAGTCGTGACGGGCCAGGTGGGCGAGGGTCTCTTCCGAGACCGCGTGGCGGCGCCCGGTGAGCTCGAGGTCGTAGCGCTCGAGGAAATGCTCGACGAGGGTCGGGATGTCCTCGGGTCGCTCGCGAAGCGGCGGGATGTGAATCGGCACCACCTGCAAGCGGTACAGCAGATCCTCGCGGAAATCCCCCTCGGCCACGGCCTTCTCGAGATCCCGGTGGGTGGCCGCGACCACCCGGACGTCCACCGTCTCCGGGCGGCGGCCGCCGACCGAGGTGACTTCGCCGCTCTGGAGCACCCGTAGCAGCTTGGCCTGGAGCTCGAGGGGCATGTCGCCGATCTCGTCGAGGAAGAGCGTGCCGCCCGACGCCTCGCGGAAGCGGCCGATGCGCGCCTCCACGGCTCCGGTGAAGGCGCCGCGCTCGTGCCCGAACAGCTCGCTCTCGAGCAGCTCGCGCGGGATGGCCGCCGCGTTCACGGCGACCAGCGGCCCCTCGCTGCGCGGGCTCGCGGAGTGGATCGCCCGGGCGATCAGCTCCTTGCCCGTTCCGCTCTCGCCGGTGACGAGGACGGAGACGTCGCTGCGGGCCACGCGTCCGATCGTCTTGAAGACCTCGAGCATGGCCGGGCTGCTTCCCACCAGGCGCTCCGGAGACGAGCCCTGTCCCGCCACCTGTCGACGCAGGGTGCGCACCTCGCTCTCGAGGGCGCGGGCGCGCAGGGCCTTCTCCACCAGCGCCAGGACCTCGCCGGTTCCGAACGGCTTGACCAGATAGTCGAGGGCTCCCCGCTTCATCGCCTCGACCGCGTTCTCGAAGGTGTTCTCCGCCGTGATGATCACGACGGCCACGGAGTTGCCCGTCGCCTTGATCTGGTCGAGCAGCTCGAGGCCGGAGGGACCGGGCATGCGGATGTCGAAGAATGCGAGGTCGAAGTTCTCCCTCGCGAGGGCGGCCACTGCGTCGTCTCCCGTGTCGACCTCGGTGACCGCGTGGCCCTCGGCCTCGAGGGTCTCGCGCAGGACGAAGCGGATCGACGACTCGTCGTCGGCAATCAGGACGCGTGCGTTGTCGGACATGGACATCTCCGGGGGATCAGGAACGGCGCAGCGGCAGGGAGACGCGGACCCGCGTCCCCTCGTCGGGGGCGCTCTCGATGTCGAGGGCGCCGCGGTGCTGGGAGACCCAGTAGTCCGCCACGGCCAGGCCCAGACCGGTCCCGCCGCTGCGGGTGGTGAAGAAGGGGGTCGTCGCCTGGCGCAGCTGCTCGGCGGTCATGCCGTCGCCGGTGTCGCAGACGGCGATCGACAGGGTGGGGACGGACTTCCCGTCCTGGAGCACGATGCGGTGATCGAGCTCCATGCGCGTCTCGATGGTGAGCGTGCCCGGCCCGGGCGCCATGGCCTGGAGCGCGTTGCGCGCCAGGTTCAGGAATACCTGGGTCAGCCGGTCGGCGTCGCCCGACAGCTCGGGAAGCGAAGGGTCGAAGGTGCGGACCACGTCGATCCCCTGGGCGAGGGGGTCGAGAGAGAGCAGCTGCAGTACGTCGTCGAGCACGCGATGGACGTTCAGCGGGGCCGGGCGCAGGGCGTCGCCCCGGGAGAAGACCATCAGGTCGTCCACCAGGCTCGCGATGCGCGTGGCCTCGCGGACGACCATGTCGGCGATCTCCCGGGTCTTGTCGTCCTCGGCGCGACGGCCGAGCAGCTCGCCCGCGCCGCGGATGCCGCCGAGGGGATTCTTGATCTCGTGGGCCAGCCCCGCGGCGATGCGCCCGAACGCCTCGTAGCGGTGCTGCTCGGCCTCGAGCTGCTCGAGGCGGGCGGGCATGGTGCGGTCCCGCATCACCACCACGGCGCCGTCCACGCGACCCGCGGCATCGAAGAGCGGCGACGCGGTCACGTCCACCAGGGCGTCGTCCCGGCTGCGGCGCTCGATCGGCTGGTCGGCCTCGGTGAGGGAGGTGCCGGATGCGAGCGCCGTCCGCGCGAGCCGCGCCACGGCATGTCGGGGCGTGATCAGCTCCTCCACCGGCGCCCCCTCCTTCGCCCGGCGCGAGGCCTCGACGAAGCGGCAGGCGGCGGAGTTCATCTCCTCCACCCGGCCCTCGGTGTCGAGCACCACCACCCCGGCCACGATGGCCTCGATGACGTCGCGCAGGTCGCGGGGCACGGGGGACTCCGATGGGCCGGGAGGGTGGGGGGAGGTGCCCGGCCGTCGGTCGGGAGGACGCGGCGGACGACGGGCGAGAGATTGTGCAAGTCTCCGCACGATCAAGGAAATCCCGCGGAGCTGCCCAATTCTTAGGCACCTTAGCGGGCCGATCCGGGAGCGTCGAACCGGGAGCGTCGAACCGGGCCGGCCGAAGGCTCCGGGAGCGCCCGGGACGGAAGCGGGAGCGTCGGCCGCGGGGTAAGGTCGGCCCATGAAGTCCGGGATCTCGGTCGCCGAGGCCTCCGCCATCGCCCTCGGAGCCACACGGACGCTGGCGCCGGAGTCGGTTCCGACCCCCGAGGCGCTCGGGCGGGTGCTGGCCCAGGACGTGCGCTCCGATCGCACCCTGCCCCCGGCGGACTGCTCGGCGATGGACGGCTACGCCCTGCGCGCCGGCGACGCTGCGCCCGGCCGGGCGCTGCCCGTGGTCTACGAGGTCGCCGCGGGCGGCCAGGCCAGTCGGCCGCTTGCCGAAGGCGAGGCCGCGCGCATCTTCACCGGCGCCCCCGTTCCGCCCGGCGCCGACTGCGTGGTGCGCCAGGAGGACACCCTTGCCGAAGATGGCCAGGTCACGATCCAGATCACGCCCACGGGCGGCGACCACATCCGCCTCGCCGGCGAGGACGTGCGCAGCGGCGACGTCGTCCTCGACGCCGGGACGCCCATCGGCCCCGCGCAGATCGGCATGCTCGTCTCGCTCGGGCGAACCATCGCCCGGGTCCACGCGCGGCCGCGGGTCGCCGTGCTCTCCGGCGGCGACGAGCTGGTCGAGCCCGACGAGGACGCCTCCGGCGGACGCATCGTCTCGTCCAACGGCTACTCGCTGGTCGCCCAGTGTCAGGAAGCCGGCGCCGAGGCGCGCAATCTCGGCATCGCGCGGGACACCCCCGATGCGCTCGAGGCGTTGCTGCGCGCCGGGTTGTCGAGCGACGTGATCGTGAGCTCGGCGGGCGTCTCGGTGGGCGACCACGACCACGTGCGCCCCGTGCTCGAGAAGCTCGGCTGCGAGCTCGTGTTCTGGGGCGTGAAGATGAAGCCCGGCTACCCGATCGTCTTCGGTCGCATCGGCGAGAGCGGGCCGCTCGTGTTCGGCCTGCCCGGCAATCCGGTGTCGGCCATGGTGACCTTCGAGCTCTTCGTGCGTCCGACGCTGTTGAAGATGGCCGGCCACACGAGGCTCTTCCGGCCCCGGGTCGAAGCGACGCTCGCCGAGACCCTCGAGAAGAAGCCCGGACGCGCCCACTACGTGCGCGTGCATCTCGAGCGCGACGAGGCCGGCTTGCGGGCCCGGACGACGGGCAACCAGAGCTCCGGCGTGCTGCGCTCGATGACCCAGGCCCAGGGCCTGCTGCACTTCCCCGCCGACGCCGAGCGTCTCGAGGCGGGAGCCGTGGCGTCCGTCCAGATCCTCGACCGAAGGTTCGGGGACGAGACGGATCCTCCGGCTTGAGCGCCGGTCGGCTCTCGCCGGCGCCCGTCGCAGAGGGCCGCTTCGAGGCCGTGAGCGCCGCGCTCCTGACCGGCGGCGCCTCGACGCGAATGGGCACGGACAAGAGCCGCCTCGAGCTCGACGGCGTCCCCCTGGCGACGACCCTCGCGCGAGGCCTCGAAGGACTCGTGGGCGAGGTGCTCTTGATCGGCGGCGATCCGCCGCCCGACGCACCCGGGCGCCGGGTCCGGGATCCCGAAGGGCCGCGCTGTGCACTGCGGGGCGTGGTCGCCGCGCTCGAGGCCGCGACGCGGGAGAAGGTGTTCGTGGTCGCGACGGACATGCCCGGCCTGAACGCCGAGCTGCTGCTCGCGCTCCTGGCCTGGCCCGAGGCGGACGTCGTGCTGCCGCGCACCGACCGCGGCCCGGAGCCCCTGTGCGCGCTGTATCGGAGGGAGCCCGCTGCGCGTCGGGCCCGCGCTCGGCTCGAGTCCGGGGAGCTCGCGCTGCGCGGCCTCCTCGCCGGCCTGCGGGTCGAGGAGCTCTCGGGAGAGGACCTCGCGCGCGTGGACCCCGACGGGCTCGGCCTCGCGAACGTGAACACGCCCGAAGAGCTCGAGCAGTTCCGCAGTGCCGCGGCTGCGTCGGACCGCGGGGCGCGCTGGTGAGCCTCGCCGACTTCCTGCGCAGTCGCTTCTCGAGCTTCGTCTACGCCACGGCGGGCGTGGCCGATCTGGTGCGCAGCCAGCCCAATGCCTGGATCCACGTGCTCGCGACCGCCTGCACCGTCGGCCTCGCCGCCTGGCTCGGCCTGCCCGCTCGCGACTGGGCCCTGCTCTTCGCCGCCATCGGACTCGTCTTCTGCGCCGAGGCCTTGAACACGGCTCTCGAGGCGCTGGCCGACGAGGTGTCGGCCGAGCAGCGCCCGGGGATCGGCCGGGCCAAGGACGCGGCGGCGGGCGGTGTGCTGCTGGCCGCCTTGGCGGCCGCCGCCATCGGCTTCTGCGTGCTGGGGCCTCCGCTCTGGGCGGCGCTTCGCTGAGCCCGTCTAGCTCTTCGGGACGTCGCGATCCAGCACGGTCATGCGGCCGTCCCGCCGCGCGTTCTCGATGGCCTGATCGCAGATCTGACGCACGAGGTCCGAGAGCGGGGCGAGGGCCTTGTCCGAGGTGTTGAAGCCTCCGGACTTCGCGCGCACGTAGCTCTTGAGCCGGCTCGCGATGATCAGGATCTCGTCGGGCGGGGCGCTGCGTTCGCTGCGCGCCGGCGGAGCGGCCGGACGCGCGAGGGTGCGGCGCGGCTCACGGCTGCGAGGGGCAGCGGGCGCCGGCGTGTCGACGCTGTGCGGGACTCCGGGCGCCGTCTTCTCCACGGCCCAGCTCTCGCGGTGGTTCGCGCCGGGCAGGTGCACCTCCCAGCAGTTGACGGAGCAGAAGGCGAGCGCCGTGCGTTTGCGGTTGCACGTCGAGACGTTGCACACCCAGTACGTCGCGTGCAGCGCGATGGGCTCCTTGCATACGCTGCAGCGGCGCCAGGTTCCCGGCTCGGCCATGGCTCCCTCCAGAGCTGCGAGGGGCTTCCCTCTAGAGCGCCGAAGCGTAGACCACGGACGGGCGGCGTGCGAAGCGCGGTGTGACGCTCAGCCCGACTCGGGGAGCGCGATCTCCCACCGCCCGATCTCGAAGGGCGACTCCGAGGCCCGGCGCAGTGCTTCGGCGATCAGCTTGCGGGCACGGGCGTCTTCGAGGCCCGGCAGGTAACGCTCGAACACGCCGCGATAGAAGAAATCGGGCTCCACGACGACCGCGGCTCGCAGCCGCACCGCGCCGGGTGCACGCGCCTGCTCGAGCTCGAGCACGGCCTCCCCGTGCGGCGGCACCCGCGTGTCGTGGATCTCGGTCTGGGTTCCGAAGTCGATCTTGCGGCTGATCTCGTGACGCACCCGGGTGTCCTCGAGCGGCGTCCCGCCGGCGTCCTCCTGCCAGATCTCCATCAGCACGCGAGGCGTCACGTACGTCGGGAACATGTGACCGATCTCACGGCTCTCGAGGGTGAGCCGGGCGTGCACCCTGTCCCCGTCCTGGGAGCCGATCGGCTCGAAGCGGATGTCGACGGCGTCGCGCACGGTGTCGGGATCGTGGATGCCCCGCCACAGGTGGGCGCGGTCGGGCATGTGGCACGACTGGCAGGTCTTGCCCTCGGCCGCGTGGGGGCTCGCCTCCCACTCCTTGTAGGTGTTCTCCACGCTCTTGCCGTTGGGTCCCTCGTCGTCGAAGAACTGGTGGCAGGGCGAGCAGAAGCGGCTCTCCTGGTACTCGGGCCGGACCTCGAAGCCGCCGTGGGGGACGGGCTCGGGTGGGGGCGGGACGCCTTCGCGCCGCGGCGGGCCGAAGCGCTGGTGGGCGCGGACGTGGCAGACGGCGCAGACGAGGCCCTGCTGCCGCAGCGACGCGTCGAAGTGGCGGGAGGGCTCCCCGCTGTGGAGCACCGGCTGCTGCTCGGCCAGGGGAGCGTGACACGTCTGGCACTGGCGCAGGGCGGGCGCGCGCGCGAGGCCGCCCTCGATCAGCTGGCCGGCAAATCCCGGGGAGAAGGCCCCGGCATGCAAGGAGGTCGACCACTCGCTGAACTGCTTGGGATGGCAGCCGGCACAGGCCGCCGGCTGGATCGACGCCTCGAGGTCCGAGAATCCTTCCGGCGGCTCGCCCTGGGGCGGAACCGGAAAGTCCCAGTGGGCGTACAGGAAGGGACCGAGGATCCGCTCGCGCTCGCTCTCGGCAGCGCCCGCCGCTTCTGGAGACGTCTCCAGGGACATCGGGCCGGCTTCCCCCGTGCGCGAAGCGGACTCCGAGCAACCGAGGAGGCCGAGCAGGCCGAGCCAACCGACAGCGATGATCCACGAGCCGAACCCGGCCCGGAGGCTCGGACGTCTACGCATCCGCCCCGCGCAAGGCGTCCACACTCCACTGGCCGGATCCCCGGACCGCGATCAGGAGGAACATCCAGCAGAAGAGGATCGAGAGCTCGCCCCCGTTGAGGATGGGAAGGAACACGTTGGCCGGGTTCGGCGCGACGTGACCCAGGAAGTAGGCGACGGCCATGGTGCCCGAGCAGATGAACGCAGCGGGCGCGGTGAAGAGCCCGATCGCGACCAGGAGGGCACCGACCAGCTCGATCCCGCCCGCGCCGTAGACGATGAAGGCGGGGGCCTCGGCCGGCGGGCCTCCGAACAGCCCGAAGATCTTCTGCAGGCCATGCTGCAGGAACAGCAGGCCGGTCAGGATGCGGGCCAGCGCGTAGATCGTCCCGTCGAGCGGCTTCAGGAATCCCATTTCGTTTCCCCTTTTCTCTCGTCCGGTCGGCGCGCAGCGTTGCACCCGGCCGAGCCCAGTCTAGAACCTTTGAGAGGCGTCTGCGCAACGTGCGTTCGCAGCGCCGAGCCCTTGCCCTGGAGAGCCCATGAGCCGGATCCCGAATCTTCCCGAACGCGAGGTGACGCCCGAGTCGACCTTCCTGCGGCGGCGCGAGCTGCTGCGAGGGGCCGCCGTCCTGGGCGCCGCCGCCGCACTGCCCGGCTGCGCCGAGGCCGAGAGCAGCGGTCCCGCGACTCCGGCATCGGGCGGCCCCGAGGCGCTCCCGCCGGTGGCCGCCGCTAGCGCGGCTTCGGAGCTGGGCGAGATCCGGCCCGCCCCCCGCGAGTTTCGCACCGAGGAGGCCCAGACCTCGTGGGAGGACGCCACCTCCTACAACAACTTCTACGAGTTCGGCACGGACAAGCGCGATCCCGCTCGGCGCGCCGGCAGCCTGCGGACGCGCCCCTGGTCGGTCTCGATCGAAGGGGAGGTGGCCAGGCCGGGCCCGGTTCCCATCGAGGACCTGATGGCTCCGCATCCGCTCGAGGAGCGCATCTACCGTCTGCGCTGCGTCGAGGCGTGGTCGATGGTGATCCCGTGGGTCGGCATCCCCCTCGGTGCCTTGCTCTCGCGCTTCGAGCCGACGTCGAAGGCGAAGTATGTCGCGTTCGAGACCCTCGTCGATCCCGAGCAGATGCCCGGTCAGCGACGCAGCATCCTCGACTGGCCCTACCGGGAAGGGCTCCGCATGGACGAGGCGATGCACCCGCTCACGATCCTCGCCGTCGGCATGTACGGCCGCGTGCTGCCGAACCAGAACGGCGCGCCGCTGCGACTGGTGGTGCCCTGGAAGTACGGGTTCAAGAGCATCAAGTCGATCGTGACGATCCGACTGCAGGCCGATCCGCCGCCCACCAGCTGGAGCCTGCAGGCTCCGTCCGAGTACGGCTTCTACGCGAACGTGAACCCCGACGTCTCGCACCCGCGCTGGAGTCAGGCGCGGGAGCGCCGCATCGGCGAGTGGAGCAAGCGTCCGACGCTCCCCTTCAACGGGTACGCGGAGGAGGTGGCGAGCCTGTACCGCGGGATGGATCTGCGTAAGCATTTCTGAATGGCCGTGGACCCCGACCGCCGCAGATGGATCCATGCGGCGGTGGTCGGGATCGGCCTGCTGCCGGCGATCGCCGTGATCGTCCAGGCCCCGTTCGGCGGACTCGGCCCCAACCCGGTCGAGACCCTGACCCACGTGACCGGAGAGTGGGGTCTACGCTTCCTGATCCTCTCGCTGGCGGTCACGCCCCTGCGGCGGCTCCTCGGCTGGCCCGCGCTCGCGCCCTACCGGCGGACCTTCGGACTGCTGGCTTTTGGCTACGTCGTGGGCCACTTCTCGGTGTATCTGGCCCTCGATCTGGGCTTCGACTTCTCCTACCTGGCCGAGGACGTCCTGGAGCGTCCCTACATCACGGCCGGCTTCGCGGCCTTCTGCAGCCTGCTGCCCCTGGCGGTCACCTCGACCCGCTCGTGGCAGCGGCGTCTGGGCCGGCGCTGGGTGAGCCTGCACCGCCTGACCTACCTGGCCATCGGCCTGGCGCTCCTCCACTACCTCTGGCTGGTCAAGGCCGA
>JASJCN010000060.1 GCA_030065975.1 Myxococcota bacterium
AGCCGTTCGAGCAGGTGGGGCTGCGAGACGGTGGTCGGCGGCGCGCCCCCACGGAACCAGTCGGGCGACACCTCGCGATCGAGGCTCTTGTGGCGACCGAAGAAGAGCACCCCGTGCGTGGGGACCTGGTGGGGGATCGTCGCCAGCTCGACGCCGATCTCGGCTAGCACCTCGAGGCCGCTCGGCATCATGACCTCGCCGCGGAACTCCCGCTCGAAGTCGCGCTGCCGCTCGATCAAGACGACCGGGACCTCGCGCGAGGCCAGGATCCACGCGAGGGCGGCACCCGCGGGACCGCCACCGACCACCACGATGGGTTCGACGAGGGGTCCGCTCGGGGCCATGGCGATCCTCCGCAACGACGAGGCGTTCCCAGCATACTCCCCACGGGAGCCGGCCGGGGCCTTCCTGGTTTCGTCATCTGACGCGACGCGGTGTCGCTGCGCAGTGGCTACGATCCGCCGGATGTCACCGAAGCAGCGCGTGGACGCCGGGATCTTCCGCGTCCTCTCGCGCTGGGATGCCTGGGTGCGGCGGCGCGCCTCCCTCGTGTGCGCCGCCCTCGTAGCCCTCACCCTGCCCCTCGGTGGCTACGCAGCCCTGAACCTCGGCGTCAACGTCGACACGGTCCGCGTCATCCACCCCGAGACGCCCTCGCGCATCGCGCTGGAGGCCTTCTCCAAGCTCTTCCCGGTGCTCAACGAGGCGATCATCGTGGTCATCGATGCGCGCACGCCCGATCAGGCGCGCGACGCGATCGAGGAGCTGCAACGCGCCCTCGAGGCCCGGCCCGAGACCTACCGCGACGTCTACGTCCCGGGCGGCGGCGACTTCTTCGCCCACAACGGGCTGCTCTACCTGAGCCTCGACGAGCTCGACGAGCTGTCGGAGGAGCTCACCCGCGCCCAGCCCCTGATCGCCGAGCTCGAACGCGATGCCAGCCTCATGAACCTGAGCCGGCTGGTGGAGCTCGGACTCGACGAGCGGGCGCTCGACGGCAGCGACGACCTGCGCTGGTCGGGCGTCCTCGATCGCATCAGCTACGCGATCCGCGAGGTGCGAGAGGAGCACCCCGTTCCCGTCTCCTGGGAGGACCTGCTCCTGGGCGACGCCTCGGGCTCCACCCAGCGGGTGCTGCTGGTGGAGGCCGACATCGACCCCAACTCGCTCTTCGATGCCGGCCGGGCGGCGGAGCAGCTGCGCGAGACCGCGGTGTCACTCGGCTTCGGGCCCGAGCGGGGCGTCGAGATGCGCCTCACGGGCAACCCGATCCTCAACCACGACGAGATCCTCGGGCTGCTCTTCGACATCGGGGTCGGCGGCGTCATCTGCTTCCTCTTCGTGATGGGGGTGCTGACCCGGGCCTTCCGCTCCTTCCGCATGGTGGTGGCGGCGACGGCGACCCTGGTCGTCGGCCTCGTCTGGACCGGCGCCTTCGCCGCGGCGACGGTCGGCAACCTGAACGTGATCTCCCTGTCGTTCGCCATCCTGTTCATCGGCCTCGGCGTGGACTTCACGATCCACCTCGGCATGCACTACGCAGCCTCGCGCCACGACGGCATGGACGACGGCGAGGCGATGCAGGATTCCCTCCGCCAGGTGGGAAGCTCGCTGGTGATCTGCACGCTCACCACGGCCACCGGCTTCTACGTCTTCGTGCCGACCTACTACTCGGGGGTCGCGGAGCTCGGACTGATCGCAGGGAGCGGCATGTTCATCGTGCTCTTCCTGACGACCACGCTGTTCCCGGCCCTGCTGTCGTCCTGGCTTCGCGTCGAGACCCAGAAGGCCGGCCCGGGCGCCTTCGCGCTCGAGCAGCGGGCGTTCGACCGGCTCGCTCGCCATCCCGCATGGGTGCGCCGCGCGGCCGCGGCTCTGGCGATCGCCGCCGCCGCCACCCTGCCCTTCGCCCGCTTCGACCCGAACAACGTGCTCCTCCGCGACCCCGGCACCGAGTCGGTGCAGACCTTCGAGGAGCTCCTGGGCGGGCGCGAGGAGGCCTCGCCCTGGTTCGCCAACGTGCTGGCGCCCGACTTCGAGGCCGCCGACGAGCTCGCGAAGCGCATGGCCGAGCTCGACCTGGTGTCCAACGCGATCACCCTCACCGACTACGTCCCCGAGGACCAGGACGAGAAGCGGGAGGTGCTGGCGGACATCGCCTTCATGCTCCAGCCGACCGACGTCGCCCGAAAGCCCGCCCCGAGCCTCGCCGAGGAGCGCGAGGCGCTGCGCCGGCTGGCAGAGCTGCTCGCGGAGCGCGCCGACGGCGGCCTCGCGCCCGACCTCTCGCGCAGCGTCGCCCGCCTGGAAGCCGAGCTCCAGGCGTTCCTCGACGCGCCCGATCCGGACGGCGCGCGCCTGGCGGAGCTCGAAGCGGTGCTGCTCGAGCCCATGCCCCGGCACATCGAGCGGCTCCGGCGAGCGCTCGAGCCCGACGAGATCACGCTCGACGACCTGCCCCAGGAGCTCGTACGCCGCATGATCGCGCCGGACGGTCGCATCCGCGTGCAGATCTACCCGGCCGAGGACCTGCGGGAGCGCAACGCCCTCACGCGATTCGTCCATCAGGTCGTCGAGGCGGAGCCCTCGGCCACGGGGATGGCCGTCAACCTCGTGGGCTTCGGCGACGCCACCGTGTCCTCGTTCCGACAGGCATTGATCTCCGCCCTCGTGCTGATCACGGTCTACCTCGTCGTCCTGTGGCAGCGCTTTCGCGAAACGGCACTGGTGCTGGCGCCGCTCCTTCTGGGAGCCCTCCTGACGGTCGCGGGGATGGTCGCCCTCGGGCTCTCGTTCAACTTCGTGAACATCATCGTGGTGCCGCTGCTGCTCGGGATCGGCGCGGACTCCGGCATCCACCTGGTGCACCGGGCGAGCGCGGGCGAGGCCGGCGGACGCGACATGGTCGGAAGCACGACGGCGCGCGCCGTCCTGTTCAGCGCGATCACGACGATCGTGAGCTTCGGGGCGCTGGCCCTCTCCTCCCACCGCGGCATGGCCAGCCTCGGCATCCTGCTCACCGTGGGGCTGTGCTGGATGCTCGTCTGCAACCTGGTGGTGCTGCCGGCGCTCCTCGAGCGCTTCCCCGCGCGCGCCCGGGCCGCCCGTTAGAGGCCTAGAACGCGCGCGTCTCGCCGACCTCGAGCACCCAGGCCTGCTCGAGCCCCTGGGCCCGGGCCGCCTCGAGGAAGCGGCGAGGCGGCTCGTCGAGGGGCTCGTCGGAGAGATCGAAGGTCCCGAAGTGGATCGCTATGGCCCGCTCGGCGCGCAGGTCGAGCGCGGCGGTCACGGCCTCCTCCGGATCGAGGTGCGAGGCGCGCATCATCGCCACCGGCTCGTACGCGCCGATGGGGACGGCGGCCAGGTCGAAGGAGCCGAATGCCTCGGCGATCCGCGCGAAGCCGTCGAAGTAGCCCGTATCGCCTGCGAAGTAGAAGCGTCGCTCGGGGCCCACGACCGCCCACGACGACCACAGCGCGGCGTTGTCGTCCGCGATGCTGCGCTTGCTCCAGTGCTGGGTCGGGAGACAGAACACTTCGACGCCCTCCACCTCGCGCGACTCGCCCCAGTCGAGCTCGGTGACGTTCTCGATGCCGTTCTTGCGGAGCAGCCCGGCGTTGCCCAGGGGAACGAAGAAGCGCGTCTCCGGGCTGCGCTCGGCCAGGGTCTCGAGCGAGCCCAGGTGCAGGTGGTCGTAGTGGTTGTGGGACACGACCACGAAGTCGATGTGCGGCAGATCCTCGATGGCGAGCCCCGGCGGCACGAAGCGCTTCGGCCCGACGAAGGAGACCGGACTCGCCGTCTTCGACCAGATCGGATCGGTCAGGAAGGTCACGTGGTCCATCTGGACCAGCAGCGTCGCGTGGCCGACCCAGGTGACGGTGGGCGTGCTGTGGAGGGCGTTCTCCCGCAGGAACGCGCCGTCGTTCTCGACCCGCTCGGGCGCGCCCGGCCGGCTGCCGAAGGCGCCCGCGATGCGGCGCATGAAGAAGGGGAAGCGCACCCCGAAGCCGCCATGGGAGATCTCTCCCACGCCGTTGGTGAAGCGTCCCTTCTCGGTGCGGGGCGCCGGACCGAGCGCGCTCGCGAGGAGCTCCCCCTCCAAAGCGGGCCCGGAGCGGGGCCACGCACCGACCAGAAGCAGGAGCACGCCCACGGCGAGCACGCCTCGGAAGACCGACCTCTGGGGTTTGGGCATGGGAACCTCTCGGCAGGCGCAGCCGGACCCTAGCGCCCCTGGCAGGGCCCGCCGGGAGGCCCGAGGCGTGGCCGGGAGCCTCGGGGTGGGGATATGATTGCCGCCTTGCGGAGCGAGGAGCGGATGAGCGCGGAGATGGAGGAGGCGGACGAGCTGCGGGAGCGGCTCGAGGCGTGGGTCGGCGAGCCGATGGCCCCGCCCACCGTGGCGCCCGACCCCGTCAACGTCCCGATGATCCGCCACTGGGTCGACGCGCTCGAGGACCACAACCCGGTGTACCTCGACGAGGAGGCCGCCGCGAAGACGCGCTTCGGCGGAATCGTCGCGCCCCCGGCGATGCTCCAGACCTGGTCCATGGCGCGACCCCTGATCGAGGGCATCGCCGAGCGCGGCGGCTCACCCGTCGAGATCAGCCGCGACAACCCGATCGTCGCGCTGGACGAGGCGGGCTACGTCGGCACCCTCGCGACCAACTCGGAGCTCGAGTTCGAGCGCTACCTGCGGCCCGGCGATCTCCTGCATACGTCGACCGCGGTCGAGTCGATCTCGAACCGCAAGAAGACCTCCCTCGGGCTCGGCTACTTCCTCACCTGGATCACGACCTACACCGACGGCGCGGGCGAAGTCGTGGGACGACAGCTCTTCCGCATCTTCAAGTTCGATCCGTCGACGATCGAGGGCCTGTCGTGAAGGCCTCCCTGCGCGGTGCGGACATCCGGGTGGGCGACGAGCTCCCGCCCTTCGAGCTCCCGCTCACGTCCACGCGGATCGTGGCTGGCGCCATCGCCTCGCGCGACTTCATGCCCGCGCACCACGATCCCGTCTTCGCCAAGGGCCAGGGCGCCCCCGACATCTTCATGAACATCCTGACGACCAACGGCTACGTCTCGCGCTTCGTGACGGACTGGGCGGGGCCCGAGGCCATGGTGCGAAAGATCGCGATCCGCCTGGGTGCCCCGGCCATACCGGGCCAGGCGCTCCGCTTCAGCGGCGAGGTGGCCGCGGTGACGCCCGACGCAGACGACTGCCGGGTCGAGGTCCGGGTGCGGCTGGCCAACGACCTGGGCGACCACGCCACGGGCAGCGTGCACCTCACGGTTCCGCGTTGAGCCTTCGCAAGGCGCACATCGTGGGCGTCGGCGAGTCCGCCTACGCGCGGTGGGGCCGGATCGGGGACGTGACCGAGCACGCCCTCGCCTGCCAGGCGATCCAGCGCGCAGTGGACGACGCGGGGCTCTCCATGGACGACGTGGACGGTCTGGCCTCCTTCGCCGAGGACCGCAACGAGGCGGTCTTCCTCGCGGCGGAGCTCGGGCTGCCCGCGCTGCGCTTCGGCAACATGGTGTGGATGCCGGGCGGCGGCGGAGGCTGCGCGGCGGTCGCCAATGCGGCGATGGCGGTGGAGACCGGGCAGGCCGAGGTGGTGGTGGTGTACCGCTCCCTGTGCCAGGGCCAGTTCTTCCGCTTCGGCGCCGCGGGACGCGACGCGGCGGCGCCTCCGGATCCCGAGCCGCCCACCGTGAAGCAGGCGGACTCGCTGCTGCTCGCCTCGATGGGCTTCGCCATGCCCTACGGCCTCCTGATGGCGGCCGCGGCCTATGCCCTTCCGACCCGGCGCCACATGCATCTCTACGGAACCACGAGCGAGCAGCTCGGACACATCGCGGTGACCTTCCGCGAGCACGCGAGCCGCAATCCGCGCGCCGTGATGGGCGGCCGCCCCATGAGCCTCGAGGACCATCAGGCGTCCGCGATGATCGCGGACCCCCATCGGCTCTTCGATTGCTGCCTCGAGAGCGACGGGGCCTGCGCCGTCGTGGTGACCCATGCCGAGCGGGCACGCGACCTCGCCAAGCCCGCCGTCGAGATCCTCGCCAGCGAGCAGGGCGCGCCGAAGGGCTACGCCTTCGGGCACTTCACCAATGCGAGCATCCCCGACGAACTGTACGCCACGGGCGGCACCGAGGACCTGGCGAACCGCCTGTGGGGCAAGGCCGGCATCGGGCCTTCCGACGTGGACGTGGCCCAGATCTACGACCACTTCACGGGCTGCGTGCTGATGCAGCTCGAGGATTACGGTTTCTGCAAGCGCGGCGAGGGCGGGCCCTTCGTCGAGAGCGGGGCGCTCTCCTGGAAGGGTGGAAGCCTGCCGACCAACACCCACGGCGGGAGCCTCTCGGAGGCGTACATCCATGGCCTCAACCACGTGGTGGAAGGCGTGCGCTCCCTGCGTGGCGAGTCGACGAGCCCGGTCGAGGACGCGGCGGTCTGCCTGGTGACGAGCGCCGCCTGCGTCCCGTCGAGCGCGCTCGTGCTGGGGCGCCCGTGAGCGAGCGCTTCTTTCCCGACGGCATGCCGCCCCCCCTGGCCAATGCCATCACCCTGCCCTTCTGGGAGGCGGCGGCCGAGCATCGCCTGGTGGTGCAGCGCTGCACGGCCTGCGGACACATGCAGCTGCCGCCCTCGCCGGTCTGCTCGGAGTGCCGCTCGGACGTGCCCGAGTGGCACGAGGTCTCAGGACGAGGCGAGGTGTTCACCTTCACGACCGTGCACCGCCCCATCGCCGCGAGCCAGGAGCTGCCCTTCTTGATCGCGGTGATCGCCCTCGAGGGCGCCGACGGCGTGCGCCTGATCTCGAACCTCGTCGAGGTGGAGCCCGACGCGGTCGAGATCGGCATGCCGGTCGAGCTCGTGTGGGAGGACATGAGCGCCGACCTCGCGATTCCCCGTTTTCGTCCCCAGCGCTCCTGACGCGCGCCCCTCTCGGGGCCCTGGAGGCCCAGGAAGCCCACTCGAACCCCATTCGAAGGAGATCTCCCGATGCTCGGATACGCCACGATTGGAACCAGCGACATGGACCGCGCCGTCGCCTTCTACGACGCACTGCTCGCAGAGGTCGGCGCGAAGCAGCTCTTCGGCATGGACCGCATCAAGTTCTACGGAACCTCGACCGACGCCGCGATGCTGGCCGTCTGCATCCCCTACGACGAGCAGCCCCACCACCGCGGCAACGGAAACATGGTGGCGATCCCGGGCGGCTCGCGGGAGGGCGTCGACAAGCTCTACGCCAAGGCCATCGAGCTCGGCGCCACGGACGAGGGCCCGCCCGGGGAGCGGCTCCCCGTCTTCTACGGCGCCTACGTGCGCGATCCCGACGGCAACAAGCTCTGCTTCTTCGAGATGAAGTTCGGATAGCCGAAGGGCGGACCGGCATGGACGCGGATCGGCTCGACGTGCGCATCGAGGAGGGGCGCCTCAAGCCGAGACATCTGCGCGCCATCGCACGCGAGCTGGCGGATCGACACGCGGCGGCTGCACCGTGCCCGGATCGGGGCGGGGAGCCGACGGCGCTCCTCGAGCTGGCGCGCCGCGCGCTCTCCGAGATTCGCGCGCGGGGGAGCCTGCCCGATGCGGTCTGCCGCTCGCTCGAGGAGCGGGTCCAGGGCGCCCTCGTCGAGAGCCTGCCCCGCATGCTCGAACGGCATGCGCGCGGCCGGGTCCGCGACGTGGCGGGACAGGTGCCGCCGCGCGCCATCCACGTCCGCGGACGCGTCGCGACCCTCGACGTGACGGCACCGGCCTCGGGAGGCACGGACGTGGCGGCGCCGCTGGCCTGCCTCTCGGCCGCAGTGCGCGCCTTCCTCGGCGACGAGCCGGCCGAGATCCTGCTCGCCGCCTACGCGCTTCGCAGCGACGACTACGGCCTGTATCGCGTGATCGACGGGCTCGAGCTGTTGGCGGCGCTCGAGGGAGCCAGCGCCGAGCCCACGGCCGCGCGCCAATGGGTGGACCCCTGGCTCCGCAGCTCTCGCCCCGATGGCGCCAACGCCTTGATCGTCACGGTCGGAGGCGTGGCGACGGGCAAGAGCACCCTGGCCAAGGCCCTGGTCCGGCGTCTGGGAGCGCCGCGCATCGTGGCCGACAAGGTCCGCGCCGCGGTCCTCGAGCCGGTGGCGGATGTGGCCGGTCCGAAGGCCGTTCTCGAGCGGGCCTGGTCGAAGGAGTTCGACCAGCGGGCCCTCGCGGCGCTCCTGCTTCGGGCGCGCGACGTGCTGAAGAGCGGCCGGAGCTGCATCATCGACTCGTGCTCGGCCTTCCGGCGCTACCGGGATCGCTTCGCCGAGCTGGCCCTCGAGGAAGGCGCCACCCTCCTGCTGTGCAGCTGCATCGCGTCCCCCGAGCGGGTCGCCGAGCGTCTTGCGGCCCGCGACGCGCGAGACGGGGTGGCCACGGGCGACTGGGCCGAGATCGCCCGGCGGCTGGGAGGGCCCTTCGAGGCCGTGTCCGGTGAGGAGCCGGGAAGGCACCTGCTCGTCGACACCGATGCGCCGGTGTCCGTCGGAGTCACGATCGTCGAGGCCGCGCTGCGCCCCTCGCGCCGCACCTCGGAGCCCGCGCGATCGGGCTTTCCGGCCGCCGTCACCTTCGACTGCTGGAACACGCTCCTCACCGAGCGCGACTGGCCGAAGGCCCACGCCCTGCGCGTGGATGCCCTGTGTGCGGCCGTCGAAGAGGATGGCGCCCGGCTCGAGCGCGCGCTCGTGGCCGAGGCGTTCGACGCCGCGTGGCTGAAGCACATGGAGCTCTGGCGCGAAGGGGTCGTCTCGGGTGCGCGCGAGGTCGCGCGCTGGAGCCTCGAGCACCTCCGCCTTCCGCTGCCCGAAGCGGTGGTCGAACACCTGACGGCCCGCTTCCAGGAGGCCTCGCACACCGGGCAGGTCGTGGCTCTGGACGGCGCCCGCGAGACCCTCGAGACCCTGGCGGACGCGGGCGTCCGCATGGCCCTCGTCTGCGACACCGGCCTCACGCCGGGACGCGTGGTGCGGAAGCACCTGGACCGCGTGGGCCTCCTCTCCTCCCTCGACGTCGAGGTCTTCTCGGACGAGGCCGGCATCCCGAAGCCCGACCCGCGGATCTTCCGGACGGCGCTGCAGGCGCTCTCCGTCGACCCCGCCGACGCCGTCCACGTGGGAGACCTGCTGCGCACCGACGTCGCGGGCGCTCGCGGCGTCGGCATGGGGAGCATCCGTCTCGCATCGGCCCACGACGATGCGGGCGAGCCCCATCCCGAGGCCGATGCCGTGGCCGACAACCATCGGGACCTCCCGGCCCTGCTCGCCGCGTGGCGCGAGCGGCCACTCCGGCGCTGACGTCCGCTCCAGCGCCGAGGCCAATGGAGCCCTTCCAGCCGGAGCCCCGCCGATTTTTCATTGACGTCGTTTATTTTTTGTTGTTCACTAAAAGCCATGGGCCGACCCGCCCTCCACCCCGACGAGATCCACGAGTTCCGCGAGCGCCTGTGCGACGCGGCCCTGCGCCTGTTCGCCGAGCGGGGCTACGCCGGCTTCACCCTGAGGGCCCTCGGCAGCGAGCTCGACTGCAGCCCGGCCACCCCCTACCGCTACTTCCGCAACAAGGCGGACATCTTCGAAGCCGTCTGCGCGCGGGCATTCGAGGACCTCTGCGCGGCGCAGGAGGTCGGCCGCTCCGAGGCGCTCGGCGGCTGGGAGGGGATCCGGGCCCAGGGCCGGAGCTACGTGGCGTTCGCCCGAAGCCACCCTCACGCGTATCGGGTCATGTTCGACCTGCGCAAGGACGACCGGCAGGAGCGGACGGTCGAGCTCTACCTCGAGCCCGTGGCCCGCTCGTGGGAGATGCTGCTCGAGGCCTTCGAGCTCACGGGGCGCGCCGGCCGGCTCGACGGAGACCCGAAGCGGCTCGCGTTCTCCTTCTGGGCCTCGCTCCACGGCGTGATGTCCCTCGAGCTCTCGGGCCGGATCTTCGCCGAGCTCCCGCCCGACCAGCTGGTCGCCGACGTCTTCGACCGCTTCGAGCGCGCCTACCGCATCGAACCCCGAGCCACGGGAGAACCCTCGTGAAGCACGACGAACAGGTCCGACTCCTCAAGCAGCTGATCCATCAGCTCGACACCGGTACCAACCTCGACGCCGGCACGGTGCTGCGCAATCCGGCCAGCGCCTACACCTGCCCGGAGCGCGCGGCCCGGGAGCGGGAGCTGTTCTTCCGCAAGCACCCGCAGATGATCGGGATGAGTGGAGACCTGCCCGAGAAGGGCTCGTTCCTCACGCTCGAGGAGTGGGGAGCCAGGATCCTCGCGACGCGAGACGAGTCGGGTCGTTTCCGCGCCTTCCTCAACTCCTGCCGCCACCGCGGCGTGCAGATCGAGAGCGAGGCCCGGGGGCGTCGCAAGCGCTTCGTCTGCCCCTTCCATGCCTGGACCTACTCGAGCGAGGGAGAGCTGGTGTCGATCCCCAAGGCCGACCACTTCGGCGAGATCGACAAGAGCTGCCACGGCCTGATCGAGCTTCCCGCGGTGGAGAAGCACGGCGTGCTGCTCGTCCACCCCGAGCCCGAGGGCGTGATCGACACACGATCCGTGCTCGAGGGCATCGGCCCCGACTTCGACAGCTGGGGCTTCGACCACTACGTGAACGTCGGCTCCGACGTCTACGACATGCCGCTCAACTGGAAGCTCGCGATCGACACCTTCGGCGAGACCTACCACTTCCCGTCCCTGCACCGGAACACGCTGTTCCCGATCTTCCACGGCAACGTCCAGGGCTTCGACCACTGGGAGCGCAACCACCGCATGATCCTGTGCGTTCGCGAGATCGACCAGATGCGCCACCGCCCGGAGAACCAGTGGAACATCCGCGAGGGCGCCTTCCCCGTCTACTACCTCTTCCCCAACGTGATCTTCAACGTGGGCCGTCACTCGCTGACGATCGTGCGGGTGAGGCCGCACCCGGAGGAGATCGGGCGCTCGATCTCCCACGTGGGCTTCTACTTCGACCCCGAGCAGCTCGACAGCCCCGAGGCCGAGGGGACGCCCCAGGAGTTCTTCGAGAGCTTCGCCGCGATCATCCGCGACGAGGACTACGCGGCGGCCTCGCTCTCCCAGCGCAGCGCCGAGTCGGGGCTCCAGAAGGAGTTCCTCTTCGGGCGCAACGAGCCGACGCTGCACCACTACCACCAGACCTACAACGAGGTGCTCGGCCTGCCGCCGCTCGAGCCCGCCTAGGATCGCCGCCTAGTTGACGTGGAAGTCGTAGGCCGGCGCCTCGGGACGGCCGCCGACCCACCAATCGAAGGCCCGGTCGTCGGCCTGGCGGAGCCTTCGGCTCAGCTCGCGCGCCAGGTTCATGTGCAGGATGGCGAACTGCTCCATGTCCCGCTTGGCGACCTCCAGCAGGTCCGAGGGACGGATCTCGATGGCCGAGCACGGCTTCTCCGCGCGAACCGACGCGCTGCGGGGCCCGAAGTCGAGCAGCGCCACCTCGCCGAAGCAGTCGCCGACGCCGAGGTGGCCGAGGAGATGCTCCTGCCCGTCCCGGTTCTTGAGGACCGCGGCTCGCCCCCTCTCGAGCACGAAGACCGACGTCCCGGTGTCCCCCTCGCGCATGAAGTAGCTGCCGATGGTGGCGACGTGGGGCGTCGCCCGGTCGACGAGCTGGGCCAGGGTCTCCGGTGAGAGCCCGCCGAAGATGGGCACCCCGTGTACCAGACGCTGCCAGTCGGAACTCATCGCCGCCTCCTGGCCCCCTCGGCGAGGATACGACGGGCGCGAGGCCTTTGCCGCCGCGGCTCAGCCCTTGCGCTCGGCCCCGACGAGGAACACGACCATGCGACACGGCTCCGAGTACGGGTTGCGCCACGCGTGACGCGTCCCGTTCTGCACCACCGTGTCGCCCGGGCCGAGCTCCACCGTCGCTCCATCGTCGAGCTCGAGCACCGCCCGGCCGGAGATCACGTACTCGAAGTCGATCGTGTCCGTGGTGTGCATGCCGGGCGCGTCCGGCTCCATGTGCTCGGCGAGGCCCGGGAGCTTGGCCTCGACCTCCTGGGCCACCACCTCCGGGTTCGAGCCCGGGGGCAGCTCCGTCGCGTCGGGCGGGACGGTGAAGAGGGCGAATCGGAAGCCCCCGACCGGCGGGAAGTAGCGGGGGCACTCCGGCGGCGCCCCGTCGTCGGGGAACACCGACACCCGATCTCCGCCCCAGAGACGGTGGAACTCGTTGCCGTGGAGCTTCTCGAGCACGATCGGGTCGACCCGCTCGTCGCTCGCGAAGACCGCCTTGCCCTCGGGCGAGTGGCCGGTCACCACGCGTCGGATCTTCATGCTCCTGCCCTCCCTGTCTTTCTCGTGCTTCTTCGGGTCCGAGGCGGCGAGTCTACCCCGGCTCCGTGGCATGGCGGGGCGGCTTTCCGGATGCTCGCCGCACATCGTCGATGCCGTGCGCTAAGCCCGGTCCTGGAGGATTTCGCCGTGTCGTCGCATCGAACAGCCTGCATCTGGATCCTGATCGTCTGGGTCTCGGCGGCGCTGCCGCTGGCCTCGGGCGCGGAGACCGGCGACACGCCCGACCCGGCCCCCGCCCCGCCGCCGAGCCCTGTCGCGAACCACCAGTTCGACGGCCCCGCCGACCCGCTCGATCGGGGCACGCCGCGGGGCGCCATGGAGGGCTTCCTCCAGGCGGCGCGATCCGGCGACTACGAGCGGGCGGCCGAGTATCTGGACCTGCGCCGCCTCCCGCAGACCGAGCGCGGCCGAGGCCCCGAGCTCGCGCGCTGGCTCAAGGAGGTGCTCGACCAGAAGCTCTGGGTGGACACCGTCAATCTCGCCCACCGGAACGCCGGCATCGCCGACGATGGTCTGCCGGCGTGGCAGGACCGGGTGGGTGAGATCCGCACGTCCGACGGAGAACGCATCCCGATCCTCCTGCAGCGGGTCCCACGCGAGGGAGACCGCGTGCGGATCTGGAAGGTCTCGGCGGCCACGGTCGAAGAGATCCCCGAGCTCTACGCGCGCTTCGAGCCCTACTGGCTCGAGACCCACCTGCCGCCCTTCTTCTTCGAGCACTCCTTCCTCGGTATCTCGGCGTGGAAGTGGGTCGCCCTGGCCTTGCTCACCATGGCCGCCTCCCTTCTGGCACTGCTGGTGGCCGGCACGATCACGCGCTTGATCGGCAGCGTGTTCACGCGAGGGGACGCGTCCTTCGACGTGCGTATCGTCCGCCACGTGGGCGGGCCCGTGCGGCTCTTCTGGACGGTCATCTTCTTCGCGCTCGGCCACCGCTCCCTCGGGCTCTCGCTCGAGTTCCTGGCGACGCTCCGCGTGGTGGAGCGGCTGCTACTCGTGGTCGCCGTCGCCTGGCTGATCTTCCGGCTGATCGACCTGGCCGCGCTCAGCCTGCGCGTCCGGGCCGAGCGGCGTGGCAACCGGAGCATCCTGCCGACGCTGGTCCCCGGTGCGCGCTTCGCGAAGATCGTCGTGATCGCGATCGGTATGCTGGGCGTCCTGGGGACCCTCGGTGTGAACATCTCGGCCGCCGTCGCGGGCCTCGGGGTGGGCGGCATCGCCGTCGCCCTGGCCGCTCAGAAGTCCCTCGAGAACCTGCTCGGGGGCCTCAACCTGTTCGCGGACCGACCCGTCGAGGTGGGGGATTTCTGTCGCTACGGCGAGCAGACCGGTACCGTGGAGGAGATCGGGCTGCGGTCGACGCGCATCCGGACCCTCGACCGCACGGTGGTGAGCATTCCCAACTCCGAGTTCGCGAACCTGCGCCTCGAGAACTTCGCGCGGCGCGATCGGATGCGCCTGCACACGCTGATCGGCGTCCGCTACGAGACCACCCCGGAGCAGCTGCGCTTCCTGCTCGCGCGTCTACGCCACGTCCTGCTCGCCCATCCGAGGATCACCCCGGACCCGGCCCGGGTGCGCTTCGTCGGATTCGGGGCGTCGTCCCTCGACCTCGAGGTGTTCGCCTACGCCGACACGAGCGACTGGAACGAGTTCCTCTCGATCCGCGAGGACGTCTACCTGCACTTCATGGACGCGGTGAAGGAGGCCGGCACCGGCTTCGCCTTCCCGTCCACCACGACCTACGTCACGCGGGACGATGGCCTCGCCCAGGACGAGATCGACGCCGCCGAACGACGCGTGGCGCTCTGGCGCGAGGAAGGCGCCTTGCCCTTCCCGGGATTCTCCGACGCCTTCACGCAGGAGACGCGCGACACCCTGCCCTGGCCGCCCCGGGGCTCGTCGGCCGCTGGCGCTGACGGAGCACCAGATGCTCGCACCGCCAAATAAATTGACACAATTGATTGGTCGCATGTCAATATTTCCTCCACCGGAGGAGAACCCATGGCGCCCATCATCCCGTTGCTCCTGATCTGTCTCGTCCCGATCGTCGCCGGGGCCGAGGAGGACGCTCCCGCCGTACCGACCTTCCAGGAAGGCGACGTGCTGGGGCTCGACCAGATCGAGAAGCTGCGGCCGTACCTTCCGCAGCAGTTCTGGTCGAACCGCGACTTCTTCTTCTACGAAGGCATGCGGATGGAGATCGGGCCCTCCTTCCGCGACTACGCCCCGGCCGACGTCTACCTGGAAGCGACGAAGCGCTACGCGGAGCAGGTGCGGCTCGGGCCCGACAACGGGCTCGAGGACTATCGCGCCGGCCAGCCCTTCCCGATGGAAGACATCGAGTGCCTCGAAGACCCCGAGGCGGGTGTGAAGATCGCCTGGAACTTCGTGCGTCGCTGGGAGGGCGCCGGCGGACGCGCCCGCTTCTACTACTCGTACTGGGACCGCGGGGAGGAGCTACCGCTCTACTACCAGGGCCACTCCGCCGGCGTCTCCCTGGCCTTCCGGCCGGAGCCCCAATACGACGAGCACGACGGCGACCTCTTCCGCGGGGAGAAGCGCTACGTGGCATCCGGCCCCGAGGTGGAGGCCCCCTTCGACGCGCGCGGCATCGCCCTCCTCTCCTACCGCTACAAGTCGTCCTACGGCTCGCCCAAGACCGCCAAGAACGACGACACCTGGGTCTACGTGCCGTCGCTCCGCCGCGTGCGCCGCATCTCCTCGGCCCAGAGGACCGACTCGATCTCCGGCACCGACTTCACCTTCGACGACCTCTTCTCCTTCAACGGCGTCGTGCCCCAGTACGAGTGGAGCTGCCACGAGGAGCGCGACATCATCGCGCCGATCAACTCGACGATCCGCGGCTACCCCTACCAGAAGGGCCGCAACTTCGGCCCCTACGGGCTCTCCTTCGCGGATGATCGCTGGGAGCTCCGCAAGGCGGTGCGCATCCGCTTCGACCCCCTGAACCCGAACCACCCCTACCAGTACAAGGACATCTGGATCGACAAGCAGACGCTCGAGCCACTCTACTCCTTCGCCTACGACCGCAAGGGCGAGCTGTGGAAGATCATCTGGCACGCGCATCGCTGGAGCGACGAGGACTTCGAGGAGTACGAGGGGTGGGAGAACGTCCCGGAGCCTCGCGACCTGGCCGTGGTCTCCGACATCATCGTCAACGTCCAGACGGGCACCGGAAACCGCATCGAGTTCTTCGATCGCCGCGGCACGCCACTGAAGAGCAAGGGCAAGATCCGGCGCTTCATCGACGTGGGCCGTTTGACCCGGGGGCGCTAGCCGGCTGCTGAAGAACGTCTGAGCATCCTGCTAGCCGAGGACGCGCAGCACGCCGGCCCGCAGGATGCGAGCGGCGCCCTCGGGGTCCTGGGATCCGACGCTTCGCAGATGGTTCCACGACGAGGCAGACAGGAGCGCGGACAGGATCTCGAGCTCCTCCTCGCTCGGATCGAGCGCCGCGCCGACCACGCCGCGAACGATCTTCTCGAGGTTCTGCATCGCATCTTCGTACTCGGTCATCCTGCGACGGCGCAGCATCGCCCGGAGCACGGGCCCCATGGTCTCGAAGACGCCGGAGAGACGCGAGAGAACGTCGTCCACCCGCTCGGCTCGATCTCCTTGGAAGGGCCCGCGATTCAGCTCGGCCATGACGCGGCTCCGCACGAGCTCGCGCATGGCATCCACCAGCCCCTGCTGATCGCGAAACAGCCGCAACACCGTGCTCACGCTGAAGCCCGAGCGGGCCGCGATCTGCTCGATGCTCACGTCGACCGTCGGGTCTTCCAGCGTCTCGGCGAGGACCTGGAGGATGTGCTCGCGCGTGCGCTGGGAGCGGCGCCGTCGCCCGTCGCTCTCGGGCGCGTCGTGCTCTGCGAGATCCTGATCCATCCCTGGGGCCCCCGCGCACTAATGCAGGTATCGCGCCCAGTATAATCAATACCGGCCGAGGAGACCCGATCAGTGCTCGAGCAGGGACCGGCTGGCAGGCCAGCACTCCACGGCGATCTCCTCGTTGACCTCGCGCTCCTCGCAGTCGACCTCGGGAGGCGGCTCGTCGAGGCTCGCACAGCCCGCGGTCAATGTGGCCGTGGCCAACCCGATGACGGCGTAGCGCATCCGAGATCGTCGCTCGACCATGCGTCGAGCCTAGCGCCGCCGAGCGGGACGACCGGGCGCGCCACCCGGACGGCTCTTGCCACCAGGCTGACAAGAGCCCCGTGGTAGCCTCTCGGCCCGCCCGGAGAGAGGAGAATCCGATGCTGCAGCTTCACGTGATCCCCCCGGCCTTCGGGCTGCGGAACACGGGCCCCTTCGGGCTCAAGTCCGAGATGGCGCTCACCCATCTGAAGCAGGAGTTCGAGCTCGTGCACACCGCGGATCCGCGGAAGGCGCCCAAGGGCAAGCTCCCCTTCCTCGTCGACGACGGCGTGGTCGTGGCCGACTCGGAGCTGATCGTCGAACACCTCGACCGCAAGACGGGCGGCGGGCTCTTCGGCCACCTGAGCCCGCGGGAGATCGGCGAGGGGCGCGCGTTCCAGCGCCTGGCCGAGGAGCATCTCTACTGGATCATGGTCGCGAGCCGCTGGCTCGACGACGACTGGTGGCCGAACATCCCGGCCGCCTTCTTCGGCTTCCTTCCCTTCCCGTTGAAGTACGTGGTTCCCGCCGTCGCGCGTCGCGAGGTCGGGAAGACCTACCACCTCCAGGGGCTCGGTCGTCACAGCCTCGAGGAGCAGAAGGGATTCGCGAGGCGCGACCTGGAAGCTCTCGCCGGAAAGATCGGCGACGATCCCTATCTCCTCGGCGACCGGCTCACCGGCTTCGACTTCGCCGTCGCAGGGCTGTTGGCGGGAACGATCGACAACCAGCCCGCCACCTGGATGACCCACCTGACGCGGGAGTTCGAGCCGGTCGTCGACTACACCGAGCGCGTGCAGGCGGCGGTCGGCGTCTACGGCCGGGAAGCCGTCTGAGCCGGCCGGCGCTCGAGGAGCTGCGACCGGCCACCCGCCAGGTGCTCGATGCCTGTGCGGTGCTCGGCGAGACGTTCAGCTTCTCGCAGCTCTTCGCGATCCTGGGGAGCGAGGCGGAGCAAGGGACCCACCGCTTCCTGCAGGTGATCGCCCTGACCGAGCTCCGGGAAGCCGGCTTCGTGGTGGCGGACGACCCCGAACGGCCCGACCAGTGGCGCTTCGCGCGCGAGAACGATCGCCAGGGCGTGCTCGAGGCGCTCGGCGATGCCGAGCGGGAGCGGCTCCGCGGCCGGATCGAGCGCTCCACGCTCTAGCCCTGGCGATTCTCGCCCGAACGCCGTCGATTCCGGCCCTCGTCGCGCAGCGCCGCACGAGCCAGGCTCGGAGTGGAGGTGCCCGATGCCCGAGCCCGGCTTGCATGCGGACGATCCCCTCGACGACTTCGAGACCCGCGAGATCACCCTCTTGGAGGCCACGAAGCGGGTCCACGTGAGCGGCAGCGGCCCCGCCGTGATCGTGATGAGCGAGATGCCCGGCATCAGTCCTCACGTCGCACGCTTCGCCCGCTGGGTGCGCGAGGCCGGCTTCACGGTGTTCCTGCCGTCGCTGTTCGGGCGGGACGGGGCCGTCGCGCGCGCGGACGAGGGGGCGGAGGTGTTCCGCCGCGCCTGCGTCAGCGCCGAGTTCCGCACCCTCGCCGGAGGCGGCTCGAGCCCGGTCACGAGCTGGCTCCGGGCGCTCGCGCGACGCGCGCACGAGGAGTGCGGCGGGCCCGGCGTGGGCGCCATCGGGATGTGCTTCACCGGCAACTTTGCGTTGTCGATGACCCTCGAGCCCGCGGTCGTAGCACCCGTCCTCTCCCAGCCATCGCTCCCGCTCGACGACCCCGCCGCCGTCGAGAGCGACGCCGAGGAGCTCGCCCGCGTCCGCGATCGCCTCGAGCGCGACGGTCTCCGCGTGCTCGCGTACCGCTTCGAAGGGGACCGCTTCTGTCGGGCGGAGCGCTTCGCCGCCTATGCCGAAGCGCTCGGCGACCGCTTCGTCCCGCGAGTGCTGCCCGACGAGGCCGCGAATCCCGACGTGGCCCCCTTCTTCGCGAGGCACGTCGCCTGCCCGCACAGCGTGGTCACGGCCCACCTGATCGACGAGGCCGGCCAGCCGACGCTCGCGGCGCGGGACGAGATCCTGGCCTTCTTCGTCGAGCGCCTTGCGGGCTGAGCGGCGCGCACCCCACGGGAAAATCCCGAAAGATGGGGACCCGTCGGCGAAGTCCCGGGAGCTGGCTCGTAGAGGAGAGCAGACGCGCCCGACCCATCCATTGGGAGGAGCCCATGCGCCTCGTTGCCATCTCCATTCTCGCCCTGATCACCCTCTGCGGCTGCGTGTCGCTCAACGCCAACGTCCCCGAGGACGTCGTGCGTCGCCACATGGCCAAGGAGGAGGGGCTCGAGCTGGCCTCGATCTGCTCCCACGCCGGGCAGACCTACTCCGAGGGCGCCGTCGCCTGCATGGCCGATCGCCGCATGACCTGCGATCCCGAGGGTCGCTGGGTGCAGGACGGGGACTGCTAGCGCGGAGGACCCACCGCCTCGTCCGGCGGGGCTTCGCCCTGGGACTTCGGCTTCTCGAACACGAGGATGTGCTGGATCGGCAGCACGTCGCTGCGCCGTACGAAGCGCAGGCCCTGAGCCTCGATCTCCTTGCGAGCCTGCGCCTCGGTCATCTTGTGGAGGGGCTTGATCGGAACGGCCGGGTCCTCGCCGCGGTACTCGACCAGCACGAGGCGGCCGCCGGGACGCAGCGCCCTTCGGATCGCCTGGGTCATCTCGAGCGGGTGCGAGAACTCGTGGTAGGCGTCGACGATCAGCACGACGTCGACGCCCGCCTCGGGGAGGTTCGGATCCAGCGGCGTGCCCCGGATCGGCTCGACGTTCGCCACACCCTCGCGGCGGCGGCGGGCCTCGATGATCGCCAGCATCTCGGGCTGGATGTCGACCGCGAGGACGCGGCCCGAAGTGAGCCTCGAAGCCATGCGGAAGCTGAAGTAGCCCGTGCCCGCGCCGATGTCGGCGACGACGTCGCCGGCGCGAAGACCGAGCGCCTCGACGAGCCGCTCGGGTGCCTCTTCGCGCTCTCGCTCGGGGCGCTCGAGCCAGCCCGCGCCGCAGTGGCCCATGACCTGCGAGATCTCGCGGCCCATGTAGACCTTGCCGATGCCGTCCCGGCTGGGCGGACGAAGCGAGTACGGGCCCTCGCCCGCGTCGGCGCCGGCTGCGATCGACGCCGCGAGCACGACGGCCACGAGGGCCGTCGCGCGGAGTGCCCGCGCGACGCGGCTACCAGGGGATCTCGGAGCCATCCCAGGCCAGGAAGCGGCCCGAGCTTCGCGGGCCCTGCTCGAGCGCGATCTGCAGGAGCTTCTCGGCCGCCTGCTCCGGGGCGAAGCGGCGCTCCATCGGGACGCCGCCGCGGAAGGGCCGCGACAAGGACGTGTCGACGGTTCCCGGGTGCAGGGCGATGCAGTGAACGGAGGGCGCACGGCGGCGCAGCTCGATCGAGAGGGTCCGGGTGAGCATGTTGAGGCCTGCCTTGGAGGCACGATAGCCGTACCAGCCGCCCATCCGGTTGTCGGCGATGCTCCCGACTCGCGCCGACAGGTTCGCGATCACGGCCTCGTCGGCCTTTCGCAGGGCCGGCAGAGCGGCCTTTGCCACGAGGATCGGCCCGACGGCGTTGACCGCGAACGATCGCATCAGCGCCTCGCCATCGAGCGCCTCGAAGCGCTTCTCCGGCTGCTGTGCGCCTTCGTGCAGGAACCCGCCCACGTTGAAGAGGAGGTGCAGGGGGCCTTCGACCTGCTCGGCCGCGGCCTCGATGCTCTCGGGTCGCGCGAGGTCCATGGCCAGCGGCTGGACCCGCTCCGGGGCCCGCTCGACGAGCGCGTCCAGCGCCGGGCTCCGGCCCGCCCGGCAGGTGGTCGTCACGTGCCAGTCGCCGCGATCGACGAGGTTCGAGGCGAGGGCCAGTCCGATGCCCCGGCTCGCCCCCTGGATCCAGGCGCGCCTCATGCCGAGTCTCCCTCGGAGCCGCCGATCTGCAGCAGGTCCGAGCGACCGGCTCCGAGTACCTTCCTGCGCAGGTAGGCGTACTGGTCGAGCAACGGGAGCTCCTTCGGGCAGACGTCGTGGCACGCCATCAGGCCGAGGCAACCGAACACGCCGTCCTCGTGCGCGACGAGCTCGAACCACTCGTCTTCACCACGCGCGTCCCGCGGGTCGAGCGCGAAGCGCGCGATGCGGTTCAGACCGGCCGGCCCGACGAAGGTGGGGCGCACGTTCGCCACGCCGCAGCCGGCGACGCAGCAGCCGCACTCGATGCAGCGCTCGCCCTCGTAGATGGCCTGGGCGAGATCGTCGTCCATCCGCTCTTCGGGGGCCTCCGGATCGAAGGGCGCCCGCTCGTGGACCCAGGCCTCCACCTGCTCGGCCATGCCGCGGAACCAGGTGCCCGTGTCCACGGAGAGGTCTCCCACCAGCTTGAACGCCGGAAGGGGATGGAGTCGGATCTCGTCGGGGAGCTTCGCCGTGAGCGTGCTGCAGGCGAGCCCCGGCCGGCCGTTGATCATCATCCCGCACGAGCCGCACACGGCAGATCGACAGGCGAAGTCGAACTGCAGGCTCGGGTCCTGCTCCTCGCGGATGCGGTTGAGCGCGATGTAGAGGGTCATGTAGGGCTGCTCTTCCAGCTCGAAGCGGTCGAGATGGGGCTCGACCCCGGGTCGCGCCGGGTCGTAGCGGAAGATCTCGAAGCGAAGCTTCCGTGCGGGACGGGTCTCTTCGGGCTCGTTCGAAGACGCGCTCATGATGCCTCCTCTACTCGATGCGATCCGGCGTGGGCCGGCTCAGGTTCCGCTCTTCCCAGTCGCCCTCCGGGAGGCGCGAGCCGACGGGCTCCGCGGTCGGGAGCCATCCCTCGGCTCGCCAGGCGGTCTCGACGCCGGCGTTGTACGCCTCGATCGAGACGCTCATCTCGCGCGTGGTGGTCTTGCCGTAGCCCCGATCGCCGGGCGGCAGATCGATCAGGCCGACCGGCTCGCTCGTGAGCTTCGGCTCGTCGGCACCGTCCGACCAGCGGGCGAGCGTGCGCGTGAGGAACGCGGCGTCGTCGCGGTCGGGGTGATCGAGTCTTGCGTGCGCACCGCGGCTCTCGGTCCGCTCGAGGGCGCCCTGGGCCGTGATCCGGGCCAGGCGCAGCATGCCCTCGAGACGCAGGGCGAAGGTGAGCTCCGGGTTGAGGCCCGGGCCCGTGTACCGGAGGGACGCCGAGTCGAGGCGTCGCTGCTGCTGGCGGAGCGCCTCGACCGCCTGCTCGAGCTCGGGGCCCGTCCGGAACACGCCCACCTGCGAGAGCATCACTTCGGCCATCGCATCCCGGACGTCGAAGACCGAGGCCCCGCCGGAGGGCCGCGCGAGCCACGCGGCGACGCGCTTCTCCGCCTCGACCGCGAACTCCGACGCCAGGGCGGCGCTGGCATCGAGGCTCGCGCGACGTGCGAACTCGACGATCCGCTGGCCGACCACGCGGCCGGAGACGACGGTCTCCGCCAGGCTGTTGCCGCCCAGTCGGTTGAAGCCGTGCATGTCCCAACACGCGGCCTCGCCGACGGCGAAGAGCCCCTGCATGGCGTAGGCCTGGCCGTCCTTGTTCACCCGGATGCCGCCCATCGAGTAGTGCTGGGTGGGCCGTACCGGAATCCGCTCGCGAGCGGGGTCGATGCCCAGGAAGTCCCGGCAGATGTCCTTCACCTCGCGGAGCTTGGTGGCGAGGTGCTTCTCTCCGAGGTGCCGCAGGTCGAGCCACAGGTGGCTTCCGACCGGGCTGTCGACGCCGAGGCCGTCCTTGATCTGCTGCATCATGTGGCGCGAGACGACGTCGCGGCTGGCCAGCTCCTGCTTCTCGGGCTCGAGGTCGACGAGGAAGCGCTCGCCCCGCGCGTTGAGCAGGTGGCCGCCGTCGCCGCGGCAGCCCTCGGTCACCAGGATGCCGCTCGGAACCAGGCCCGTCGGGTGGAACTGGACTGCCTCCATGTTGCCGAGGGGGACGACGCCGGTCGCGAGTGCCAGGGCCGCGCCCGTTCCCTCGTTGATGGTCGCGTTGGTCGTATGCGCCCCGTAGATCCGGCCGTGACCGCCGGTCGCGATCACCGTCGCCTTGGCCAGCAGCGCGCCGAGCGTCCCGGTTCGGAGGCAGCGAACGACGGCCCCGAAGCAGCGGCCCCCCTCGTGGACGAGGGAGAGCGCCTCCATGCGGTCGAGCACCTCGATGCCGAGCCGCACGACCTCGCCGTCCACGGCGTACAGGACCGCGTGACCCGTTCCGGCGGCGGCGTAGCAGGCCCTCCACTTGGCCGTCCCGCCGAAGTTGCGATGCATGATGAGCCCGGCTTTGTCCTCGGGCTCCTCTATCTCGACCCGCTCGCCCTTCACGAAGTACGTGTTGCGGCCGGGGCGCACGCGCGTCCACGGCACGCCCCAGTGGGCGAGCTCGCGGACTGCGACGGGTGCCTCGTCGGCGAAGATCCGCGCCACCTCCTGGTCGGCTCCCCAGTCGGAGCCCTTCACCGTGTCGACGAAGTGAAGGGTCGGATCGTCTCCCTCGGCCTTCGTGCAGTTCCCGAGAGCGGCCTGCATGCCTCCCTGGGCCGCGCAGCTGTGGCTGCGACGCGGCGGAACGAGGGAGAGGAGCACGACGTCGAGCCCGGCGGTGGCGGCCTCGATGGCGGCGCGCTCGCCTGCGAGCCCGCCTCCGATCACGAGCACGTCGGTGGTTCGAACCCCCTGCATCAGTTGCCCCCCTCGAACAGGAAGGCCAGGGGCGGATCGATCCAGCCGGCCAGCACCACGAGGGTGACGAGTCCGAATCCGAGGAAGCTCCAGAGCAGGACGCGCTCGATCCGGTGCAGGGTCTTTCGGCCCAGACGCGCGCCGGCGCCCCATTTGATCGCGAGGCGGTACAGCCCGACGCTGGCATGGAACTCGACGCACAGGAGCAGGAGGGCGTAGGGAACGACGAGCCCCGCACCGACCCGCGCCATCGACGTGGACGCCTCGATGCCGACGCGCTCGCCGAGCGCGGGGGAGAAGAGGTCGAAGCCGACCAGCAGCAGATGGGCTCCGCCGAGAACGAGCACGACCATCCCCGTTCGGACCTGCCAGATCCAGAGCTCGGACTCGAGGTGAGGAGCACCGAAGCCCGGGACTCCGCGGGGAGCCTTCGGGACCGTGCGCAGGGATTTCGCGAGACGCAGCATGCGTCGCCGCTCGCGCAGCTGGGAGGGGATCTTCCGGCTGGCGAGCGCGGCGTGCAGCAGGAAGAGCGCAGAGATCGCGAACACCGTCGGCTGGGCGACGTAGATGTGCTCGAGCCCGCCGGCGAGCCAGTCGAAGCCGCGCTCCCCGGTCAGGATGGAGCCGACCAGCAGCATGTGGCCCCACATGAACA
>JASJCN010000061.1 GCA_030065975.1 Myxococcota bacterium
CGGACGATCTCGAGCCAGGGCGTTCCCCAGCGGACCTCGATCTCCACGGGAGTGCTCGTCTCGCCCAGGCTCGCGACGCGCGCCTGCAGGCGCTCGTGCTCGGCCTCCTCGAGGAGCTTGCGGACAAGCGTCTCCTGGGCGTTCGGCGAGCGCCAGGCCGAGCACGAGCGCCTGCAGGCGCGCGTCGCGAGCCTCGGCGAGACGAGCGCTCCCGTGGAGATCGAGGTCCGCTGGGGAACGCCCTGGCTCGAGATCGTCCGGACCGTGCTCGCCCGCAAGCACGACCTCGTGATCAAGGCGGCCGAAGGGGCCTCGCGAACCCAGGGGCTCTTCTTCGGGTCGACGGCCCTCCACCTGATCCGCAAGTGCCCCTGCCCGGTCTGGGTGGTGGGGCGAGGCGGCGTCGGGCCGGGACGCCGCGTGCTCGCCGCCATCGATCCCGAGGGAGACGAGGTGCGAAGCGCCGTCGCCGAAGACATCCTGGGCCTCGCCGACTCGCTGGCGCAGGGAGGCGGCGAGCTCCACGCGGTGACGGCCTGGCGTGCGGCAGGAGAGACGCTGCTTCGCAACCGGATGCGCGCGGGCGACCTCGCCGGCTACGTGGAGGCGGAGCGCCAGGCCTCCCTGGCCGGCCTCGAACGCTCGGCGGCCGCCGCCGGGATCGCACTCCTGCCGGAGAACCTGCACCTGAAGAAGGGTGAGGCGGCCGACGTCCTCCCGCGTCTGGTGGAGGAGCTCGGCATCGACGTGCTCGTGATGGGCAGCATGGGACGGGTCGGGATCGCGGGATTCCTGATCGGCGAGACGGCCGAAGCGATCATCCGCTCGGTGCGCTGCTCGGTCATGGTCGTGAAGCCCCCCGGCTTCGTCTCACCGGTGGAGCTCCCGGCCTGACGAAGGGCCCGGCCTCGGTGACGACGGACCGGAGCTCAGCTCAGGATGCCCGCACGAGCCGCCTCGGCGATCGCGGCAATGGCCGGATGGGTGATGCGTCGCTCGACGGTGATCGCGTAGAAGCGCTCGCGAACCTCATCGGTACTTCCCAGGAGCTCGACGCCGTGGGCCTTGCGCACCTCGTCCTCGACCACGATCGGCGCCGCGAAGACACCCCAGCCATGCTGACCGAACACCTTCATCAGGGCGGTGTCCTCGACCTCGGCCACCACCTCGGGGCGCACCTCGATCATGTCGAACCAGCGGTCGAGCGAACGACGCAGGGTCGTGTTCTGGGTCGGAAGGATCATGGGAGCGCCGTCGAGGCTCTCCGGGAACTTCTTGCGCAGCCCGCGCGCGAGCTTCGGAGTGGCGAAGAGGCCGGTCCCGCACTCGCCGAGCGGATGATTGAACGCCTTGACCCGGACCTCGGGGCCGAGGGGGGCGTCCGTGAGCACCATGTCGTAGCCCTGGACCGCGAGCGCGGCCATGAGGTCGGGCGTCTTGCCTTCGTGCAGCACCAGCTGGACGGGATCGTCGGCCTCCAGAGCGGTCTGCAGCAGGCGATGGCAGACGAGCTTGGGGACGACGTCGGAGATCCCGACGATGAGCCGCGCCGGCCTGTTGGTGGGACGCCCGCGAAGGGCGTCCATCAGCTCTCCGCCGATCGAGAAGATCTCCTCCGCGTAGCGGTAGACCGTCTGTCCGACCTCAGTGAGTGCGAGGTTGCGGCCGTCGCGAACGAAGAGCTTCTCGTCGAGGGACTCCTCGAGCTTCCGGATCTGTCCGCTGAGCGTGGGCTGCGCCAGTCGGAGGACCTCGGAAGCGCGGGTCACGCTGCCCTCGCGGGCGACGGTGTAGAAGTACAGCAGGTGGTGGTAGTTGAGCCATTCCATGGCGGACCTCGCGCGAGTTCGACGATTCGGTATTGGCGATGCGTCGCGGAAACATTTCCTATTTGTGGATATATCGGACGAGCCTAGGTTGACAAGGAAGGGAAACGAAAATGGTCGTCCGAACACGCACCCCCGATACGAGCGAGTCCGAAGCCGGACCCGTCGAGCGGAAGCTCCGTCTCTTTCTCGCTCGCTTCTCCCCCTTGCTCACCAGCGTGCACATCACGCTCTCGGGAACGAGCGAGTCCGACAGCTGCCGCTGCCGGGTCCACATCCGCCTTCGCGACGGCGAGAGCCGCACGGTCGACGAGTCCGCGAGCTCGCTCGGCGAGGCGGCGGACCGCGTGATCTGGCGGCTCGACCATCATCTGCTCCGCCGCTCCAAGGCCAACACGGCGCGCCTCGACGTCGCGCGGATGCCCACCCGAACCCTCGACAGGAGGTCTCGATGAGTACCGACCGAATCCTCTCCCAGATCCTCGGCAGCGGCGCGGCCAGCGGCTTCGCAGGTGGCCTGGCCGGTGGGCTCGCGAGCTCTCTGCTCACCAGCAAGGCCGGCCGCAAGGTCGGAAAGAAGGCACTCAAGGTGGGCGGCATCGCGGCCCTCGGCGGACTCGCGTACGCGGCCTGGACGAAGCGCGGCTCCGGCGCCGCCATCGCGCCGCCGCCGCCGACGCTGTCCCAGCCCGGCCCGGTGGACGTCGAGGAGCACGGCTGCGTGCTGCTGCAGGCGATGATCGCGGCCGCCCACGCCGACGGGCGCCTCGACCCGAAGGAGTGGGAGGCGATCCGCGGCCGCATCGACGAGCTCGAGCTCTCGCCCGCGGAGCGGAGCCTCCTCATGCAGCAGATCGAGAACCCCGTGGGCATCACCGAGCTGGTGGCCGCCGCTCGCACCCCGGCCCAGGCCGGCGAGATCTACGCCGCCTCGCTGCTCGCGATCGACGTCGACACCCCCGCCGAGCGCGCATACCTGGACATGCTCGCGGCCCGCCTCGGGCTGCCGGCCGACTGGGTCGACGCCCTGCACGCGGAGGCGGGCGTCGCCGCCCGCGGCGGGGGCCCCGAGCTGCGGGTGGCGTCGTGAAGACGCTGCCGCGACTCCTCGCGCTCGCCCTGCTCCTCCTGCTCCCGGCCCCGGGCCTGGCGGCGACGGACGCCACCGGCGACGCCGTGGGAGCCGAGGTCGAGCGGCGGCTCGCCGAGCTGGCCGAGCGCACGGGCTCGGAGCTCAGGGGTCTGGTCAGCGAAGGGCAGGTGGTGATGCAGGGCCGCGTCCACCTCCTCGAGCACTCGCTGCGCGCCGAGCAGCTCGTCTGGCAGACGCCCGGCGTCGTCGACGTGGACAACGAGATCCGCGTCGTGCCCCACGACGAGACCGGCGACGATGCCATCGAGCGGGAGGTCCGGCTCGTGATCAAGGGCGAGCCGCGCTTCCAGAACACGAACCTCGAGGTCGGCGTGCTGCAGGGAGTCGTCTCGCTACGGGGCCTGTTCCAGGACCCCGTCGACGTGCTCGCCCTGAAGCATCGCGTGGCGTCCATCTCGGGCGTCGTGCACGTGGTGATCGACGCCCACGTGGTCGCGGGAGTGGGCCCAAGGGCTCTCGAGGCGCAGGAGCTCGCCTAGGGGCAGACTCCCAGAGCCTCGAGGGTCTCGCGCACGTGGCTCTCCAGGAACTTCCGCCCGAGCGTCTTCTTGACCCGGCCCGTGATGCCGGAGACCTCGTCGAGCCAGATGCGATCCTGGTAGAGCACGAGGGTGCCCTCGCGGGCCGTCGCGACGGCGACCAGCGACTCGCCCGAGTCGAAGAAGTGCGAGACGTAGAAGCTCCGCTGGGCGACGAGACGCACGGCCCCCTCGCTCGTCGAGAGCCGGTGGGCGAGGGCCACCGCCGGCCGGTCGTCCACCTCGACGCGCGCCCAGAAGAACGCCTCGGAGGCGTCGGGCGAGAGGCCGCTCGGGTACGCGAGCCAGGTCTTCTCGAAGCGCGGTGCCAGCCGATCGAGGCCCGCAGCGCGGGTCGAGGCGCGTAGCTCCTCGGCCGGCGACGCCCGGCTGCCTCGGGCGCGCTCGTAGTCGGGGATGCCGTCGAGACCGCGTTCGCGATAGCCGCCGTAGCGGCTCGCGAGGAAGGCGCGGAGCCGCTCGTGCACGTGCTCGATGTCGCGTCGGGTCTCGGCCGAAGGACGGATGGCCGTGAACGCGGCGATCTCCTCGGTCGAGAGGTTGAGCTCGGTGCCCGGCCTTGCCTTCAGGTAGCGGGCGACCTCGGCCGCCACGTTGGGCTCGAGCCGGATCGGCTCGAAGAGTGCGGGGCTCACCTCTCCGCGCAGCACCCCCGACTCGACCACGTGCTCCTCGGGCAGGATCGGACGCTCCTCGAGGAACGCCGCGAGCACGCCCTCCGGCGAGCGGCCGGGAAGCAGACAGGCTGCGCCCACGGCGAGCTCCCGGGTGCCGGCCTCGCGAAGGGGCTGGATCACGGTCCGCCCGGCGAGGAGCCGCTCCCGATCGCGGCCGGAGTAGGGCATTCCCTCTAGAAGGGAGGCCGCCGACGGCTCCGAGCCGGCTTTGGGCGCCGCACCGACGGCGAGGAGCACCACGGCGATCGCGAGCGCCGCGAGGAGGGGATCGGCAGGCGTCACACGCACGAAGGGATTCTCCTTCACAGCCGGTTCCGAGGCCACGGGAAGGTAGTGGCAGCGGGACGACGCGGAATCCCTGCGGGTGCGAAGCCGACGCCGGCGGGCCACAATCGGCTCGCGCCGAACCTTCTGCCCAGGGCGCGACGAGGGGAGCTCCCATGGCAGTGGACACCGAACACACGAAGCGGGTCATCGACACCGCGATCCGGCTCGGCGCCGTGGCACTCGTCGCCTACATCTGCTTCCTCGTCTTGCGGCCCTTCATCCTGCCCGTCGCGTGGGGGATGATCATCGCCGTCGCGATGTATCCCCTGCACCTGCGTCTCGCCTCCGCGCTCGGAGGACGCAGCAAGCTGGCCCTCACGATCTTCACCGTCGCCGGGCTCGCGCTCCTGATCGTTCCGACGGTGCTCCTGATCGGCTCGGTCCTCGATGCCTTCCACGCCACCCAGGCCGCCTACGAGGCGGGGACCCTGCACGTGCCGCCGCCGCGAGAGGGCGTCCAGGAGTGGCCGATCGTCGGCGAGCGTCTCTACGAGGTCTGGTCGGCGGCGTCCCAGAACCTGACGGCCACCCTCGATCGCTACACGGAGCAGATCCGGGGTCTCGCGCGGGGCATCCTCGCGGCGGGAGCGGGCGCCGGCGTGACCATCCTGCACTTCGTGATCTCCGTGCTGATCGCGGCCGTGCTGATGGCGAATGCCGAGGCGTGCCACGAGACGGCGCGTTCGATCGGCCGACGCCTGGCCGGCGACGTGGGCGCGGACTTCGCTGACCTGAGCACGGCCACGACCCGCAGCGTGGCCCAGGGCGTCCTCGGCGTGGCGTTGATCCAGGCGCTCCTCGCGGGAGTCGGCATGCTGGCCGTCGGCGTGCCCGCGGCGGGTGTGTGGGCACTCCTCGTGCTCGTGCTGGCGATCGTGCAGCTGCCCCCGCTGGTCGTGCTCGGCCCCGTGATGGTCTACGTCTTCTCGGCCAACGAGACGGTTCCGGCCGTGATCTTCATGGTGTGGGGCCTGATCGTGAGCGCCAGCGATACCTTCCTGAAACCGATCTTCCTCGGGCGCGGCCTCGACATCCCGATGCTCGTGATCCTGCTCGGCGCGATCGGGGGCATGCTGGCCACCGGCGTCATCGGTCTCTTCGTGGGCGCCATCGTCCTGGCCCTGGCATACACCCTCTTCACCACCTGGCTCGAGCAGCTCGAGCCGAGCCAGACCGGCGCGGAGGAGTAGGCCTTGGCCGAGAGCGACGAGCCGAAGCCCCAGAACGAACCGAAGAGCGAACCCCAGAGCGAGCCCCAGGCCACCGCGGACGCGGCCCAGGCCGCAGAGGCGAGCGCGGCCGAGGCCCGCATCCGGCGCATCACCCGCATCGGCATCGCGCTCGTGGTCGTGGTGCTGGCCTGGTACCTGGCGGCCGACCGCATGACCCCGTCGACCAGCGTCGCCCGGGTGAGCGGCTACGTCGTCCCCATCGCGCCCGAGGTCTCGGGGACGGTGAGCGCGGTGCTCGTCGAGCTCAATCAGGCCGTCTCCGCGGGAGACGTGCTCGTCGAGATCGACAAGGAGCTCTTCACGCTCCAGGTCGAGCAGGCGGAGGCCGAGCTGGCGCGCGCCGGCGAGGCGATCGGCGCGGACACCGGTGGCGTCGCGGCGGCCGAGGCGCGCGTGGCGAAGGCCCGGGCCGAGCTCGCCGCCGCGAAGCGCGATGGGAAGCGGACGGAGACCCTCGCGGCCGCGGGCGTCGCCTCGCAGTTCCGCGCGGACAACGCCCAGTCGCGCATCGAGAAGGGCGAGGCAGAGCTCGAGGCCGCCCTGGCCGATCTGCAGACCTCGAAGAGCAACCTCGGAACCCAGGGCGCCGAGAACTCGCGCATCCGCTCGGCCTCGGCCGAGCTCGCCAAGGCGCGTCGGGACCTCGAGCACGCAACCCTGCGCGCGCCGACGGACGGCGGCGTGACCAACGTGCGCGTCGAGGTGGGACGCTTCGCCAGCGCCGGCTCGCCGCTGATGACCTTCATCTCGTCGGCCGACGTCTGGGTGGAGGCGTACCTGCGCGAGAACTCGATCGGGCGGGTGAAGGCCGGCGACCCGGTGGAGATCCTCCTCGACGTCGCCCCGGGCCGCATCTTCCAGGGCGTGGTCGCGAGCACGGGCTTCGGGGTCGACTGGGGCCGCGCGGCCGACGCCGGGAAGCTCCCCTCGATCTCGAACCCGAGCGACTGGCTGCGGGAGCCCCAGCGCTTCCCGGTGGTGATCCACTTCAAGGACGACGAGTCGCTCGGACTGCGGCGCGAAGGCGGGCAGGCCGACGTGATCATCTACACCGAAGGCAGCGGCCTGCTCCGGCTCCCGGGCTGGCTCTGGATCCGCATCATGAGCCTGCTCTCCTACGCCTACTGAGGCCACGTGCCCCCCATCGACGCGATCCGGACCCTTCGCTTTGCGGCCGGCACCACGCTGGCGGTGGCGTTCGCGTTCGGGCTCGACTACTCGCTCGCCGTCGTGACGCCACTGCTCGCCTCGGTGTTCCTGGGTGCTCCGTCTCCGCGACCCACCCTCGCGACCATGGCCGGCGTGATGGCCGCCTCGGCGATCGGCCTGGGCCTCGGCGTGGGGGTCGGTGCGCTCTTCGTGAACGCCCCGTCGCTGCTCTTCCTCGCGGTGGGCCTCCTGCTCTTCCGCATCTTCCTGGCGGCGGTGAGCGGAACGGCACCCTTCCTGGTGCTGATGCTGCTCCTCGGCGTCCTCCTGGTGCCGGTGATCGCGACGATCTCCGCGCAGGAGGCGTTCCAGTTCGCCATCGACTTCCTCGGTGCGACCGCGCTCTCCTTCGTGTTCGTCCAGCTGGCCTTCGAGCTCTTCCCCGACCCGCAGAGCCAGCCCCGGGTGGCCGAGCCGCCCCCGGTGCTCCCGCCCCCGGCACGGCTCGCCTACGCGCTCCAGCGGACCGCCATCTTCCTGCCCCTCTTCGCGGTGGTCGTCACCCTGCAGTGGACCGGACAGCTCCAGGCCCTGCTCTTCGCCGTCATCCTCTCGCTCGGCGCCCAGCCCGGTGCCGGCTGGAGGGCCAGCCTGCCGATGCTCGGCGGGGCGGCCATCGGCGGCAGCGCCGCGGTGGGGATCTATCTCCTCACCTCCCTCTACCACGAGTTCACGCTGCTGCTCCTGCTGGTCGGCGTGGCGCTCCTCGTGATCGGCCGCGAGCAGTTCTCCGATCGTCCGCGTGCGGTCTACTTCGCCTCGGCGAAGACGGCCCTGATCATCCTGATCGCGAGCTCGACCTCGCTCTTCGGCGACGAGACGGGGGACAAGTTCTTCGATCGCCTGACCTCGATCCTCGTGGCCGCCGGCATCCTCACCCTGGGACTGCCCCTGGCGGCAACCTGGCTGCGACCGCGGCCCCGGCCCCAGCCCCAGCCCCAGCCCCAGCCCCGGATGGCCTGACCTACACTCGGCCGATGCCCTTCGATCTCGACGTCACCGACAAGCTCCTCTCCACCACCCGCGCCGTGCGCAAGCGCCTCGATCTCGAGCGTGACGTCCCGCGCGAGGTGATCCTCGACTGCATCCGCCTCTCCCAGCAGGCGCCCACCGGCTCGAACACCCAGGGCTGGCGCTGGCTCGTCGTGACCGACCCGGAGAAGCGGGCCGCCCTCGGCGACATGTACCGCCGCGGCGGCGGCGCCTATCTCGCCGCCGGCAAGGAGCAGGCCGCACAGCGCGGACACGCCCAGACCACGCGGGTGCTCGACTCGGCGGTGTACCTGGCCGAGAACCTGGAGAGGGTCCCGGTGCACGTGATTCCCTGCCTGAAGGGCAAGCTCCCCGGCGACGCGCCCGCCGGCATGCAGGCCGGCTTCTACGGCTCGATCTTCCCCGCCGTCTGGAGCTTCCAGCTGGCGCTCCGCTCCCGGGGCCTGGGCAGCGTGCTCACGACCATCCACCTGGCCCACGCCGACGAAGCGGCGAAGCTGCTCGGCATCCCCGACGACGTGACCCAGTGCGGCCTGCTGCCGGTGGCCTACACCGTGGGCGACGAGTTCAAGCCCGCCGAGCGGCGACCGCCCGAGCACATCACGTACTTCGACGGGTGGAAGTCCTAGCCCCCTGAAGAAGGGAGTCGGGAAGGAAGTCGTGAAGGGAGTCTGGAAGGGAGTCGGGACCGAACCCGCGAAACTCCCGCCCACGGCGTTCATCGAAGCTGCACCTGCCTGGAGAACACCGTGAAGCTCCCCCGAACCGCTCTCGTCGCTCTCGTTGCCCTGCGCTTGCTCGTCCCTTCCCTCGCCGCTGCCGAGGACGGCCTCGTCTCGCTTCCGAGCCAGCACGGGGTGAAGGAGACCGCCGACCGCCTCGAGGTGATCCTCGCCGAGAAGGGCCTCACGGTGTTCGCCCGGATCGACCATGCGGCCGGCGCGGCCGGGGTGGGGCAGAGCCTGCCTCCCACGCAGCTCGTGATCTTCGGCAACCCGAAGGTGGGCTCGCCCCTCATGCGCTGCGCGCCGACCGTGGCGATCGACCTGCCCCAGAAGGCCCTGATCCGCGAGGACGCCGAAGGGCGGGTGTGGATCTCGTACAACGATCCGGCCCACCTGCGGAGCCGTCACGCGATCGAGGGCTGCGACGCCGTGCTCGAGAAGGTCTCCGGGGTCCTCGCCGGAGTGACGAAGGCCGCCGCGAACTAGCGATCGCGGTCGGTCCGAACGACGTTAGGCGTCGACCTCCGTTCAGGCGTTCCCGAACGCGCACACTGAACGAAGGAATCCCGACCCGGGTCCCGAGACGACGCACGTTCTGCTCTCGGGCGGTGGACGGGCTCTGGCAGTATCGGGGTGTCCCAACTCATCACGCGGAGATGCCCCTTGTCCTTCCGATTGCCTTCCTGCCTCGCACTCGTCGCCCTGCTCCTCCTCGCCTCATCGCCCGGCTTCGGCTTCGCCATCCTCGAGGCGGTCGACGGCGACCTCTCCGACGACATTGCGGCACCGACGCCTCTCGGGCCGCTCAGCCTCGGCTCGAACCTCGTAGTCGGCGAGGTCGTGGACGCCACCGGCCCGGCCGGAGACGTCGACGTCTTCACCTTCAGCGTGCCCGCCGGCTCCAACCTCTCGAAGCTCCTGCTGGTGGAGTTCGAGTCCGCGGACGACCTCGCGTTCGTCGCCATCGCGTCGGGAGCCACCTTCCCCGTGGATCCCAATACGCTCGCCGGCCCCGGCGATCCCCTCGCGACGTCCTTCCTCGGCGGCCTGCTCTTCGGTGCGGGCCCCGCGGCCGCGGGAGCCGATCTGCTGCCGCTGCTGGCGGGAGCCCCGGCCGGTGGATCCGGCTTCACGGCCCCGCTCGGGGCGGGCGACTACACCGTCTTCGTGCAGCAGCTGGGGGGCCTGCCGGTCGAGTACTACTTCAACCTCGTCGGCGCTCCGGTCGCCGAGCCGGCGGGGCTCTCCCTGCTGGGCCTGGCTCTCGTGGGCGTGGCGCGGCGCCGTCGCTGAGAGCTACTGCGGCGTCTCGTCGGCGCGGGACCACTGTTGCCGGATGGGGAAGAAGAGCTGGGCGGCAAAGCCTCTCGGCACCGGGCTGTCCTCGATGCCGAGCTCGCCGAGAGGGCAGCGGTGGGGATGGCTGAAGGTGCCGAAGAGCACGTCCCAGATCGCGCTCGATCCGCTGTAGTTGCTGTCCTGGTATCGCCGGTCCTGCGAGTGGTGCAGGTTGTGCAGCTGCACCGTGGGCAGGAAGTAGTGGGCCCATCCCGGAAAGCGCTGGTCGATGTTCGAGTGCACCAGGTTGCCGTCGAACACGATCCAGAGGCCGATCCAGGCCATGATCTCGGGCGGTGCGCCGAGCAGGAGCAGCGGGATCGGCTTGAGCAGCGCGCTGAAGAGCTCCTCCCCGAGGTGCTGCCGCCCCGACTTCAGGATGTGCATCTGGGGGGTGTCGTGGTGGACGGCATGGAACCACCACAGGCGTGGGAAGGTGTGGAGGCTGCGGTGGATCCAGTAGTCGCAGAAGGTCCACACCCCGAGGCCCAGGCCGAGCTGGAAGGGGAAGGCCCACGCAGCGGGCCAGACACCCTCCAGGCCCAGCGTCCCGCGAAGCTGGGCCAGGCCCACCATGAGCCAGATCGAGATCGCGCCTCCCAGGGGACGGCCGAGCACCGCCAGCAGCAGCCCGTGTCCGATGTCGTTCACGGACTGGCGATCGCGGAACACGTTCATGGCCGGGTTGCGTGGCAGGACCTGCTCGACGAGCAGGATCACGAAGAAGTTGAGCACCGTGAGCGTGGCGCCGAGCGGGGCCGGCTCGAAGCCCTGGGCGAGGCCCCACGCGGTGAGCGAGAGGAAGCCTCCCATCAGCACGGGGAAGGAGATCCACGCGAGCCGGTCTCGAAGCGTCACCCCGCCAATCTACCACCCTCTCTCGCAGCCGGCGGCCGGGGCCCGGCTAGCGACGGCGCTGGCGTCGATCCACCGCTCGCAGGAAGGCGCGCACCAGCCAGGGCGCGAAGCGCTTCCCGTAGTAGAAGACCCAGGCCTCCGGAGCGATGGGGGCGACCACCCGCCCCCGCTGCACGGCGCGAAGCACGTTCTCTGCCACCCGCTCCGGGGTGTAGTTGCGTCGCTCGAAGGCGCGGACGCCCTCCTCGCGACGCTCCTCGGTCGCGTCGGGCCCGTACATGCGGCCCGTGCGCACGATCGACGTATTGATGATGCCGGGGCAGACCGCCGTGACGCCGATGCCGTGGTCCAGCAGCTCGAGATGGAGGGACTCGGAGAATCCCAGCACGGCGAACTTCGTGGCGGTGTAGGCGCTCATCCCCGGGGCGGCGATGAAGCCCGCCGACGAGGCGATGTTGATCACGTGCCCCCCGTGCCCCGCCGCGATCATGCGCGGTACGAAGTGGTGGCAGCCGTACACGACGCCCTTCAGGTTGATCCCGACGATCGTCTCCCACTCTTCCAGGGGAACGTCGACGAAGGGGCCTCCCACTCCGATGCCCGCGTTGTTGACGAGCACGTCGGCGCGGCCGAGCTCGTTCCAGGTCTTCTCGGCGAAGTCCGCGACGGCGCCGGCATCCGACACGTCGGTGCGGGTGCAGACGACGCGGCGACCCCGCTCCCGAGCCGTCCGGGCGGTCTCCTCGAGGCCCTGCTCGTCGACGTCGCAGATCGAGAGGTCGGCTCCGCGCGCCGCCAGCGCCAGGGCGAGCGCCCGGCCGATACCACTGCCGGCGCCCGTCACCACGCCCACTTGCCCCTCGAGATTGCGCACGTCCATGGCCGGCAGGGTAGGACACCGACCCGACGCGGCGGGAGGGACTCCGACGGCGAGCGCCGGAACGCGCTACCCAGTCGGGATGCTGTCGTCCCGAGGCGTCCCCATTGCGCCCCAGGTGCTGTTCTTCCGGGCGATCGCCGCCATCGCCCTGGCGGCGGCCGCCGCCCTCATCCCCGAGGTCGGGCCCAACCGCTTCTGGGTCGCGGGGATCCTCCTCTTCGTCTGCGTCCCGCTCGCGATCTGGCTGGAGCTCCGCTTTCCGGTGGCGGAGAACGGCTGGAGCGAGCCGCTCTTCGACCTCACCGTGGCCGTCTCGCTCGTGCATCTCGTGCCCAACGCGTGGTTCGTGGTCCTGGTCATCGGGGTGATGATCGTGCAGGCGCCGAGCCTCGGCTCGAGCCGGGTGAGCTTCCTCTTCCACTCCGGGTTCGCGGCCTTCCTGATCATGGGCATGGCCTTCGCCGCCATCGTCCACGACGTCCCGGACTGGGAGCTGCCGATCCTGGCGATGTCCCTCCTCTACCCGTCGATCATCTTCTACTCGTACTGGCAGGCGAAGGCGGCGAACGAGCTCCGCGACCGGGCCCAGACGTTGCAGAGCCTGCAGCTCCTCTCCGGCGGCGTGGCCCACGACTTCAACAACCTCCTGACCGCCGTCATGGGACACGCGGAGCTCGCCCTCATCGACCTGCCCGAAGGACACCCGGCCCGGGCTTCCCTCCAGGAGGTGCTGAGCGGCGCGGGACGCGCGAGCCTCCTCTCGAGCCGATTGCTCAAGTTCTCGGGCCGGGAGCCCACCGGCGAGGAGCTCCTCGACATCGAGTCCGAGGTGCGGGGCCTCGCGGCGCTGATCAAGCCCGCCCTCGCCGCCGGCGTGGAGATCTCGGTCAGCGCGGAGGCCGGGCCGCATTTCGCGCGGGCGAATCGCGCCGAGCTACAGCAGGTGCTCCTCAACGTCATCCTGAATGCGAGCGAAGCGAGCGAGCGGGAGCCCAATCCGATCATCGTCCGCATCGCACCCGCGTCGGCGCGCGACCGCTCCTTCGTCGACGTCCGCGTGGCCGATCAGGGCGTCGGAATCCCGCCCGCGGAGCAGGACCGCGTCTTCGACCCCTTCTTCACCTCGAAGCCCGGAGGCCACGGCCTCGGGCTGGCCGGCGCCCGGCGCAGCGTGGAGCGGCTGGGCGGGCAGATCTGGATCGCCAGCACGCCGGGCCGGGGGACCGAGGTCCGGCTGCGGATCCCCGCCCAGGACCCGCCCGTGCAGGCCCTCCGGCCGGAGCCTCCGATCGGGGCCACCGCGTCCGGCCTCGCTCTCGTGGTCGACGACGAGGCTTCGGTGCGCGCGGCCATGGTGCGCCTGCTCGATCAGCTCGGCGTCGACTGCATCGTGGCCGAGAACGGGACCCAGGCGATCTCGCTCTTCGGCGAGCGCACCGACGAGATCAGCGTCGTGGTGCTGGACCTGGCCATGCCGGGCACCAACGGCTGGGAGTGCCTGCGCGTGTTGCGGGAGATCCGCCCGGACCTGCCGGCGGTCATCTGCAGCGGCTTCGACCCCGCGGCCTCGGACCAGCAGATGCCGCCGCGCGCCACCTACCTGGCCAAGCCCTTCCGTCTCGACGGCCTGCGAGAGGCCCTGGATCGAATCGTCGAGGACCGGAGCACCCTGGCCTAGCCTTGCGAGTCGGGGCCTTCCCCGGGCGGCTCCTGACTCGCCTCGTTGCGGCGCCGGAGCCACAGGTTCGAGGCGATGATCACCGACAGGATGACCACGAAGACGGCCAACAGGCTCCAGTTCATCTCGGACCCTTCTTCCCTTCCGCGCCGGCTCGCCCGGGACCGACGAGGCGACGATACTCGAGGCGCGCCCTCGCCGCTCCGGATGCCTTGCCGCTACAAGGACCGCGAGGGGACCGCGAGGGCCGCGGAGGCACGTCATGCGACCGGCGACGATCCTGGCACCCGGACTGCTCTGCGTCTCCCTCGGCTGCGGGCCGGGCGACGCCGGGCCCACGTGGACCGCGGAGGCCGAGTCCGAGGCACGGGCCCTCGAGGCGCGGCTCGAGCAGGAGCCGCCCCGGGCGAGCGGCGAGGTGCGGATCCAGCTGGCCTTCGGGGCCGCGGCCGATCTCGACCTCTACGTGACCGGCCCCCTGGAAGAGACCGTCTACTACGCCAACTCTCCAAGCCGGATCGGCGGTGAGCTGCTGGAGGACCGCCGCTGCACTCACGAAGGGCCCCGGGTCGAGACGACGCGCTTCCTTCCCGCGCGTCCCGGCGCCTACCGGGTGGGGGTGGACTACGCTCACGCGTGTGGCGAGCGGCGCCCGGTGCCCTTCGCGCTGCGCATCGACCGGCCAGAGGGAGCCCTCTCGTCCCGGGGGCTCGCCTCGCACCACGTCTTCGACCCGGTCGTCCTGGAGTTCACGGTCGAGCCCGAGGAGAGCCAGCCATGAGAACGAAACGCGCCCTCCGCGCCGCTTCCAAGTGCGTCCTTCTCGGCTCCATGACCGGCTTAATGGTCGCAGCGCTGTTCGCGATGCCGGGCTTCGCTCTCGAAGGCACGCTCGTCGGACCCGACGGCGCGTTCGTGGTGGGCGCCCGCGTCACCGCGGAGACGGGAGACCCGGCCCGGGGCACCACGGTCTTCAGCGATGACAGGGGCCGCTTCGCGTTCCCGCCGCTGCCCGCCGGGCGCTTCGAGGTGCGCGTGCGCCGCATCGGCTGGCGGGACCTCCGGGTCGAGACGACCGTGCCGGGCGCGCCGCTCTCGCTCTCTCTCGAGCCCGAGCGCGACCCCGCCGCTCTGGCGGAGCAGCTCCCGGCCAATCGCTGGTTCGCGCTCTTCCTCGACGAGATCGACGACCCGGCCCACCGCGAGCAGTTCGTGCGGCAGTGCACCTACTGCCATCAGCAGGGCAACGAGGCCACGCGGATTCCGCGCGAGGACTGGCAGTGGGAGAAGATCCTGGGGCTGATGGCGCGCATGGGAGGCGGACTCACGGCGGAGGTGCGCAGCCAGGTTCCGGACTGGTTCCGCGCCGCCTACGACCCGGCCCACGCCATCCCGAGGCTCACCGAGGGGATGGGCACTCCCGCCTTCGCCCCCGCGCCGGAGGAGGAGGTGCGCCGCGCGGTGATCGACGAGTGGGTGCTCGGCGGTCGCGCGTCCATGCAGCACGACCTGATGGTGCACCCGAGCGGTCGGGTCTACTCCGTCGACATGATGCAGGACGAGCTCTTCCAGCTCGATCCCGCGACGGGCGAGACCCGCCGCTTCCCGATTCCCGACGGCGGTCTGCCCCTGGGAGGCGTCTTCGCCCGCGCGGGATCGCCGCTCACGCCCAACGCCAACGCCCACGTGGGGCCGCATTCGCTGCAGACGGCGCCGGACGGATCCATCTGGGTGACCCTCGCCCTCGGCAACCAGCTCGGACGCTTCGACCCGAAGAGCGAGCAGTGGTCGATCCACCCGATGCCCGAAGGCTTCTATCCGCACACCCTGCGCATCGACGACGCGGGGCGGATCTGGTTCACGATCGCGGCCTCGAATCACGTGGGACGCTTCGACCCGGCGAACGACCGGTTCGAGATCATCCGGCTGCCCGCGGCCTCCTGGGGCCAGTCCCTCGCCCTGCGCCTGCTGCCCGCGATGCTGTGGCTGTCGCGCCGGGTCGAGATCGACAGCGACCTCGCCGCCGAGGGCGCGGCGTTCGCGCCGATTCCCTACGGCATCGACATCGCGCCCGACGGCGACATCTGGTTCAGCCAGCTCAACCTGCACAAGATCGGCCGCATCGATCCCGAGAGCCTCGAGGTCGAGCTGATCGATACGCCCTTCACGGCGCCCCGGAGACTCCGCTTCGACTCGGAGGGGAGGCTCTGGATCCCGGGCTTCTCCTCGAGCGTGATCTCGCGCTTCGATCCCGAGAGCCGGGCGTTCGAGACCTGGGATCTCCCGATCGAGCCCGCGGGCTCGGACACGCCTTACGCCCTGCACGTCGACCGGCGCACCGACACGGTCTGGATCTGCGGCACCAACAGCGACACGCTGATGCGCTTCGAGCCGAAGAGCGAGCGCTTCCTCGTCTACCCCCTGCCCACCCGGGTCACCTACACGCGCGAGATCGACTTCGACGCCGAGGGCCGCGTGTGGACGTCCAACTCCAATGCCCCCACCTGGCAGGTCGAGCGGGGACAGCCGCGCGTGATCCGACTCGATCCGCGAAGCGCGGACGCGCCGGACGCGAGCCTGGCGGCCGGACCTTGAGCCGACGCGCGCGGCTCGCGGCGGGCTTCGTCCTCCCGTTGATCGCGGCTCTTCTCGAGGCGCATCCCTCCCGCGCCGAAGAGCCGGCGCCCGGACGCGAGCGATACGAGAGCCTGTGCGCCAGCTGTCACGGGCCCGAGGGCAAGGGCGACGGGCCCCTGGCCCGGGACGTCGTGCCGATGCCCCGGGACTTCAGCGTGGGCGCGTTCAAGTTCGACGCCGACAGCGACGGCCGGACGGGAACCGACGCCGACCTCGCGTTGGTGATCCGCGACGGGGCGCTCGCCTACGGCGGAAATCCGCTGATGGCGGGCTTTCGGCAGCTCGGAGACGACGCCATCGCGGAGCTCGTCGCGTACGTCCGCAGCCTGGAGCGCGAGCGGCCCTGAGCGAGCGGTTCGGCCGGTGCGAGGCCGTCAAGTCCGCCTAACGGTCGGTCGATGAGAACGTCATGGAGTCTCTGCTCGGTGCGGGCGTACTCGTGATGCTCGTCGCGGACGTGGTCGTCGGGCTGCGCCTGCTCTGGCTGGCCGCGCACACGCGCCAGCTCGCCGAGCTGTGCATGGGACTCGCCACGTTCCTGCTAGGCGGCGTGGGCTACCCGCTCTCGATCGTGGCGCGTCGCGGCATCGGGCTCGCCGGGCTCGAGTCCGAGACGCTGCTCGGCGTGGCCTTCTGCGTCCAGAACCTGGCCTGCTTCGCGATGTGGGTCTTCACCTGGCGCGTGTTCCGGCCCGACAGCCGGCTCGCGGCGGGCCTCGTCGCCCTCGCCATGGCCGGGTTCGGGAGCAGCCTGATCTTCGGCTTCGGCCACGACTCCGGCGCCGCCTACTGGCTCGGGACCGCGACCCGCGGCCTCGCCTTCGTCTGGGCCTGCACCGAGGCGACGCGCTACGCAGCGCTCCTGCGTCGCCGCAGGGCTCTCGGACTCGTCGACCCCGTGGTGCTCGACCGGATCCGGTTGTGGGCGCTCAGCATGGGCGCCGTGGCGCTCGCCTTCGCCGTCTTCTGCGCGGGGCGGCTCAGCGGCGCCGGCACCCAGGCTCCCTGGGTGCTCGGGCTCACGTCCTTTGCGGGTGTCCTCTGCGGCGTGTCGCTGTGGCTCGCGTTCCTCCCCCCGGCGGCCTACGTGCGGCGCGTCGAGGCACGCTCCGCCTAGCGACGCCGGGCCCCTCGTCGCCGAGCTCTACTCGTCGATCACGCGGATCGCTCGCGAGTGGCGCACCAGCTCGAGGATGCCGAAGCCGGTGAGCCCGATGCCGACCACGGCGCCCGGGAGCGCGAAGGGGCCCATGCGGATCTGCTCGCCGAACACGGAGACGCCCACCGCCGCCGCGGACAGGGGCTCGACCACCACGAGGGCGGCGATGGCGGGGCCCAGGGCTCCGGCCTGGAACGCGCTCTGGGCGAACACCATGCCGCCGATGCCCGCGACGGCCAGCACCCAGGGCCAGGGCGTCACGGCCACCGCGAGGGGATGGAAGCTCGGGAGGCTCACCAGCATCTTGGTGAAGGCCGAGGCGAGGCCGAAGAGGATCCCGGCGCCCGCTCCGAGGAGTGCGGCTCGGCGGGTCCCACGGCTGCGCAGACCCAGCGCCCCGATCGCGACGCACGAGAGCGCCGTGATCCCTCCGGCGACGAGCCAGTCGGAGGCCAGCGGAACGCCGCTTCCCGGCTGGGGACGTGCCGCGAAGAGGTAGAGCGCGAGCCCCGCCGCCACGGCCACGGCGGCCCGCAGCTCCCTGGATCCGGCGGACTGGCCGGAGACGCGTGCGCCGATCGGCAAGGCGAAGACCAGCGTGGTCACGAGGATCGGCTGCACCACGCTCAGCTCGCCGAACGCGAGGGCTGTGGCCTGCAGCCCGAAGCCCAGGAGGTCCAGCACCTGGCCGAACAACCAGCGCGGCCTCCGCAGCAGGTTCGCCAGCAGGCGGAGCCGGAGCGCCGTGCCCTCGTGCTCCTGCATCGCCGCGGACTGCTGGATCGCGGAGCCGAGCGCGAAGAGGAAGGCTGCGGCCAGCGAGAGCAGGACGACGAGCATGGTCGTCGGGGCGCAGTCGAGGAGCGCGCTTGCCTAGGAGAAGCCGATCGAGAGCAGGTTCTCGACGGGGCGGTACAGCTCTTCGAGATGGGTGCGATCCTCGGCCGAGAGCTCGATGTCGGCGGCCGCCACGAGCTGCTCCAGCTGCTCGACCCGGGACACGCCCACGATCGGAGCGCTGACCTCGGGCTTGCCCATCAGCCACGCGACGGAGATCTGCGCGGGCGTCTTGCCGTACTTGTCGGCCAGCTCGATCACGCGGTCCGCGATCTTGAAGTCCATCTCGCCGCGATACAGGGCCTCGGTGCGCTTCTGGTCGGCGCCCTGGGAGCGGGCCGTCGAGCCCTTCTCGAAGCCTCCCTTGTAGGAGCCGGCCAGGATGCCGCGCGCGAGCGGCGACCAGGGCGTGAGCCCGATGCCCGTCCGCGCGCAGTAGGGGTTCATCTCCCGCTCTTCCTCGCGGTAGATCAGGTTGTAGTGGTTCTGCATCGAGATGAACTTCGTGAACCCGTGCTTCTCGGCCGTGAGCTGCAGCTCGGCGAACTGCCAGGCGAACATCGAGGAAGCACCGAGATAGAGGGCCTTGCCCGCCTTCACGACGTCGTGCAGCGCCTCGAGCGTCTCCTCGATCGGAACCTCGACGTGAAGGGGCACGCCGTGGGGATGCCGGTGGATCACGAGGTGATCGACGTAGTCGTGGCCCAGGCGCTTCAGGCTCGCGTCGACTCCCTCCATCACGTGCTTGCGCGAGAGCCCGCCCTGGTTCGCACCGAAGCCCATGGGCATGGCCACCTTGGTCGCGAGCACGTACTGATCCCGGGGTGCGAGCTCCCGCAGCAGGGCACCGACGACCTCCTCGCAGGCCCCGACGCCGTACACGTCGGCGCAATCGAAGGTGAAGAGCCCGTTGTCCAGGGCGGCCTTGAAGATCGGCCGCGCCTCGTCGATGCCCAGGGTCCAATCCCCCTGGTGGCCCTTGCCGGGCTCACCGAAGTTCATGGTGCCGAGGATGAGGGGAGAGATACGAAGGCCGCTGGTTCCGAGCTGGGTGGGAGAGAGCATGGCCCGGAGGGTATCGCGCCACGGGCCGCGAAGAAGGGCCGCCGATCAGTCCCCGAGCGCCAGCCGCAGGCCAAGCCGGGGGCCTACCTCCGCCAGGAAACGCCGGGCCTCGGCCTTCATCTCCGGCGAGTAGGCGTCGACCAGCCGGTGGATCCGGCCCTCCCGGAAGTGGGCCGTCTCCTCCAGCTCGAGCTCGAAGTCCGGAATGCCGGGCGCCCGGTAGGTGGCGACGCCGTGGATCCACACCGCGTCCCCATCCTCGCGGGGGCCGTCGATGGCGCGCAGGGTGCGGCTCTCGAAACGCCGGTCGAACCCTTCGACCACCGTCGGGAACCACTCGAGAATGGCCTCGCGGCCCTCACAACGCTCGGCTCCGAGCAGGGGAAGACCGACCTCGTAGACGGCGTCCTCGGTGAAGAAGTCGCGCAGTGAGGACCAGTCGTCGCTCTCGTAGGCCTTCTCGAAGGCGGCGGCGTAGGCGGCAAAGCGGGGAATGTTGGACATCTCGGATCCCGGGCGCGTGGAGTCGGTTTCAGGAGAGTGCGAAGAGGATGGCGGCGCTGGCCCCGAAGAGCAGGACACCACCGGGGTGCGGCCGTCCTGCCGCCCAGAAGTTGCCGAGGCCCGAGAGGGCGAAGACCCCCGCGAAGAGCCAGAGGATCGCCCGGTCGCCCGGCACCTCGGGCGAGAGCACGAGCAGACAGACCCCGAGACTCGCCCAGCAGAGAGAGGCCAGATGGAACATCGCCGTCGACAGCCGCGTACCGACGGGGCTCGAGAGCACGGAGGATCCGCCCTCTCTCCGCAGCGGGCGCAGGAACATCCGCTCGGAGAGGATCGAGTGACCGACGGCCGTCGCGATCGCCAGCAGCAGAGCCAGGTGGAGGGGATCCATCGCCACGTCCTCCCGAGGGGCCGGTCCCGTTCGTTCATTTCCATACGGCAACGTATGGAGATTCCAGGCTAGGCGATCCACGCGGACAGGTCAATACGCTAGCGTATGTTCGTGACGAAGAAGAGCCGGAGGGACTGGGTCCACGCGGGGCTGCACCGACTCGCGAGCCACGGGGTGGAGGGAGTCCGGGTCGAGCCCTTGTCTCGAGACCTCGGCGTGACCAAGGGGAGCTTCTACTGGCACTTCGCCGACCGGAGCGAGCTGCTCGACGCGATGCTCGAGGAGTGGGCCGAGGCGGCCACCGAGGCGGTGATCGACCAGGCCGAGGCCGCCGGCACCGCGGCGGAGACGCGCATGCGACGCCTCACCGAGATCGCCACCGAGCGCTTCGACGCGGAGCTCGAGCTCGAGCTCCGCGCCTGGGGGCGTCGGGACGCCCGGGTCGGAGAGGTCCTGCTGCGTGTGGATCGCCGGCGCACGGACTACCTGCGTCGGCTGCTACGCCAGGCGGGCTTCGAGCCGGCGGAGACCGAGGCTCGCGCCTTCCTCGCCTACGCGATCCTCTTCGGCAACCACCTGCTGCCCGCACCCGTTGGCCGGCTCAGTCGCAAGCGCCTGCTGCGCGACGCCTTCTCGTTGGTCAGCGCCCCGCTGGCGAAGAGCGCCGCAGCCGGCAGCGATCGGCGATAGACTGCGCGCTCCCCACGACTCCGATCCCCACACCGCTCCCCAAAGAGGCCGCCGGATGCCGAACCCCTTCGCTGCCCTCGGGTGTGCTGCCCTCTGGATCGCCGCCCTGCTCGCTTTGCCGAACGTCGCCGGCGCGCGAAGCCCGGGCCACCCGAAGCTCGTCCTCCAGATCACCGTCGACGCACTGCGCGCCGACCAGATCACGCGGCAGTGGCATCGCTTCGGCGACGATGGATTCCGCGCCCTGCTCTCGCGCGGCACGGTCTTCACCGAGGCACACCACGCCCACGCCAACACCGAGACCATCGTCGGCCACACCACGCTCGCTACGGGCGCCCACCCGGGCACGCACGGCATGGTCGGCAACGTCTGGTTCGACGAGCAGAGCGGCCGACCCGTCTACAACATCGAGGACGGCCGCTACCGGCTGCTCACCCGGGGAGCCGGCGTGGTGGCCGATACCGAGATCGACCCGACCCAGAAGGTCGCGAAGGTCGAGGGGCGCTCCCCATCGAACATCCTGGTCACGACGCTCAGTGACGAGATCGCACGCGCGGGGAGGGGCCAGGCCCTGGTATTCGGCGTCTCGATCAAGGACCGCGGCGCCGTCGCTCTGGCGGGCCACGCCGGCAAGGCGTTCTGGTTCTCGAAGCAGAGCGGGGACTTCGTCACCAGCGACTACTACTACGAGGCCTACCCCGAGTGGGTCGACGCGTTCAATGCGAGGCGCCTCGCGCGGGAATACGGCGGGAAGCAGTGGGAGCTGCTGCGCGAGCGGAAGGTCTACCGGGCGGCCGATGCCGACGACGTCCCCTGGGAGACCGAGCTCGCGGGCTTCGGACGCGTCTTCCCCCATCCCTTCGGCGACGCCTCTGGGAAGTACTTCCTGACCCTGCTCACGACGAGCCCGGCCGGCGACGCCCTGACGCTGGCGTTCACCAAGGAGCTCCTCGCCAAGGAACCGATCGGGGAGGACGCGGTCACGGACTACCTCTCGGTGAGCTTCTCCTCGAACGACTACGTCTCCCACCTGTTCGGGCCCTCGAGCCTCGAGTCCGAGGACCAGATGCTGCGCCTCGACGGTGTGCTGGCCGAGCTGCTCCGGGCCGTCGACGAGCGCGTAGGGCTCGAGAGCACGCTGGTCGTCCTCTCCGCCGACCACGGGAGCCCCGACCCGCCGGGCCAGCTACGGCAGCTCGGCATCCCCGCCCGATACGTGAACCCGGACGACTGGGACCGTGCCCCCGCGATCGCGGCCCTCGAGTCCCGCTTCGGCGTGGGCCAGGGCCTGATCCGCGCCTTCACCTCTCCGTACGTCCACCTGGACCGGGCCCGCATCGCCGAGGCCGGGGCGGACCCGGTGGCCGTCGAGCTCGCCGTGGCCGAGGAGATCGAGAAGATGCCCGAGGTGGCAGCGGCGGTGCCTCGCAGTCGCCTGCTCGAGGGAGCGCTCCCCGACTCCTTCATCCATCGCGCCGTGGCGCACAACTTCCACCGCGCGAGGTCGGGGGACATCCACGTGGTGTTCGAGTCCAACTCCTTCATCAACGACTTCGACTCGCTGGTGGTCGCAGCGACCCACGGCTCCCCCTACCGCTACGACACCCACGTCCCCCTGGTGTTCGCGGGGCCGGGCATCCCGGCGCAGCGCGTGCAGCGGCGGGTCCTGACCGTCGACGTGGCACCCACCCTGGCCGCCCTGATCGGCATCGAGGCACCCTCGGGGGCCGAGGGGCGCGTGCTCCCCGAGGTCTTCGCGACCGACTAGCCCGCGCCGCGCAGACCTGCGCGCACCACGCGGGCAGCCGTTCGTCCCCGCGCGCGTACCAGTGCGACCGGAACACCACCGGAGTCGGCCCGAAGAAGGTGTCGACGAGCTCCGGGTTCACCCACTCCCAGACCGTCTCGCCCTTCGAGGTGACCTGGAAGAGGCGGCCCGTCGCGGCCTCGGTGACGAAGGTGTTGCCGTTGGGGAGGCGCTGGGCGCCGCCCGCCATGAAGGACTGGAACGCCAGCACGGTCCTGTCCAGGTACTGCCAGACGATCTCGTCGGTGCGCGGATCCACCTCGACCACGCGGGCGAAGGCCGGCGCCCGCGGGCGGTGGACGCCGTTGTCGAAGATCAGCACGTTGCCGTTCTCGAGCTCGCGGGCGTCGTGCTGGTGCGAGAGCCGTCCCGGGCCGAAGCACCAGAGCAATGCCCCGCTCTGCCGGTCGAGCTTGACCACGCTGCTCGTCAGCCGCAGGCTCAACAGCCAGCTGCCGTCGCGCATCACGCGGATCGAGTTGGCGTGGGTCCACTCCTTGCGGTTGTCGAGGGGACACAGCACCTGGGTCTCGGGGTCCAGGTGGTCCGCAGCGCGCCAGACCGTCGTGCGCTGCCCGTCGCGCGCGATGTGCTCGATGGTGTCGCCCCAGATCCGTTCGGGGTCGTCCTCGTGGGGCGACCCGCCCTGGATGCGGTCGCTCAGCTCCTTCGAGAGCGGCTCGAAGCCGAGCGCGTGGTAGCTCCCGTCCGGGAGGCGCCAGACGTCGTGATGCAGCTTCTCGCCGCGGTACTCCCAGACGATCTCGCCGCTCTCGGCGAGCTCCACGATGCCGACGAGCTCGCCGTTCGCGATGCGCGGCGGCTTCTTGCGATCACCCTCGAGAAGGCCGAGCAGGGTTCCATCCGGCAGCAGCCGGGCGTAGGCCAGGTCCAGATCGACCGGCCAGCGGTGCGCGGGCCTTCCCGTCTCCGCGTCGATCAGGAGGACGGCATCGCTCTGCGGCACCAGGGCCAGACCGTCGAAGGCCTGGCCGGGATCGCGATGGACCAGGCCCGTGGGGCGGTTCTTGATCCAGGCCAAGTCAGCTCGGAGGGCGCGTCGCCATCCAGGCCTCGGCCGCGCTCCGCTCCTCGAAGATCCGGATCTCGGGGCCGCTCTTCGATCGCAGCTCGCGGAGTGTCCGGTAGAGGTGAGCGTTCTTCGTGTCCGAGCTCGGCACCACGAGCGCGAGTCGGCCCGCAGACGACGGGTCGTAGAAGGTGCGCGCGGCGCCCGCGAGGTTGCGCAGCTCGGCCACGCTCAAGGAGACGCCTTCGGACCCCGTCCAGTCGAAGATCTCGCTGAAGCCGCGCAGGTCGTCGCGGGTCCAGACCTTCGCGAAGTACTCCTGGAGCTCGGACCATCCGATCCGGCCCGTCGCGCGGGCGACGACCAGTCGCCGCTCCGGGTCGACGTCGAACTCGATCGGCACGAGAGGAAGCGTGCCGAAGCCGGAAGCCCCCCGCCAACGCGGCTGTCCTAGACTGCCGTGCATGGCATCGCCTCGAAGCGACGGGCGGGTCGACGTGCCCGACGGTGAAGGGACGGGATGGG
>JASJCN010000062.1 GCA_030065975.1 Myxococcota bacterium
TGTACCAGATCGGCGAGGACCAGGCGCGCTCCTGGACGATGGGCGAGAAGAAGGGCTCGTCCGCCTCCTGGATGCAGCAGTTGAGAAGCTCGGGCCCGATCGCGGCGGCCTGGGCGTCGCAGTCCGCAGCGAATGGATTCACGCCCTGGCTCTGACACAGGAGCGTGCTCCAGCGGCAGGTGGGGTTGTCGAGCACGCGCGCGTAGTAGAAGGCGCGCTGGGACGGATCGAAGTCCGGGTCCTCCCAGACGGCGCACAGGTCTGCGAAACCCGTCCCCGTCGGTGCACAGGTCAAGGGGTCGACGCTCGCTCCGTTGCTCGGGTCACCGGCGACGTCGAAGACCCGCTCGTGGGTCTGGCCGGAGGCATCGGCCCACCCCTTGACGATCTGGATGCGCTGGAGATCCGTCGGGGCGATGCGTGCACCACCGGCGTCCTTCATGGCGTGGACCAGGAAGCGCGGGCTCTCTGCGCCGCGGGCGGCTCCGATCACACCGCCCATGGGAAGACCCTGTCGGTAGGCGGTCTCGACGAGATCGGCGCGTCCGCAGAGATCCGGGTCGAGGTCACCGCCGAAGAAGCGCAGGGTCGGGCGGTGGCCGCTGGTCGCGTAGACCTCACGCCGCCGGAACGCCATGAAGATGGCGTCGCGGGAGTTCTCTTCGGCCCAGGCCACGGCGAGCCCGCCCGGGCTCCGCTCGAACGTGTTGCCATTGGCGATGCGATCGAGCGGGTCGGCGTCCTCCGTGCCGCGCATGCCGGTCCAATTCTCGTCCTCGGTCGTACCGCCCGCAGCCGCGATGTGGTTGTCGGTGCTCCCCACCAGGCCGAACTCGAAGGGGTTCACGCCGAGCAGCTCCTCGAAGACGAGGCCGTCCCGGAGCGCGATCCGCGCGTAGTCGCGGCGGAACGGGTACTCGTCGACGGGCGCCTCCTTGCCACGGAAGTTCGTGGAGCGCCCGGTCTGTTGCTCGAAGCTGCAGAGCTCGTCGGCGGTGTTGACGCCCGCTCCCGCCTGCCGATCGAAGCGGCACTCCGAGGCGCCCTTTTGCTGCATCACCTCGAAGACGGGCTCGTGTCGGGCCCGTCTCTCCGCGGCCGCGGCGCTCGGCGGATCGGTCCAGAGCAGGTCCGAGGAGAGGTTCGCGTTGTGGGGAATCGCTATGACTTCGCAGCCGTTGCCGGCTGCGTTGCAGCTGTCCATGAAGTCCCAGAGCCGCTCGTTGATGCCGTCGACGGTCTGGACGGCGTCACCGGGCGGGTCGATGGCCCCGGCCGCCTGGAGATCGATGGCCATGTCGATGGCGCTCTCGGGCCGGGCCGGGACGTTCTCGTTGCGGAACATCAGGTTGCGGTGGACCGACGCGCGGAAGGGGAAGTCGACGACGAGCGGCTGCGCGATGTCCGAGGTGTGCTCGTAGCCGACGAAGGAGGTGAACGAGCAGGCGCCGGTGCGGTCGTACGCCTCCTCCGCCGCAGCCTGGGTCTCCTGCCACACCGCGTTCAGCGAGGCGTCGCAATCGACGCCCGGCAGGCTGCAGATCTGCGGACGCTGTACCGAGGCCGGCGTCGTGGAGAAGTCCGCGACGCTCCCCACCCAGACCGGCTGGCTGTTGAAGAGCGGATCGCGGGCGACCAGACAGATGATGTCGTCGAATGCGCCGCTGCCCGGCGTGATGCACTCCCGGTTCTCGCCCATGAACTCGACGTGGTCGGCCACCATGAGCCAGTCGAGGGGTCGGTCGATGGCTGCGACGCGGCTCTCGCCGCCGGCGGAGTCGGGGACGTTGATGGGCCGGCCGAGGGCGTAGTCGTACGCCGCGCGGGGGCCGCTGCTCTGAAGGCCCCGCGTGAAGGCGTCGAACGAGAACGCCGTGTGGATGTGCTGCTCACCGAAGTAGGGCCGGCGCAGGCCGTCGTAGGCGGTACAGGTCGAGCGGATCTCGGTCCGCTGCCAGGGCGGGGGAGCCACCGCGGCGCCCGCGACCGCGACGGCCGGCGGCGGAGTGCTGCCATCGGGCTGGGACTCCGGCTCCGAGCAATCCGTCGCCAGCTGGGACAGGGCGAGCAGCCCGACGAGGAGGCCCGTCCACCGTCGAGCCATCCGGTGGCGTCGGGGTCGCGAGGTCGCGTACGCAGCGCGGATCATGCCTTTGCTCCCATGTCGTTTGTGGCGAGCCAGACTGGTTTGTGGCTCATTCTCGGCACGCTCTCGGGCCCTCCGCGGTCCGGTGCCGCGCGAACCCGAAGAGGCAGGAGACGATTCACGACGTCCTGCCGCCGAGAGAGGAGCAGCCGTGAGGGGCGCGATGGCTGTGCTCGCGGCGCTCTGCCTGCTCCTCGTCTGGCTGCTGGCCGCCGCCCTCGCCCCGATCGACCACGGCATCGATCGCTCGGGATTCGACGAGGACCCGTTGGCCGACGGAGCCTCGGCCTGGCTCGAGGTCGCGACCCGAGAGCCGGGCGAGAACGCTCCCAACCTGATCATCGTCCTCGCGGACGATCTCGGCTGGGGCGATCTCGGCGTCCAGGGAAGCCGCGCAATCGAGACGCCTCACATCGACCGTCTCGCCGGGGACGGCATGCGCTTCGATCACTTCTACGCGAGTGCTCCCGTCTGCTCGCCCTCGCGCGCCGGGCTGCTCACGGGGCGCTACCCGTTGCGGAGCGGAGTCACGACGGCCCTGCAGGCCGCCGACGACTCGTTGATGCGCAAGCTCACCTACCGCGCAGGGACGGCCTTCGCCAAGCTCGCCGCCGTCGATCTCGTCGGCGGCGGGAATGCCGTCGCCGGGCTGCCACCCTCCGAGATCACGCTCGCCGAGGCCCTCCAGGCGGGCGGCTACCGGACCATGGCGATCGGGAAGTGGCACCTGGGAGACTTCACCGGGCTTCCCGAGTACCACCCCTCGAACCACGGCTTCGACCGCTTCGTCGGATTCAACATGTCCAACGACGACTGGCCCGTGGCCTTCTATCGCGATGACACCCAGCTGCTGGCCGACATCGGGCTCGACCAGTCGCACTACACGGCGCTGTTCACGGAAGAGGCGGTGGCGTTCATCGAGGAAGCGGGGGAGGAGCCCTTTTTCCTCTACCTGTCCCACAAGGATCCCCATCAACCCTTCTTCCCTTCCGAGGCCTTCGCGGGCCGGTCGGCGGGAGGGCCCTACGGTGACGCCGTCAGCGAGTTCGACTGGAGCGTCGGACAGGTCGTCGCCGCGCTCGAGCGCACCGGAAAGAGCGAGGACACCCTGGTCGTCGTCACCAGCGACAACGGGCCGTGGTTCGAGGGCAGCCCGGGCGGATTGCGTGGGCGGAAGGGCCAGAGCTACGAGGGCGGGTTCCGTGTGCCCTTCGTCGCGTGGTGGCCCGGCCGCGTGCCGGCGGGCGTCGTCGTCGACGCTCCGGCCATGAACATCGACCTGCTCCCGACCTTCCTCGGCCTGGCGGGTCTCCCGCTTCCCGCCGATCGCGTCATCGACGGCGTCGACCTCTGGCCGGTCCTGAGTGGCGAGTCGGACCGCGGCAAAGAGCGCGAGCTCTTCTTCTTCCACGACTACGACGTGGAGGCGATGCGAGCCGGCCGCTGGAAGTACATCGAGCGGATCAGCCACTACGTCTGGCCCGCGCCCCTCGACAAGCCGGACACGCTCGGCGGAAGGCTCCTCATGGGGCGCAACTACCAGCCGCCCGGTTCCGCCGAGTCGGTCCCGACGCTCGGCACCTGGCCCCTGCTCTACGACCTCCGCCTCGACCCGGAAGAGGCCTACAACGTGGCCGATCGCCACCCGGAGATCGTGCGCGAGCTCGGCCGCCAGCTCGAGGCATGGCGCACCGCCTTCCTCGCGGACCCGCGCGGCCTGCGCTGAACCTCTCGCGCGGGCGTAACATGCCGGCGAGCCACGCTCCGGTGGACCACGCTCCGGTAGATCCGACAGGAGACCCCATGCCCGACATGCCCGAGGACGCGCCCGCGCTCCCCCCGCACCCGATGCCCCCCCTGCCGCCCCAGGAGCCGGACGTCCCCTGGCCCACCCAGGAGTGGCCCGAGAGCCCGCTCGACGACGACGTCGACGCGGCCGCCCTCGAGGACGCCTGCCGCAAGCTCATCCTCGAGCCCGATCTCGAGCGCACGGGCCCGAGCCGCTCGCTCCTGTGCATCCATCGGGGTCGACTGGTCGCCGAGGCCTACGCCGGGGATCACGACGGCACGCCCTACGGCCCCGACACGCCCCAGGTCTCGTGGTCGATGGCGAAGAGCATCACCCACGCGCTCGCCGGGCTCCTGGTCCGCGACGGTCTGCTCGACCCGGACGAGCCGGCCCCGATCCCCGCGTGGCGCGCGCCCGGAGACCCGCGCGGCGCGATCACCACCGAGCACCTGATGCGCATGGTGGACGGCCTCGACTTCCTCGAGGAGTACGTGCCCGGGCAGCGCTCCAACGTGATCGAGATGCTCTTCCAGCAGGGCAAGGACGACGTGGCCGCGTACGCCGCCGCGCGCCCGGCAAAGCACGAGCCCGGGACCTTCTGGAACTACTCGAGCGGCACCTCCTGCCTGCTCGCGTACGTGATCGGGCAGAGCCTCGGGCAGGGTGAGGCGGGCCTGCGCGACTTCATGCAAAGGGAGCTCTTCGAGCCGATCGGGATGCGTACGGCGAGCCCGCGCTTCGACGCTGCCGGGACCTTCATCGGCTCGTCCTACGTGTGGGCCAGCGCGCGCGACTTCGCGCGCTTCGGCCTGCTCTACCTGCGCGGCGGGGTTTGGGACGGCAAGCCCATCCTGCCCGAGGGCTGGGCCGATCACGCGCGCACCCGGACGCCGGCGTCGGTCGATCAGTACGGCGCCCAGTGGTGGCTCGCCCAGGACGGGAGCGGGATCTTCTCCGCCAACGGGTTCCAGGGCCAGTTCATCGTGATCGACCCGTCGCGCGACCTGGTGGTCGTGCGCACCGGAGACACCGCCCAGGAGCTCTACCCCGCGGTCAAGTACCTGCTGCGAGACGTGACCAGGGCGTTCCCACGGATCGCCCGATAGCGAGGTCCCCCATGTGCCGGAACATCAAGACCCTCTTCAACTTCGAGCCCCCGGCGAGCCACGACGAGATCCACGCCGCGTCGCTTCAGTTCGTGCGCAAGCTCTCGGGGTTCAACAAGCCCTCCAAGGCGAACCAGGAGGCCTTCGATCTCGCGGTCGAGCGCACGGCAGCCGTCGCCGAGGAGCTCCTCCAGGCGCTGGTCACCCACGCGCCGGCGCGCAACCGGGAAGTGGAGGCGGCCAAGGCCCGCGCCCGGGCGGCCGAGCGCTTCGGGCGAAGCGCGGCGGGCTGACGCCCGACCCAGGCCCGCCTAGGGCCCGACGATCGGAAGCAGCTCGCGGAGGGAGTGGATGCGGTGACTCGGCTCGGGCGCGGAGGAGCGCTCGCGGGCCTCTCCTGGATCGGCGACGCGACGGGTGATCCAGGCCGTCTGCATGCCGAGGGCGTGGGCCCCGCCCACGTCCGCGTCGATGTTGTCGCCCACGTGGAGCGTCTCCTCGGGACGCGTCCCGAGCCCGCGCAGCACCGCCTCGAAGATCTCGCGCCGCGGCTTGCGGATGCCCACGTCCTCGGAGACGACGAGGGGCCCCTTCATGTGGGGCGTCAGGCCGTTCTCCGCGAGCACCTCGAAGGCCGTGGGCGAGTGGGTGAAGTTCGAGCAGAGCGCCAGGGGCACGCGCTGGGACAGCTCCTCCAGCACCTCGGCGTGGCCGGGGACGCCGCTCACGTGGCTCTTCAGCATCGCCATGTGGGTGGTCGCGAGACGCTCGGGCAGGCCCTCCACCTCGATCCCGAGCGCGCGACACAGGTGACCGAAGCGCTCCCGGGTGGGGAACTCGAGGCCCTCGGCCGTGCGCTCCTTCCAGTGGGTCCGGTCCACCTCCCGCATGGCATCGGCGAACGTGTCGAAGGGCACCTCCACGTGCTCCAGCAGCACCTCGTGGATGCGCAGCGCCGTCGCGTGCACGGGCTTCTGCCCCGGCGGCGTGGGCGCGAAGCGCGGCAGCTCGAGATCGACGAGGGTGTCGAAGAGATCGAAGACGACGGCGCGAATCGGAGGACTCGACATGCTCACCTGAGCGTAGGCGTTCTCTCGTGCCGAACTACCGCTCGTCGAGCCCCAGCCGCTGGATGTGTCGCCGCAGGGTGGTGCGGGGGAGCGAGAGGGTCCGGGCTGCGCGCGCGACGTTTCCGTCGGCCTCCTGCAGCGCCCGGCGGATGCGGCCCGCGTCGAGGTGCGACGGCGAGGAGGACACCGGTTCGCCGCGGGCCGCCTCCGGCTCCCCGACGTCTCCGAGGAGCAGGAAGCGCTCCACGTGGTTGGCGAGCTCGCGGACGTTGCCGGGCCAGTCGCGCTCGCGCAGGCGCGCCAGGAACGCCGCCGGCAGCGCGACGTCGCGACCTGCCTCACCGGCGCCGGGATCACGAGCACCGAGATCACGGGCGAGATGCTCGGCCAGCGGGATGACGTCCTCGCGACGCTCGTCGAGGGAAGGGACGCGCAGCATCGCCACGGCGAGCCGGTAGTAGAGGTCGGAGCGGAAGCGGCCACCCGCGATCGCCTCGGGGAGTGCCAGGTTGGTCGCCGCGACGATGCGCGCGCGCAGCGGGAGGAGCCGCTCGCCACCGAGCCGCTCGAAGCTGCGCTCCTCGATCAGCGAGAGCAGCTTGGCCTGGAGGTCGAGGGGCAGCTCGCCGATCTCGTCGAGGAAGAGCGTGCCCGCCCCGGCGCGTTCGGCGCGCCCACGCCGCAGCCCGCGTGCTCCGGTGAAGGCGCCGGGCTCGTGACCGAACAGCTCGGCCTCGAGCAGCGTGGCCGGGAGCGCCGCGCAGTCGACGCGCACGAAGGGCTCGTGGCGGCGCGGAGAGTGGGCGTGGAGCAGCCGGGCCAGGTGGGTCTTGCCGGTGCCCGTCCCGCCCAGGACGAGAACGTGGGCCGCGCTGGGCGCCAGGAGGTGGACGGCGCGACGCAAGGCGCGAACCGCCTCGCTGCGCCCGACCAGGGCTCGCTCGAGGGAAGGGGCCGGCTGCTCGCTCGGGGAACGCATGGGACCCACCGCGTCCTGCGAGGCTGCTAGGGATCCCGGCGCAACGGAACGCCGTGCTTCTCGACCAGCCGATAGACCGCGGCGCGGCTGCGCCCGAGGATCGAAGCCGTGCGGGAGACGTTCCCCTCGGCACGCCCGAGCGCCTCCACCAGCTCCTCGCGCTCCCGCGCCCGCGCACGCTCGCGCAGCCCGTCCACGCTGAAGCGCAGCTCCGAGAGGACGGCGTCCACCTCGTCCCGCTCGATGGTCCCGCGAGGCGTGAACGCGACGAGCCGCTCGATGACGGCCGCGAGCTCACCCACGTTGCCGGGCCAGGCCTGCGCACGCAGGCGTCGCATCGCCGCATCGGAGAGGCGAAGGCCCGGGCGACCGAGCTCACGCCCGAAGCGCTCGACGAGGTGCCGCGCGATGCGCGGAACGTCCTCGGGACGCTCGCGCAGGGTCGGGAAGACGACCTCGAGCAGGGGTTGGGTCGGCGCGCACCGCGGCGCCCGAGTAAGGGCCACTGCCGACCGCATGGAGACCACGATCCGGGCCCGGGTCGGCCCGTACGCGCCGTGGGTCAGAGCGGCCGCGTAGTGCGCGCGCTCGGCCGGGGCGAAGTGCTCGAGGCCTTCGACGTGCAACAGCGAGCCGTGCGGAAGCGCCTCGGGGCGCGGCCCGTCCGGACGGACGCGGGCGAAGCAACCCCCGGCCTTCGAGAGCCGGAAGAGCAGGCGCGCGGCCGTACGCAGCCCGGTGCCGTGCTCGCCCCGCAGGAGCACCGGGCGGTCCAGGGGGGCCAGGGCCTCGAGGCGTTCCCGCACGCGCTGGATGCCCGGGCTGCTCCCGACGAGTCGCGGCTCCTCCGCTCCGACCTGGCTCTCCATGACGCCATTGGACGGGCGCGAGCCCGGCCGGGCAACGCGGAGATCGTCTTCTGAGGTTGCTTGAGGCCGCCGGAGAGGCGCGGAAGCCCGCTGGGCGCGCAGGGAGCCCCCACGGGAAGAAATTCGGGGTTTTTTGGTGACGGATCGCAACCCGAGGTGGGCTCGAGGTCACTTCCCGAACGGACCCGAGCGGTTGGCGCCGGGGTCGTTCCTCCCCGCCGAGTCGGAGCTGCCTCTCCCAATGCGAATCCTCCCCCTCCTGTCGATCCTGCTGCTGTTGACCGGCGCTTCCGCCGGGGCCGTCCCCGTGATCACCTTCGACGAGCTGCCCCTTGCCAACGGGCAGGTCGTGGACACGGACTTTGCCGGGCTCCCCGGCCCGACCATCGCCAACATCATCGCGAGCAACGTCGGCGGTGGTCCGGACCTGGCGGTGCTGTTCGACTCCCTCGCCACCGGCACCCGCGACCCGGACCTCGAAGGCCCGAACTGGGCCGTCGGCAACACCGACCTGACCCAGTCCCTGGGCAACCTCCTGATCCTCCAGGAGAACTCGACCGGCTGCGGCGACGACGTGTGCGACCTCCCCGACGACGAGGGATCACGCGCGGCGGGCGTGCTCGAGCTGGTGCTCTCCGAGGCTGTGCTCTCCTTCGGAATCGACCTCATCGACATCGAGGACAGCGGACCCTCGGAGCCCGGATCGTTCACCTTCTTCGACGACGCCGGCGCGAGCCAGGTGACCGTGAGCTGGAGCGAGCTCGAGGCCGGTGGCGCCTTCGATCAGGGCGCCGTGTTCGGCAACAACTCGCTGAACCGGATCGCGCCGATCACCGCGGCATCCCTCGGGCTCTCCGGGATCGATCGCGTGGCGATCAACCTCGGCGGCTCGGGTGCCATCGACAACGTGGTGCTCGGGGTGAACGAGCCCGCCACGCTGGCGCTGCTCGCCAGCGGCGTCAGTGGCCTGCTGTGGATGGGGCGCCGCCGGAGCTCCTAGCGGAGCCCTCGCCCGGGCTCGTTCGCGCGGCCGGCTCGCCCCCCTTGCAGGTACCGAGCCGGTCCTGCTTCTCGAGACGGAAGGCGTCGAGCACGGCGCCCTCCACGTCGACGAAGCGTCCCTCGAGGCTGCAGCCCTCGACGTCGAGCACGAGGGAGCCGTGGGTCTCGGTGGCGAAGGCCATGGAGGGATGGTCGAGGGGGCTGTCGCGCCCGATCTGCCCGGCCGAGCCGGCCACCACGTAGAGGGTGCCGCGCGGAACCCCGGGCTCGGAGCGGTGTACCGGAAGGTCTCCCGACGCGTCCGCCTCCGACAGCACCCGGCCCGGATCGAAGTGCCAACCCTCGGGATGCGGCCCCGCGAGCCAGTGCGAGCGCTCGTAGGCGTGGCTGTGCCCCGAGAGCACGAGATCGACGCCGGCTTCCTCGAGGATCGGCACGAAGTTCTCGCGGATCTGCCGGGCCCGTTTCTCGCGGTCGTCGTGGTGGGTGCCGCGGCTGAAGGGGGCGTGGTGCAGGTAGGCGATCTTCCAGTCGGCCTGGGTGTGCAGCAGATCGAGCCGGAGCCAGCGGGCCATGGCGGCGTCGGCGCGGCGGTCGCTCTGGTCGGAGTCGAGCGCGATGAAGTGCGCGTTCCCCCAGTCGAAGGAGTAGAAGTGCTCGCTGCCCGAGGGGCTGCCGCCGGCCTCGGCCCGCGTCGGGAGCGTGAGCGCCTCGAAGTAGTGGAGGCGACCGCTCAGGGGCGACACGGCGTTCGCGTCGTGGTTGCCGATGCTCGGGAAGAAGGGAATCGAGCGCAGCGGCTCGGGGTAGACGTCGAAGAAGCGCGCCTGCCAGTCCATGGGCGTGCCGCTCGGGTAGGCGTTGTCGCCGAGGGTGATCCAGACCTGGGCGGGCCGGTCCTCCGTGAAGCGCGCGAAGCCGTCGCGCACGGCGCGCGCGTGCTTGCTCCCCGTCCCGAGATCGCCGGTGACCCAGACGCGGAAGGGGGCCCGGGATCCCGTCCGCGGGGCCGTGCGGAAGCGACCGTCGACGCCCTCTTCCCCGAGCTCGACACGGTAGGCGTGGGTCGTTCCGGAGAGCAGGTCCCGCAGCGCGAGGTCGTGCGCGCGGGCGGGCTTCTTGCCGCGAACTTCGGCGTCCAGGGCCCCGTCACTCGTGCCGTAGCGAACGACGCCCAGGGCGGGACGGCTGGTCTCGAAGCGCACCCGCGCGGAGGTCGACGTCACCTGTTGCAGGTAGGGGCCCCGGATCAGCTCGGGGGCATCGCCCTCACCCTGTGCGACGAGGGCGGCGTCGAAGACGAGGTCGCTTCCCGCGCGGGTGTTGTGCAGGGAGACCGCGAGGAGGTTCGAGCCCTCGCGGAGACGGTCCACGGGAAGGCCCAGGCGCACGAAGGCCTCCTCGGCGGCGCCGGCCACCGACAGCTCGGCGAGGGTGCCGGCGTCGATCTCGCCCCCGGGAAGGTTGCTGCGGGCCACCTCCTGGCCGTTCAGGAACACGTGTGCCCCGTCGTCGGCGCGCAGCTCGAGCACGAGGCCGTCGAAGCGTCCGGGCTCGGGCACCTCGAAGCGATGGCGCAGGAACACCACCACCGGCTCGCCGGACGCCTCGATCGGGAGCTCCGAGCGCATGCCGTCCTGGTCGAAGCCCAGCGGCGCGCGCAGCGGGGACCAGGAAGCGTCGTCGAGCTCCGGGTCCGCGAAGGCGGGCGAGCGTCCGCTGGCGGGCTCGCCGGAGGCCGGGTCGAGGGAGACGCGCCACTCGCCGCCGCGGGGCACGAGCGTCGTCCCCTCGAGGCTCGAGGGCCCGCCGCCGCAGGCCGCGAGCCCGGCCAGCAAGCCTGCGCCCCAAAGCAAGACGCCGGACCCGAAGGCCCGGCGCCTCGGGGTTCGAACGCCGCTGCTAGGCAGCAAGGCCTCCCTGCGACTTGAGCGCGGCGATGCGGTCGTCGAGGTCCGGGTGCGAGGCGAAGAGCGCTGCGAAGCTCTTGCCACCGCTGATGCCCATGGCCTGCATGCCGTCGGGCAGCGGCTCGCCGTCGCCGCCCTTCAGGCGCTCCAGCGCTGCGATCATGGCGGCCGTTCCGGCCAGGTTCGCGCCGCCGGCGTCCGCGCGGTACTCGCGATAGCGCGAGAACCAGGCCACGATGATGCTGGCGAGGATGCTGAGCAGGATCTGGGCCGCGATGGTCACGAGGAAGTAGGCCGGGCCGTAGCCGCGTTCCGTCTTGAACACGACGCGGTCGACGGTGTGGCCGATCACCCGCGACAGGAAGATCACGAAGGTATTCACCACGCCCTGGATCAGGGTGAGGGTGACCATGTCGCCGTTGGCGATGTGGCTGACCTCGTGGCCCAGGACGGCCTCGACCTCGCTCTTCTGCATGTTCTGGAGCAGGCCCGTCGAGACGGCGACCAGGGCGGCGTCCTTGCGCGCGCCCGTCGCGAATGCGTTCGGCTGCTCGCTCGGGAAGATCGCCACCTCGGGCATGCCGATTCCCGCCGCCTTTGCCTGGTTGGAAACGGTCTCGACCAGCCAGCGTTCGGTCTGGGTCTTCGGCTCGGTGATGACGACGGCGCCCGTGGTGCGCTTGGCCATCCACTTCGAGATCCAAAGCGAGATGAAGGAGCCGCCCATGCCGAAGACCGCGGCGAAGACCAGCAGCGCCCGGTAGTCGAGGTTCACTCCCTGCTCGTCGAGCACGCGGTCGACACCGAGCAGGTTGAGCACGATGGCCAGGACGACCAGGATCGCGGCATTGGTCGCCAGGAAGAGAAGGACTCGCTTCATCTCGGGGGTGGGTCTCCGTGGGATAGAGGTCGACGGCCCCTCACCGGTTCGCGGGCGAGGGTGGCCTAGCGAAGGATGGTGCCCAGCGGAGGGTCGTCAAGCACCCGCGGGGACTTCCGGCGCCCTCTCGTGCGCGCCGAGCCTCGGTCGGCTCAGGCGCCTTCGACGGCGGGCGCCCCGTCCTCGATCAGCTGGCGATAGCGCGCGGGCGGAACGAAGGCCAGGTAGATCGAGATCGCAGCGCCGAAGCCGCCGAAGCCGATGGCGAGCATCGAGACGGGGTCGCCGACCGGCGGAGCCCCCTGGAGGAAGCGGACCGTCGAGACGACGACCGCCGTCCCCGCGCTCAGTCCGGAGAGGCCCCAGAGCAGGAAGCGATTGGCCACCATCGGGTCGGCCAGACCCAGGGCCAGCCGGCGCTTGAGCATCTGGTACCAGCGAAGGCCCTCGATGGCCGTCCAGAAGTACGACACGCCCACCGTCAGCTGGCGGAACACCAGAGCCGGGTCGGGCACGCGCTCGCCGACGGGCGTGTTCAGGGCCGAGTGCACGGCGACGGCCGCCGATCCGACCAACGCCAGCATGCAGGCTGCGCTGAGCGCCGCGGCCCAGCGGGCGTCGGGGCGGAACACGCGCCAGGTGAACACGAAGATGCTGATCGACCCGATCGCCGTGGCGATGTGGCCGGCACCGAACGAGAAGCATGCGAGCGCGTGGGGCACGCCGGGAAGCGCCGAAGACAGTCCCATCGGATAGCCGATCAGCGCGACGAACAGGAAGCCCAGGCCGACCGCGAGCTCGGGAAGCTCACGCGTGCGGCGGGCCAGCAGCAGCAGACGGATCCCGACGAATCCGCCGACCACGATGAAGGCCAGCGCGGCGGCCAGGGCCAGCAGCCCGAGCACGAGGCCTAGCTCCCGCCGCCCAGCCGCTGAAAGACCGCGTCGGGCGTCTCGGCAGCATCGGCGGAACTCACGCTCCCGAGCCCGTCGCGCAGCGCGCTGCAGAGCTCGTCGACCCCCTCGACTCCGCGCGAAGTGAGCTCGGCGGGGAGCAGCCGCTCGACCACGACGGACATCTGGTCCGGGGTCACGCTGCGCGCCTCCAGGCCGGCCTGCTTCAGAGCGATGCGCACCGTCCCGCGCGCGGCGAGCCGATCCAGCGAAGACTTCTCCTCGAGCTGGTCGCACACGAACTCGAAAGCCTGAGAATCGGCCAACGCTGCATCACCCCACATCCGGACGTCACCCGAATCGGGATCCTCCGGTCGTGCTTCCATGAATCGGGCGCTCGGAGGCGCAACTTGAGGCCCTGGAGGCGCGGAACGGCCCCGGGAGCGGCTTCGGGTATGGTGGGGATGCGTGACTCCGCCGATCCCGACCCGACGCCCGATACGTGGCCCGAACCCCCGTCGGAGGGGCCCCCAGGGCCGCCTGCCGCTGGCGCTCCGAGCGGAGGCGCTCGGAGCGAGGGCCCTCGGAGTTGCACTCGCGTGGACCCTCCTGCTCCCGGCCGCAGGGTGCTCCTATCGCGCGGCCGAGGACCGCCCGCCCCGCCCCAGCGCCTACCGGGTGGAGATCCGGGGGCTGGGCGAGATCGGCCCGTACCTGGAGGCCGATCTGGCCGGGCGGATCGTTGCCCGGGACGGCTCGTTCCGACACTTCTACTTCCCGCGCACGGACGAGTGCCGCCGGGCGCTGGCCTACGGGGGCGAGGTGCAGTACCGGCCCGACGGCTCCTTCGGCCTGCTCGAGAGCGCCGCCGGCGATCGCTGTCGGCCGAACGGCATCGGCTCGCTCGCCGCCTGGCGGGACCATCGCGGCACCCTGCGCAGCCAGCCGCTGCCCGAGCGCGACCAGGCCGAGTACGAGCCGGTGGCCGCAGGCGAGACGCAGCTCCTGGTGCGCGGGCGCTTCCCGCTCGCGCTCGAGCTGCGCTGGCCCGAGCCCATGGACACGATCGCCGTGCTGCCGGACTCCGAGGCCTGCCAGTCGATCTTCCGCACCCACGAGGCGACCATGGAGTACCGCACCAAGGGAGAGCCCGTCTTCTTTCTCGAGGGCGAGGAGGGTCGCTGCCCCATCGTCGGGTTCCTGGTGCCCGTCGAGAGCGATGCCAGCGTCGCCTCGGGACCCGCGGACGGCGAGGTCCGGGGCGAGGGAGGGAACGAATGAGGCTCCGACAGGTCGCCCTGGTGGCGGAGGATCTCGCGGCGCGCGTGGACGAGCTGCGCTCGGTGCTGGCGCTGGGCGAGCCCTTCCAGGATCCCGGGGTCGAGGTCTTCGGCCTCGACAACGCAGTGATGCCCGTGGGCGACACCTTCCTCGAGGTCGTGTCGCCGATCCGGGAGGCCACGTCGGCCGGTCGCTTCCTCGAGCGGAACGGCGGAGACGGCGGCTACATGGTGATCTTCCAGGTGCCCGAGCTGGCCCCCGCCCGCGAGCGGGCCGAGGCGGCCGGCGCCCGGGTGGTCTGGGAGCTCGGGCTCGACGACATGGCGACGGTGCACCTGCACCCGCGCGACCTGGGCGGCGCGATCGTGTCCATCGATTGGGCCGACCCGCCCGAGTCCTGGCGCTGGGCGGGCCCGGGCTGGCGCGAGCGCGAACGGGGCGAGGGCGTCTCCGGGATCCTCGGCGTAGAGCTCGCCGATCCGCAGCCCGAGGCGCGGGCCAGGCGCTGGTCCGAGGTGCTGGGGGTCGCGGCCGGACGCCACGGCGACGCGTGGCGCCTCTCCCTCGACGAGGGGTTCGTCGACTTCGTCGCCGGCGAAGGCGAGCCCCACGTGCGTGCCCTCTCGCTCGCGGCGCCCGGACGAGACGACATCCTCTCGCGCGCCCGGGAGCGCGGGCTGCTCGACGACGAGGGTCGGCTGCAGCTCTGCGGCGTGACGATCGAGCTGCGCTAGCGAGCGCCGCCTCGCGGCTCGAAGTCGAGCACACCGCGAAACACCTCGGTGGTGGGACCGTCGAGCTCGGCCGGGCCGTGGCCGGGCCAGCGGACGATGAGCTCGCCACCGCGAAGCGCGACCGTCACGCAGTCGCCGGTACGACCGGCGGCCCGGGCCGCCACGGCCGAGGCCGTGCTCCCGGTTCCCGAAGAGAGCGTCTCGCCCTCGCCGCGCTCGTGGACGCGAACGCGCAGCCGCTCCGAAGAGAGCACGTTCACCACCTCGAAGTTCGTGCGATCGGGGAAGTGGGCGTGGTGCTCGACGGCGGGGCCGATGCGGTCGAGCGGGAAGTCCTCGACCGGCTCGTCCGTGAGCAGGACGGCGTGGGGATTCCCGAGCGAGAGCGTGGTGAGCGAGAGGCTGCGTCCGCCCGCCTCGAGGGAGAGCGCGCGCTCGAGGATGCGCGGCTCCTCCATGCCCACCCGGCCGGCCTGCATGCGGCCCGCAGCGTCCAGCTCGGGGACGACGCGGCGCAGCCCGGCGCGGGTCTCGATCACGAGCCCTTCGGGCCCGGCCGAAGTCAGGCCCGAGTCGAGCACGAACTTCGCGAACAGCCGCACGCCGTTGCCGCTCATCTCGGCCTCGGAGCCGTCGGAGTTGTGGATCACGAGCCCAATTGCGGGAGACGTGGCGGGAGACGTGGCGGCGGACGTCTCGTCCGGGTCGCGCGCCACCACGAGCCCGTCGGAGCCGATTCCGAAGTGCGGATCACAGGCGTGGCGCGCGAGCTCCGCCAGGTCCAGCCCCGCGAGCGGACGGCCGTCGATGGCGATGTACCCGTTTCCGGCGCCCTGGAGCTTCACGAAGGGGATGTGCACGCCGAAGAGGATAGGAGGCAAGAAGCGTGCGCGGCTCTGCTGGTCCGCGGCCCGGGGGCCCGGTAGCCTCCGGGGCTCGCCGGATCCGGGGCCCCAAGACCGGCCACTGAGGCGGGCCGCAAGACGGCCACCGATGGGAGAAGCGTGACCCAGGAAGTGCAGACCGAGGCTGCCGAGCGCGCCGACGTACACCGCGTGCGCGTCGGTGAGCGTGAGCTCCTGGTCGTGGGCACGGCGCACATCTCGCAGGAGTCGGCGACCCTGGTGCGCGAGGTGATCGAGCAGGAAGCGCCGGACGGCGTGTGCGTGGAGCTCGATCCGCCCCGCTACGAGGCGCTCTCCAAGAGCGACCGCTTCGAGAGCCTCGACCTGAAGCAGGTGATCCGGAGCCAGCAGCTCTCGACGCTGATGCTCAACCTCGTGCTCTCGTCCTACCAGAAGCGCCTGGGGCTCGGGCTCGGCATCCAGCCCGGTACCGAGCTGCTCGAGGCCGCCCACACCGCCGAGGAGCTCGGCATCCCCGTCACCATGGGCGACCGCGACGTGCGCGTCACCCTGCGCCGTGCGTGGGGGGCGATGCCCTTCTGGCGCAGGCTCTGGCTGCTCTCCTCGCTGCTGGCCGGAATGTTCGAGACGGTCGAGCTCACCGAGGACGATCTGCGCGAGCTGCGCCAGGAGGACGTGCTGTCGCGCATGATGCGCGAGCTCGGCGAGGCGTTCCCGGGGCTCAAGCGCGTGCTGATCGACGAGCGCGATCGCTACCTGGCCCACAGCATCCGCAGCACGCCCGGGAAGAAGGTGGTGGCCGTGGTGGGCGCCGGACACGTGGAGGGCATCAAGCGGGCCCTCGGCTCGGACGCGCGCGAAGACGAGGCGAGCATTCGCGAGCTCGAGCACGTACCGCCCGTGTCCCCGGTTTGGAAGTGGCTCGGCTACGGCATCCCGGCCCTGATCCTCGGCAGCATCGTCGGCATCGGCATCCGCCAGGGGATCGGCGCCGCGGGCGAGAGCCTGGTCTTCTGGATCCTCGCCAACGGGATCCCGGCCAGCATCGGTGCGGTGATCGCGCTCGGTCATCCGCTGACCGTGGTGTCGGCCTTCGCGGGCGCCCCGGTGACGAGCCTGACCCCGGTGATCGGCGCCGGCTACCTCTGCGCGTTCGTCCAGGCCTTCCTGCGTCCGCCCCTGGTGCGCGAGCTCAAATCGGTGTCGGACGATCTCGCCACACCGAGAGCCTGGTGGAGCAACCGCCTGCTGCGCATCTTCCTGGTGTTCGTGGGCACCACCGTCGGCAGCTTCATCGGAACCGCGGTGGGCGGCGCCGAGCTGCTTCGCACGCTCTTCAGCTAGCCTCTCGCGCCCACGACCCGACCTCCCCGGCCAGACTCTCCGAGCCGCGCCGCCCACGAGCCCCTGATGTCGAATCCCATCGAAGTGGCCCCGCCGCCGGGAATCGCGACGCGCGGCGGCATGCGCGAGGTCGGCGCCCTCGCCTACCCGGTGATCCTGGCCCAGGTCTCCGCCACGGTGATGGGCATCGTCGACTCCGCGATGGTCGGGCGCATCGGGGCCACGGAGCTCGGTGCCGCCGGCTTCGCCGGCATCTGGACCTGGACCTGCTTCGCGCTCTTGAACGGCACGGCGTCCGGAGTGCAGACCTTCGTCTCCCAGGCCGAAGGGGCCGGAAGCGAGCGCGAGTGCGGCGCCTGGGGGTGGCACGCGACCTTCCTGCTGGTGCCCCTGGGCGTCCTGGTGGCCGCGCTCGGGATCGCCTTTGCCGGCCCGTTGGTGGGGGCCGCCGGTCCGTCGCCGGAGCTGCGGGAGGCCGCCGAGACCTATCTGCAGCCCCGCCTGCTCGGCATGCCGGGGCTGATGATCGCGTTCATCTGGATGTCGTTCTTCCGCGGCATCGGCGATACGCGCACGCCGCTCTGGGGCTCGCTGGTCGCCAATCTGGTGAACGCGGTGCTCGACTACGGCCTGATCTTCGGACGCCTGGGCCTGCCCGAGTGGGGCATCGCCGGGGCCGGGGCCGCGACGGCGGTGGGCGAGACCACCTACGGCGTCTTCATGCTGGTGGCCGCCATGCGGGTCGGCGTGCGCCGCCGCTACCAGACCCAGCCGATCGCGCCCGACCGCAAGTCGATCCGGCGGCTGCTCTGGACGGGATCGCCGATCGGGGGCCAGTGGTTCCTCGACATGATCGCGTTCGCGCTCTTCACGACCATGGTGGCGCGCATGGGCGACCTCGACATGGCGGCGAGTCAGGCCTTCGTGATGCTGCTGTCGCTCTCGTTCATGCAGGCGATCGGGATCTCGGTGGCGTCCTCGACGTTGGTCGGGCGCTACGTGGGTGCCGGCGATCCGGCCTCGGCGTACCGCAGCTTCCACTCTTCGCTGCGCTTCGCCGGCGTGCTCGCGATCGCCATCGCCGTGCTCTTCCTCGCGGCCCCCGAGCTCCTGATGCGCATCTTCAGCGACGATCCCCGGGTGATCGCCAAAGGCGCGCCGCTGGTGCGCCTCGGCGCCTTCTATCAGCTGATGGACGCGGTGGCGATCGTGGCCTCGGGGGCCCTGCGCGGCGCGGGCGACACCCGCTGGCCCTTCCTCGTGCAGTCGACCACGGCCTGGACGTTGTTCCTGCCCCTGGCCTACGTGTTCGGCGTGGTCCTCGACGGCGGGCTCTTCGCGGCCTGGAGCGCGGGCGGCCTGCAGCTCGCCGTCCTCTCCGCCGCCCTCTTCTGGCGCTTCCAATCGGGAGCCTGGGAGAAGATCAGCATCTGATCCCAGCCAACGGGCCCGGAGAGGATCGAGATCTGATCCCAGCCAACGGGCCCGGAGAAGATCGAGATCTGATCCCAGCCAACGGGCCCGGAGAAGATCAGCATCTGATCCCAGCACGCTGGCCCTTTCGCGCCTATGCTGGGCCGCGGGGGGATGGGGTTGCAGCTCGAGCAGATCGGCGAGTGGCTGCGGTCGGACGTCGGCGTGGTGTGGGTCCTCGCCATGGGCTGCGTCTCCCTGCTCTTCGCCCTGTGCGTGGGGCTCGTGGCCCGGGCCCGGACGCGGACCCGCCTGGCCGACGAGCTCGAGTCGCTCTCGCGGGAGATCGAGCGCAGCCACGCCGTGCTGCGCGAGGAGCTGGCCCGCGCCCGGAGCGAGAGCGGACAGGGCAGTCACCAGCTGCGCCTCGAGCTGACCGGGAGCCTCCACCACCTCGGCGAGGGCGTGGACAAACGCCTCGAGGATCTGCGCACCAGTGTCGACAACCGGCTGCACGGCCTCCAGGACGAGAGCCGGCGCAACCTCGAAGCCGTACGTCAGGTGGTCGAGGAGAAGCTGCAAGGCACCCTCGAGGAGCGCCTGGGCAAGGCGTTCCGCCAGGTGAGCGAGCGACTCGAGGCGGTGCACCAGGGCCTTGGCGAGATGCAGCACCTGGCGGCGTCGGTCGGGAGCCTGGAGAAGGTGCTCTCGAACGTGAAGACGCGCGGCACCTGGGGCGAGGTGCAGCTCGGCGCGATCCTGTCGCAGCTGCTCGCGCCCGGACAGTACGCGGCCAACGTCGCCGTGAAGCGCGGCAGCGCCGAGCGCGTCGACTACGCCGTGCGCCTGCCCGGAGCGCAGGCGGCGGATGGTGCCGACGACGAGCCCGTCTGGCTCCCGATCGACGCCAAGTTTCCGCAGGAGGATCTGCTGCGGCTGGTCGAGGCCTCGGAGCGGGGCGACCCCGAGGCGGTGGAGAGCGCGGCCCGCGCTCTCGAGACCCGGGTCCGCCAGGAGGCCCGGCGGATCCGGGACAAGTACCTGAACCCGCCGCGCACCACCGACTTCGCCCTGCTCTTCCTCCCCACCGAGAGCCTGTATGCCGAGGTGATGCGGCGGCCGGGGCTGGTCGAGCGCCTGCAGCGCGAGTGTCGGGTGACGGTGGCGGGGCCCACCACCCTGGCGGCCCTGCTCTCGAGCCTGCAGATGGGCTTCCGCACCCTCGCCATCCAGCGCCGCTCGAGCGAGGTGTGGAAGCTCCTCGGCAGCGTGAAGGGCCAGCTGGCCCAGTTCCACGAGCTGCTCGAGAAGGTGAGTCGAAAGCTCGAGGAGGCGTCCCATACCGTGGGCGAGGCCTCGCGGCGCTCCCAGACGATCCACAAGCGCCTGGGTCGGGTCGAGGCGCTGCCGGCGGAGGTCGGGGACGAGGAGCCCGTCGCCCAGCCGGGTGCGGGTGCGGGTCCGGGTGAGGCGGGCTCCAGTGAGCCGGGCTCAGGTGATCGACCGGGCCCGGGTCCGGGCCCGGTCGCCTAGCTCCCCGAGGGCTCAGGCTCCGCCTGCGTCCTGCCGAAAGGCCTCTGGGGCAGGTTCCCGGAGGGCCGATGGCCGAGAAGCGCGACAGCCCGAGGCAGAAGGTGCGGGTGCACTGCGAGATCAACGCAGGCAACCGCCGCGGACCGGGTCGTGTCGTGGACCTCTCGGTCGGCGGCCTCGCGGTCCAGACCGAGCTCGCGCTCAAGAAGGGCGCGAAGCTGCGCGTCGAGCTCGTGGTGCCCGGCCGGGATCCCGTGGTCGTCGAGGCCGTCGTCGCCAACTCGCGAAAGCTCAAGAACAAGGTCACCGGGCGCAGCACCCGGGTGGCCGGGCTGATCGTCGAGAACCCCGGGCTCGGCTTCCTCGCCCTGGCCCAGACGCACCAGACCCAGGCCCACGCCCAGCCTTCGGTTCGCCGGACCAGCTTCGTACGCCGCTAGGTCGGACTCCCGCCGACGTTCCGTCCAGGCCGCCGGCCCGGAACCGTGCGTTAGCATCCGGCATGGAATACCGACGACTCGGCGACACCGGCCTGCGCGTGAGCGAGATCTCTCTCGGCTCCTGGCTCACCATCGGCTCCTCGGTCGGGACCGACGACACGAAGAGCCTGGTCCACAAGGCCTTCGAGGGCGGCATCAACCTCTTCGACACGGCGGACGTGTATGCCGGCGGCGCCGCCGAGGAGTCCCTCGGCAAGGCCATCCGCGACCTGCCGCGCACCCGCCTCGTGCTCGCCACGAAGTGCTTCTTCCCCATGAGCCGCGACACCAACGACCGCGGGCTCTCGCGCAAGCACGTGGTCGAGAGCGTCGAGCGCTCGCTGGCGCGGCTCGGCACGGACTACCTCGATCTCCACCAGTGCCATCGTCCGGATCCCGAGACGCCGATGGAGGAGACCGTGCGCGCGTACGAGGACCTGATCCGCCAGGGGAAGCTCCTCTACTGGGGCGTCTCCGAGTGGAGCGCCGCCCAGATCGTCGACGCCTGCCACATCGCCGACGCCCACTCGGCGTACCGCCCGATCTCGAACCAGCCCCGCTACAACATCATGCGTCGGCACCTCGAGGCCGACGTGCTGCCGACCTCCGTGCGCTTCGGACTCGGACAGATCGTCTTCAGCCCCCTCGGTCAGGGCGTCCTCACGGGCAAGTACTCGGGGGGCCAGCGCCCGACCGGGAGCCGCGCGGCCGACACCCAGCGCAACCAGTTCATGGACGCCTATCTCGAGGAGGGCGAGCTCGCGAAGGTCGACCAGCTGACTCCCCTGGCCGACGGGCTCGGCCTCTCCCTGGCGCAGCTGGCCCTCGCTTGGTGCCTGCGTCAGCCCGGCGTCTCGAGCGCGATCATCGGAGTCACCCGCCCGGAGCAGCTCGACGACAACCTGAAGGCTTCGGGCGTCACCCTGCCGGACGACGTCCTCGCGCGGATCGACGCCATCTTCCCCGCCTAGCGGGCTGCCGACGAACGTCGGACGCCCGCGACGTCGAAGACGCGATCCACCGAGGCCACGCGCTCCCAGTCGAACGCGCCGAGCAGCTCCTCCGGGGTGGTGGGCTCGGGGCCGGGCAGCAGACCCGCAGCGTGGGCCAGGGCTCCGCACAGGGAGGCCGCGTCGTGGCGCTCGCGCAGACGCTCGATGGGGAGGGAGCCGTGGAGCTTGGCGAGCTTGCCTCCCGAGTCCTCGAGCAGCAGCAGGTGGTGTCGGTAGGCCGGCCGCGGCAGACCGAGCAGCCCTCCGAGCGCCACCTGGGTCACCGTGCTGGGCGCGAGATCGCGGCCGCGCACCACGCGCGTCACGCCGAGCGCCGCATCGTCGACGACCGAGGCCAGGTGGTAGGCGACGGCCCCGTCCCGTCGCCGAACCACCGGGTCGCCGCTCTCCTGCGCCGGATCACCGCGCAGCGCGACTCCGCTCTCGTCGGTGACGTGCACCTCGCCCGCGGTGAGGCGCACGCGCAGCGGCTCGTCCGAGGCGCGCCAGCCGCCTTCGGGCAGGCGCCTCGTGCGACAGGTGTTCGGGTAGCGGAAGCCGCCGTCGGGAGCCGGCAGACCCGCCTCGCGAACCTGGCGGCGCGAGCAGGCGCAGGGGTAGAGCCGCCCCTCCGAGGCGAGCCGGTCGAGCGCCGCCTCGTGGTCGGCCCTGCGGCTCGACTGCAGACACACGCCATCCCATTCGAGCCCCAGCCAGGCGAGGTCGCGCGGAAGCGCCTCGGCGTGCTCGGGGCGACACCGCTCGGGGTCGAGGTCCTCGAGTCGCAGCCACACCCGCCCCTCTCGTGATCGGGCATCCAGCCAGCAGAGCAGCGCCGAGAGCAGGGTGCCGGCGTGCGCGGGGCCGGTCGTCGAGGGTGCGAAGCGGCCGACCGGGGCCCCGGGAGTCTGGCTCAAGGCGTGCCCGAAGCGGATGGGGACGGGGCGTCCGGAGACGGCAAGGCGAGCGACGGGTCGAACCAGCGGAGGATCTCGTCGTTGACCTCGCGGGCGTAGCCGTGTGAGAGGTCCTCGATCTCGCGGTAGACGAGGTCGGCGCCGGCGGCCTGCAGGGCGTCGCGAGCCATGTGGGCGACCTGCACCGGGAACATCCAGTCGCGCGCGCCATGCACGAGGAAGATGCGCCGGCCCTCCGCGCGCTCGAGGTTGCCCGCGGCGTGGTTCGCCGGATGGAAGACCCCGGACGCCGGCGCCAGCGCGGTGAAGGGCGAGTCCGCCTCGAGGCCCGTCAGGAACGAGAAGGTCGCGCCGTCGGAGAGGCCGGTGAGCAGCACGCGCTCCTCGTCGACGTTCCAGCGATCCTTCACGAAGGCCACCATGCGGCGCAGCTCGGCCCCGTCGATCGCGGGATTGACGAGCGACCAGGTGCTCGCCTCGGAGGTCGGCGCCAGCAGGAGGAAGCCTCGCCCCCGCGCCTCGCGCAGCCACGTCCACAGGAAGTCGGCGCCATGACCCATGCCACCGTGCAGGGCCACGACGAGCGGCAGCGCGCGGCTGCCGTCGGTCGACTCGGGCACGTAGAGGCAGAAGCCGCCGCGCTTGCGGCGATCCGTCCCGGCGCCCGCCCGATGCAGGCCGACGCTCATGCCCTCGGGCGGCTCGCGGTCGAGGGTGTCGAGCGCGTCGTGGAACGCGGGCTCGACGAAGTAGCGGCCCAGGGGCGGCAGCACGGTGCGCAGGGAGTAGAGCGCCTCCTGCGCGCAGGCGTGGTCGCTCATCGCGCGCAGGATGTACGGTGCGGCCTCGCGCTCGGGCGCCTCGTGGGTCACGCCCTCGAGAGCCTGCAGGACCCGCGAGGCCCCTTCTCCCAGGTCGGCGGCCAACGGGCGTACGGCCTCGGGAACGGGATCCGCCGTGAAGGCGTGGCCGGCGCGCTCGAGCGCGTCGCGAACCGGACGCAGGTGCTGGCGCAGGGTCGGGATCGTCGCGGGCTCGAGGCGACGGAAGGCGGCCTCGAGCGCGTGCAGGCCGTGGAGCGTGCGGCCACCGAGCTCGCCGAGGCGGTCCTGGAACTGCTCGATGCTGATCTCGCCCGCGTCGCTCATGAAGACGGGCAACGTAGCACCGCCGCGATCACCGGCGGGGCGGGGACTCCGCGTTACCCTCCGCCGCGTGCCGTCTCCCCCCGATGCCCTGGTCCGCGCCCTCTCGAGCGACGGCCGCATCAGCGTGCGCACCCTCGTCGGGAGCGAGCTGGTGGCCGAGGGTGCCCGACGCCACGAGACCAGCCCGCTCGCCACGGCCGCCCTGGGCCGGACACTCCTCGGCTGCGCATTGCTCGGCTCCCTCGGCAAGGGAGAGGAGACGGTGCAGGTGCAGTTCTCGGGCAACGGACCACTGGGCTCGCTGATCGCCACCGCCGACGCCGCCGGCCGTGTCCGCGGCAGCGTTCGCTCGCCGAAGGCCGATCTTCCCCTGGCGGGAGGCAGCCCCGACGTGGCCCGCGGCATCGGGCTCGGGCGCCTCTCGGTGCTGCGCTTCGCACCGAGCTGGCGCGAGCCCTACACCGGGATCGTCCCGCTCGTCTCCGGAGAGCTCGCCGAGGACATCGCCCTCTACCTGACGGAGAGCGAGCAGACACCCTCGGCGGTCGGCCTCGGCGTGCGCATCGGCCGCGAAGGCGAGATCGAGGCCGCGGCGGGGTTCCTGGCCCAGCTGGTGCCTGGAGAGGCCGGCGCCACCGACGAGCCGGCCTCGCTGGAACGCCTCGAGGCCAACGTGGCGACGCTGCGCTCGGTGTCCGAACGCGTCTTCGAGGGCGCGACGGCCGCCGACCTCGCCGGCGAGCTGCTCTCTGGCCTGGGCAGCTCCGTGCTCGAGGAGTCGACGCCGCGGTTCTTCTGCGACTGCGCGCGGCGCGTGGAGCGAGCGGTGACGCTGCTCGGCGATCAGGCCCTGGACGAGCACATCACGAGCGGCGAGCCGGTCGAGGTCCGCTGCGAGTTCTGCGCCGCGGTCCACCTGGTGGACGCCGAGCGCGCCCAGGCCCTGCGCCTCGACGCTCCCGCCTGAGACCCCGTTCGCTCCCGGTTCCCGTACCGTACCCGTACCCACACACGCACCCGCACCCGGAG
>JASJCN010000063.1 GCA_030065975.1 Myxococcota bacterium
CGACGCGTCGGACTGAGCTCCGGGCCCGACGCGGCGGACATCGCTCACTCCTCGGTCATGAGCGACTCGATGCGGCCGGTCAGGGCGGTGGCGCGGGCGGCCATGGCCTGCTGCTCGTGCGGCCCGAAGAGGCCTCCGAGCCGGGACACCGCCGAGTGGGCCTGGTCGACGAGCAGCAGGCCATGGCCGCCCGCGCCACCGCCCTGACCGGCCGAATCGAGTCGCTGATGACCGAGGAGTGAGCGATGTCCGCCGCGTCGGGCCCGGAGCTCAGTCCGACGCGTCGGGATCGACCAGCACGGCGCGCAGCACGAAGCCCGAGAGCTCCTTGCGGCGCCAGCTGATCGCGCTCTGGGTGAAGATGTCTTCGACGTCGAGCACCGCCGCACCGAAGCCCGTGCTGGCGTAGTGGAAGGCGGTGGCGCCGAGCAGGGTCTGCACGAAGTGGCGGCCCGACCGCTTGACGAACACGCCCGCATCGGTGCCTTCGCGGTGGAAGCGCAGCACGCGTCCGATCACGCGCTCGATCAGCGGGCGCAAGGCGTTCTCGGGCGAGAGCTGCGCGCGGTCGACGAAGATGCGGATCAGGATCTGCGAGTAGGTACGCTTCTCCGAGAGCAGGTCGTTCATGCCGTCGAGCAGGCGCCGCAGACGCTCGGCGGGTTCGCCGGGCGGGTCGAGGGCCTCGCCCACGGTGCGGTCGAAGTCCTCGAGCATGCGCGTCAGGATCGCCGTGTAGAGCGCCGCCTTGCTGTCGAAGTAGTAGTAGAGGGCGGTCTTCTGCACGCCGACCCGCTCGGCGATGCCCTGCAGGTGGGCGCCGGCGTAGCCCTCGCGGGCGAAGTACTCCTCGGCCACCTCCAGGATCTTGGTTCGCGTGTCCGCGCTGCTTCGCTCCATCAGGCCGTGGCTCCTGCAGGCAGGGTCTCGGGTCGGTTGCGGAAGAAGACCCAGCCGGAGAGCCCGAGGACGACCAGGGCGATGCCGATCCACTGGGGCTCGGTCAAGCCGAGGGCGACTTTCGGGTTCACCCGCAGGATCTCCACGAAGATGCGGCCGAATCCGTTGAGCGCCAGGTACTCGCCGAAGATGAAGGGGCTCGTCTTGCGCCGTCGCCACAGGAAGCCGGCCACGACGATCAGCCAGACCATCTCGTAGAGCTGGGTCGGGTGGACCGGGTAGTGGACGGGCGGGGCGCCCTGGGGGAACGCCACGCCCCAGGGCAGATCCGTGGCGCGCCCGTAGTCGTCGCCGACCAGGAAGCAGCCCATGCGCCCGAGTGCCTGGCCCAGGGCCGCGGCGACGGACACGCAGCTCGAGATGACGCGCACGGGAAAGCCGTGGATGAGGCAGCAGGCGACCACCGCCAGCGTGCCCCCGATCAGGCCGCCGTACCAGGTGATGCCCGCGCGGGCGAAGAGCAGATCGAAGAAGGGCGCTCCGGTTCGCAGGCCCTCGTCGATCGCGAAGTAGAGCTTCGAGCCCGCGACCCCGCCGAGCATCGCGTAGATCAGGATGGTGGAGGCGATCTCGGGATCCATCCCGTACTCGGCCAGCCGCAGTCGGGTGTTCCAGGCCGCGACCAGGAACCCGATGGCCATCATCACCCCGAAAGAGCTGATGGGGAAGTCGATGAAGGGGATGCGGAAGAGTTCGGGAAACACGGCCGCGTAGGGTACCGGTTTGCGAACTCACCGCCGGGGGGCGTTCGGGGCGGGGCCCGAGCCGAGTTCCGAGCTGAGTTCCGAGCCGCGTTCCGAGCCGAGTGGGGGCCTAGCTCGCGGGCAGGTGGACCACGAACGTGGCGCCTTGTCCCTCGCTCTCGACCCAGGCGCGTCCGCCCTGGGTCTCCGCGATCTTCGAGACGATGGCGAGGCCCATGCCGTTCGTGCGCCGACCGCGCAGCCCGGGCCCGAGGCTCTGGAACATCTCGAAGATCCGCTCGCGGTGCTCCTCGGGAACGCCGGCGCCGTTGTCGCGCACGCGGATCTGGTGGCCCGTGCCGACCGGCTCGACGCTCACGTCGATCCGGGGCTCGGCCGCGTCGACGTGGTCGAGGGCGTTGCCGACGAGATTCGAGAGGATCTGGTAGAGGCGCGTCCGCGGGCACTGCACGGCGGGCATGTCGTCCGCGAAGTGGAGGTCGGCGTCGCGCTCGTCGAGGTCGCGCTTGATCTCGGCGCTGAGCTCGCGAAGCACCGCCACGGGATCCGAGAAGGTCTGGATCGGGCCCGTCCGCTGGATGCGCGACAGCTCGAGGAGGCTCTCGAGGAGGTCCTCCATGGTGCGGCCCGCTTCCTCGATGCGGCGCAGGAAGTGGCGGCCCTTGTCGTCGAGTGCGCCGCTGTAGTCTTCGTCGAGCAGGCGCGTGAAGCCCATCAGCGACATCAGCGGCGACTGCAGGTCGTGGGAGACGGCGTCGACGTAGTGGCGCAGCTCGGCGTTGCGCCGGGCGAGGTCCTGCTCGATGCGACGGCGCGCGGTGACGTCGTGCGCGTACACCACGGTCGCGCCGCACGCACCGTCGGGATGCTGCAGCGCCGTCGCCTGGATCGACGCGCACACGACGTCGCCGGACGCGCCGCGCAGCTCGGCGTCGAAGCCATCGGAGGGGAGGGCGCTCGCGCTGCGCAGGAGCTCCGTCGCGAAGGCGTCGCCGCGGCTCGGATCGGCCAGCAGGCGGCGGCTGTCCGCGCCCTGGAGCTCTTCGCGTGACAGGCCGGTCAAGCGCTCGAGGACCGGGTTCGCGAAGAGGATGGTGCCGAGATCGTCGACGACCCAGATCGCGTCGGGCGCACTCTCGAGCAGCGCCAGCACCGTCTCGTCGAGCGAGGCCCCGGGCGTGCGTCCGCGCGTGCTGCGTCGCGCCGCCCCAGTCGTCGCCCGCGCTTCACCGTTGCCGTTGTGCGATCGCGCTTCCGCTTCGCCGTTCGACCGCTGGGCTTCGCCGTTCGAGGGTCGGGCTTTGGACTCGCCTCGACTAACGCCATTCGTCTGCGGCGGGTGCCCCAGAATGGGACGACCCGCGTTGGCGCGATCGGAACGGGTGGGGGGGATCTGGCTGGAGCTCACCAACTTCCTCGTTCGCCGGCCGAGCGGCGCGCCATCGGCCTCAGTGGGTGCATGCAGACGTTGGGTCGGTTCCGCTGGGTCTCACTGGGCAGCGCGGTTTCCGCTACGCAAGATTCCCTGTGTGCCTGGGCCCACGCAGCCCGGCGATCGTATCAGAGCGGCGAGAAAAGGGTCAATCAAACCTCGTTGCCGTTCCGGAGTCCTCGCCGCGGCCCTTTCCCCCCTTGGGGCTGACGGTCCTTCACCTTTCGTCACCCCCCTCCGACCGGCGGCCACTCATGGGCGCGGGAAGGGATGCACTGCGCTGTTCACGTTGCCCCGAGCTCCCCGCAGGGCCCAGTGCCCGACCGGATCGAACATCGACTTCACCTGGCTTCATGTCGGGTCTTGGCAGCGGATCGGGGGATCGGATAGGCTGCGAGCGCTCCGTCGGAGACCCCCCAGGCCCTCCCTCGCCCGCCATGAACGAAGACCGGCAGCTGCCGGCCTTCGGTCGAGAGCAGAGCTCCCACGAGTTCCCACGAGCTCGGATCGAGCGGCAGAAGTCGGGATCGACCCCCGGTCGCGCCCGGACCCAGACTGCGATCAATCATGCGATCGATGGGCGATCGAAACGGCGAGCCGGACCTGGGCATCCGAACCCGGGCATCCGACGAGTGGAGACCCGGGCGAGCCAGGGCCTCCGACCCATGGGCAACGACATGAACCACCCCTCGAAGCACGGAAACGGCGGCCTGAGCCGCGGACTCAGCCGCGGGCGGGTCGCGCTCCTCGCGGCCCTCTCCTTCCTGCTGGTCACCGGCTCACCGGCCGACCCGGCGGACGTGGCCGCGGCCCCGCCGGCCTTCGAGGTCGAGGCCTCCATCGACCACGCCACCGTGGCGAGCACCCTGCGCGAGGCCAACCGGCGGCTCTCCACCGCCCAGAGCGAGCGCATCGCCGACGCCGTCATGCGCTACAGCGCGAAGTACGAGCTCGACCCGGCCCTCGTGACTGCGGTCATCCTGGTCGAGAGCGGCGGACGCCCCGAGGCGCGCAGCGGCAAGGGCGCGCTCGGGCTCATGCAGGTGATGCCGTACATGCTCCGGCCCCTGGGTCTCGCGGGAAGCCCCTCGTCGGTCGAGACCAACATCGAGGCGGGCTGCATCATCCTCGGCGACAACATCCGCCGCTGGGGTGAGGAAGACGGGATCTCGGCCTACTTCTGGGGCTCGGAGATCCGCGGCGTCGCCTATCTGAATCGCGTGCAGGCCGCGCGGGAGCGCGTCCTCGCCGCACTCTGAGAGCGCTGCAGGAATGGACCGTGGCTGAGCACGGGCGCCTGCGTCGCCGCGAGACGAGCTTCGTGGCCGAAGACGGCGCTCGGCTCCATCGTCGCAGCTGGCTGCCCGATGCCCCGCACCGCCAGCTCCTGCTCGTCCACGGCTACGCCGAGCACTGCGGTCGCTACGAGGAGATCGCGCGCTGGTTCGGGCATCGCGGCTTCGCCGTGCACGCCTACGACCACCGAGGGCACGGGCGCTCCGAGGGACGCCGCGCTCACGTCGAGAACTTCGACGAGTTCGTCGACGACCTCGCAGCGATGGTGCGCGACTGCCAGGCACAGCACGCCGAGCTTCCCTTCCACCTCGTCGGACACAGCATGGGCGGGCTCGTGACGGCCGCCTATCTCGCCCGCGGAGAGGAAGGCATCGAGAGTGCGGCGCTGTCGGCCTCGGCACTCGCCATCGGCGAGGGCATCTCGAGCCTGCGGATCACGGCGGCGCGCCTGCTGCGGCGCCTGGCCCCGACCTTCGCGATCGGAAGTGGCCTCGACCCCGAGGGCCTCTCCCGCGATGCCGCCGTGGTGAAGGCCTACCTCGAGGATCCCCTCATCGTCGGCAACGTGACGGCGTCGATGGCGTACGAGCTGCTCGAGGCGGTGCCGCGCACCGCTGCCGCCGCGCCCGACGTGCGCGTCCCGGTGCTGGTGATGCACGGCGAGGCCGATCCGATCTGTCCGCCCGAGGGCAGCATCGCGTTCGCCGAACGGGTCGCGCAGAGCCGACTGAAGCTGTATCCGAACCTGCGCCACGAGATCTTCAACGAGCCGGAGCGCGAGCACGTGTTCCAGGACGTGCTCGAGTGGCTGGAGGGAGAGCGACCGTGAGCCAGGCGAAGGATGGGCTCAGCCACATCGACGCCGACGGGCGCGCGCACATGGTGGACGTCGGCGAGAAGCCGATCACCGAACGCGTCTGCGTCGCGCGGGGCGAGGTCCACATGGCGGGCGAGACCCTCGCCGCCATCTCCGAGGGGCGCGTACCCAAGGGCGACGTGCTGGCCACCGCCCGGCTGGCGGGCATCCAGGCCTCCAAGCGGACGGCGGACTGGATCCCCCTGGCCCACCCCCTGCCGCTCGATCAGGTCGACATCCAGGCGCATCCGGACCCCGAGGGGACTCGGGTCGTCATCGAGGCGACCGCGCGGGCCCACGCGCGCACCGGGGTCGAGATGGAGGCCCTCGTGGCCGTGACGGCGGCGGCCCTCACGGTGTATGACATGTGCAAGGCCGTGGACCGCGGAATGACCGTTTCGGCCGTCCGACTCGTATCCAAGTCGGGAGGAAAGAGCGGCGTGTGGGTTCGACCCGATGAGGCCCAGGCGGGATAGCGTGGGCCGGAGGCATCCAATCTTCAGGAAGGCTCGAATCCAGGGTGAATCATCCCGTGGGGGATGGCGTCCAAGCCAGGACGACACCTCGGGGAACCGCATCGGCTCCCCGGACGTCGAAGGGAACGTGGCTTTCGTGACCCAACCGATACTCGATGGTGGAACCCGGCCGGCTGCACGCGACACCGTGCTGCCGTCGCCCCAGGCTCTGGACCCCGACTGCGAGCTCGTCGACCGCTGGCGTGCCGGCGACGAGAGGGCCTTCGCGGACCTGGTCCGTCGCCATCATGGCCGCACGTTCGGCCTGCTGATGCGCATGCTCGGTAGCCGCGAAGAGGCCGAGGACGCGTTGCAGGAGACCTTCCTGAACCTCCACCGCCACGGGCATCGGTTCCGTCGCGAGTCCCGCTTCGGCACCTTCGTGTATCGCGTCGCGGTCAACGCGGCGCTGAACCGACGGCGTTCGCTCGGCCGCCGCCGCGCCCATCTCGAGCGCATCTCCGAGTGCCAGGCCATCGGCGAGGGCGGCGCACCGAGCGCACCCCGGGGTCCCGAGGACTCCGCCGCCGGCGCCGAGATCCAGGCCCGGGTGCAGGCCGAGCTCCTGAAGCTCAGCCCGACGCTCCAGGCCCCCATCGTGCTCTACGACATCGAAGGCCTTCCCTACGGCGAGATCGCACGCATCCTGGGCGTCGCCGAGGGCACCGTGAAGTCGCGCATCCATCGCGCGCGCAAGGCGCTGCGCGAGCGGCTCGGCGATCTGGTACAGGCCGAGCCCGAAGTCGTGGGAGACGCATCGTGACCGCCTGCGGCCGCGGAGCTCGAACGAGGCGGCCCCGTTGAGGCTGCCGTTCGCGGGGCACGCGCGGCTGCGTGAGCAGCTCAGTGCGTACGTGGACGGCCAGCTGTCGTCCCGCGAGCTGCGCCGGCTCGACCGCCATCTGGCGCGCTGTGCCGACTGTCGCCAGGAGCTCGACTCCCTGCGACGGACGGTCGACCTGTTACGCGAGCTGCCGCCCGTCGAGCTGCCCCAGGGCCTCGAGACGCGGCTGATGGCGCACCTCGATCACCGAAGCGCCGAGCAGGACCGTGGGCGCGGGCCGCGCTGGCTGCGCCTGGGCGCGACCGCCACGTCCCTGGCGGGTGCGGCGCTCCTGGCCCTGGTCTTCGTCGACGTGGACGTTCGGCTCGGCTGGCCCGGTGACCCCGCCCTCACCGAGGGCGACCTCGAGTCGATCACCTTGAGCCAGCGTCCCTACGAGCGGCGCGACGCCCCGTCGCTCTTCCTGCCTTCGGGTGCCGGAACGGTCGGTGCCGGGACGGTCGCGGGCGAGGCTCCGCCCCGCTTCGGCTTCGCGGCCGCTTCGGCGGCGCCGGAGGAGGCCCTGGCCCTGCGTCCCTCCCTGGGTGCCTGCCTGTCGAGCGGCGTCGCCGGTGGGCCGCTCCCGGCAGCGGGCGACGCCTGCTCCCGCTGGCAGTCCTGGATGCTCGATCTCGCCGCCCGCGAGCCGCGGGCCTTCGTGTCCGAGTTCGAGACCGTTCCGGAGTCGCAGCAACCGCTGATCCTTCAGGACATGCGGGAGCTCGCGTGGGGCACCGGCACGGCCTCGTTCGTGATCGACCAGCTCCGCTCGAGCGGCGACCCGCGCGCCTCGCGCCTCGCCTCCCAGCTGGCCTTCGCCTCCGCCCGCGCCGAACGCTAGCGGCGCTCCGGGCCCGGCGAACCGTCGTTCTCCCGGTCGTCGCGAGAGCGACGAATGGGGACGGTGATCTGGTAGCCTCCCGCAGCGGTGGCCTCGGGGAGTCTCGGTTCAATGATGTTTGTGGCACGTATCCTCGCGGCAGTCGCCCTTGCGACCGCGCCGTTCCTCGCGGGCGCACCGGCCCTCGCCGTCGAGACGGTGGTGCTGATCCCCGACGACCGCGCCGACTGGCGTCCGGCCAATCTCTTCGCGTTCCTGCGCCCGGGACACAACTTCTCCGAACGCTCGATCCTGGTGGAGACCTCGCCGCCGGGCGCCACCCTCGACCTGTTCTACATCCGCTCGAACTTCCAGAAGCGCTACGAGCAGGCGGAGGCGCCGGCGAGGGTCGTGCTGCCGACTCGCGTCCAGGCCGGCCCGCGCGACGCCGTGATGATCCGCGCCTTCCTCGAGGGCTACCGCCAGCGCGAGATCAGCGTGCGCATCTCGTCCAAGCAGGATCGCGTCAAGCTCTCCCTCGACGCGCTGCCCAACATGCTGGTCGCGGCCTCGCACACCTACTTCGGCGGGCGGGGCTCCCTCGCCTTCTTCACCAAGGAGCCGCTCCAGGTGCGCGTGCAGGAGGTCGCGAAGGGCTTCCGTGTCATCCTGGCCGAGACGGCCAAGGGCCCCGACGTCGACCTGTCCGGGCTGACCAGCCCCGTCGCCACGAAGGTCGAGGCCCTGCAGCTCGGCGAAGACCTGCTCGTGAGCGCCGACGCGACCAACCCGGGCGGCTTCGACCTGCGCTCGCGGCAGTCCCGCGACGAAGTGCGGGGGCTCCACAAGTACTCCGTCGAGATGATCCCCAAGGACGGCGGGACCGAGGCCGTGCAGCGGGCGCGCGGCGCGCTGGCGGCGATCGTCCCCGGCGACGTGGTCGGCTGCGCCGGCGTGTTCGACGCGGAGCTGCGCCAGAGCCTCGATCCCTCGGAGCTCTCGCGGGCGCTCGCCCCGAGCGGTGGATTCACCGACCCGTATCTGCGAGCCGCGATGAAGCGGCTCGGCGAGGTGTCGCCCGGCGGCGTCGTGACCACCCTCGACGGCACCACCTACCGCACCTCGAGCCCCATCGAGCTCACGGCGGCCATGAGCCAGCCGGGCGAGGTGAAGGGCTACCTCGCCATCCTGCGCTCCTTCGTGTCGCGGCTCGAGCCCGAGGACCACCGCGTCGAGACCCTGCGCGGCGTGCTGGCGCCCGAGGTGCCCGCGACGGAGTTCCGGGAGCGCTTCGGATCCGCCGAGCAGGCGGAACGCGCCTGCTCCCAGGTTCCGGCCTAGGCCCGTCTCGAACCCCCGGTCCCGGGGGAGGGCCTGCGTGCCCCGATCCGAACCCGTCCCGAGCGAGCGGCGAGGAGCCGTGCGCGCCCTTGCGTCCCGTCCGCCGGCAGCGTCCGGGCCCCGCGAGCGCCTGCTCGAGCAGGGCGCCGGCGTGCTCTCCGACGAGGAGCTCGTGTCGCTGCTGCTCGGCTCCGGCGGGCCCGGGCGCTCGGCGGCCCACCTCTCACGAACCCTCCTCGCAAGCCATCAGGGGCTGACCGGGCTCGCCCGCGCCGGCCTGGGCGAGCTCCTCGCGACGGCCGGAATCGGCCCGGCCAAAGGGGCCTGCCTTGCGGCGGCGCTCGAGCTCGGACGTCGCGTGGCCGGGCGCCGGCTGCGGCCGGGCGACGCCATCGGCGGGCCCGAAGACGTGTTCCGCCACCTGCACCCGCGCCTGCGCGATGCCCGCTGCGAACGTTTCCTGGTGCTCGTGCTCGACGGCCGCCACCGCCTGGTCCGGGAGTTCCAGGCCTCCCAGGGGACGCTCACCGCGAGCCTCGTGCACCCGCGCGAGGTGTTCCGGCCGGCGCTGTCCGAGTCCGGGGCCGCGGTGGTGCTGGCCCACAACCACCCGAGCGGCGACCCGACGCCGAGCCCCGAGGACCGCCAGATCACGGATCGCCTGATCCGGGCCGGGCAGCTCCTGGGCGTGCCCGTGGTCGACCACGTCGTGGTCGCCGAGCGGGGCTTCACGAGCCTTCGTGAGGAGGGCCGCTGCCGGTTCGAGCCGTGACTGAGTCCCGAGCGAGCCCTGAGCGAGGGTCGAGCCCGGCTACCCGGGGGGCTGACCCCTCGGCTCGTTGGCGGGCCCCGGGACGCCGGCGCTCATGCCCGGCAACGGGTGGGCCGATGAGCCTTTCGTGGCAAGTGATTCCCAGGTCCAGAAGATCGTCGAGCGTCGCCGCAGTGCGCGCGCGCCGGTCAGCGTGCGCGTGGAGTACGAGACCGTCGACTCGCTGTTCGCCGAGTTCAGCCAGAACATCAACGAGGGCGGCATCTTCATCGAGACCGAGGCGCCCCTCGCCATCGACGAGAAGGTGAAGCTGAGCTTCCAGCTCCCGGGGGCGGCTCACGCGATCGAGGTCACCGGCCGCGTGGCGCGGATCGAGCCCGCCGGCTCGCCGACGCCGGGCATGGGCGTCGAGTTCGACGCGCTCGGCGACAGCGCGCGCCGGCAGATCGACGAGCTGGTGCGCGGCCTGAAGACCACCGGCCCCGAAGCCGACTGATCGGCCGGGATCTCTTCCGCGGAACGCGCGGCTAGAACGGGATGTCGTCTGCCGGGGGCGGACCCGAAGGGTCGCCACCCCCGAAGCCGTCGCCTCCGTCGCTCGGCCCGCTGCTCCGGCCCCCGTCGCCGCCCGCACCGCCCCGCCCGCCGATGAACTGCACCGTGTTGGCGACGATCTCGGTGGTGCGCTGCTTCTGGCCTTCCTTGTTCTCCCACTCGCGGGTCTGCAGGCGGCCCTCGATGTAGACGGTGCGGCCCTTCGCCAGGTACTGGGCGCACAGCTCGGCCGTGCGGCCCCAGGCGACGATGCGATGCCACTCCGTCTTCTCCTCGCGTCCGCTGCCGTCCTTCTTGTTCCAGCTCTCGCTGGTGGCGAGGGAGAAGTTCGCGACGGCCTGCCCGCTCTGCGTGTAGCGAAGCTCGGGGTCGCGCCCGAGGTTTCCGATCAGGATTGCCTTGTTGACGCCGGCCATGGGGGGCTCCTGTTTTCCGAGGGAGGGCGTGAGAGTATCCGAAGCGGGGCCCCGCGGATAGCGCTCGGAGCTTCCGATTCCGACGCTGCCCGCTGCGTTGACACCGATTCACGAGTCGCCCTAGGTTCGAACCGGAGTCCGTCGATGGTCCTTCTGGCCCGCTATCTGCTGGTGAGTCTGTACACCGTGTTCTGGGGCACGATCGCCCTGGTGCTGGTGCCCTTCGACCGCGGACTCTTCGGCCGCGAGCCCGGGGCGATCACCTGCTGGATCGGGCGCCAGTGGATCCACTGGATCGTCGTGACCTGTGGCGTGAAGATCGTGGCGACGGGCCTCGAGAACCTGGATCCCGACAAGCCCGCCGTCTACATGAACAACCACCAGAGCCTGTTCGACATCTGCGCCCTGGTGGAGACCCTGCCCGTGAACTACCGCTTCGTCGCGAAGCGGGAGCTGGCCTGGATCCCCTTCTTCGGCTGGGCGCTGGCGATGACCGTCGGCGTCATGATCGATCGCAGCAATCGCACCGCCTCGATCGCGAGCCTGCGGGCCGCGGCCCAGCAGATACGCGACGGGGCCAACGTGATCATCTTCCCCGAGGGCACGCGGGGAAGCGGGGAGGAGCTCGCCCCCTTCAAGAGCGGCGGCTTCCACCTGGCGATCGAGGCCCAGGTGCCCGTCGTTCCCGTCACGATCTCGGGCTCCCAGCACGTCATGCCCCGTGACAGCTTCCGGGCCGAGCCCGGCGCCATCAAGATCCACTACGGCGTCCCGGTTCCGACCGTGGGGCTGGTGGCGGCCGACCGCGCCGCGCTCAGCGATCGGGTGCGTACCGTGATCGGCGAGGGCTTCGATCCGGCGTACCAGGGCCGCGGGATGCAACGCGCCGAATCCGGCCCGTCGCTAGAAGCGCCCTCGACGATCCGGTAGGTTCGAGTCACCCGGGGCCAGTGCATCGCGGTCCTCCCAGGGGTGAGGGGAGGGCGGCGGTCGGTCCCGGCTGATGCTCGGAGTCGGTGCGAGTCGCTGCGGACGGAGAGCCGGTGGATCCACGCCGGCGTCGTCTGCGATCGGCTCGCCATTGCTCGCCCGGCGGTCTCGGCCATGGCAAAGCAGGCGAAGCGGAGCGCGCAGCGACGACGGGGCCGATCGGCCCGTCGCGGTGCCGGCAGCGAGGGCTCCGCCTTCCGCCAGATCGCCCAGGAGGCCGCGGGCATCGTGCTGCTCGGGGTCGCCCTGCTCGGCGCGATCGCGCTGCTCACCTACCACCCGGCCGACCCCGCCTTCCGCATCGAGCCAGTCGAGAATGCCGCCGGCGTCGCGGGCGCCTCCCTCGCGGCCCTGCTCGTGGGCGCCACCGGAGCCGGCGCCCTGGTGCCCGTCGCCGGCCTCTTCGCCCTGGGCACGCTGCTCCTGACCAGCGGCCGCGTGAATGCCTTCCGCAGCCGCTTCTGGGTCTCGGCGGGCCTGCTCCTGATGGCGCTCTCCACCGGGCCGGCGCTGCTCGAGCACCTGGCGCCCGGGCAGTTCGCCTTCGCGCGCGGTGGGCGCCTCGGCGAGTGGCTGGCCGGCCTCGAGTCCACGCTCTTCTCGGCGCCGGGCGCCCTCGCGCTCAACGCCATGCTGCTCGGGGTCGGCACGCTCGGGATCGCCGGCGCTTCGCCCGGGCGGGGCCTGCTGCTGCTGGCCGAGGGCGGAGCCGCCGCGAGCCGGCTGCTGGGCGAGGCGACGCTCCGGGCCGCCCGGCTGACCCGGCGCGCACTCGGCGAGGCCAGCGAGCTGGCGGTGGCCGTGGCGACCCGGGGGACGGCGGCCATCACCGTCTGGCGCGAGCAGCGCGCCCGCCGGCGACGCACGGCAGCCGCTCGCGAGCCCGCCATCGCCGACGGCCCCGACCTCGAGGAGGAGCAGAAGGAGCCGCCGCCGAAGGCGGTGCTCCCCGCCGCCGGCGCCCGCCGGGCCGAGGCTCCCGACATCGTCGACCACCGCGCCGACCGCAAGCCCGAGAAGCCCGAGCAGGAGGCCTTCACCTTCAACGAGGGCGGGAGCGCGGGCCCCTACGACCCGCCGGACATCGACCTCTTCCAGCGGCCGCCGGAGGGGGCGCGTCAGTGGGACCGCGACAGCCTGATCATGAACTCGCGGATCCTCGAGAAGAAGCTCGCCGACTTCGGCGTGCAGGGCCGCGTGGTGACGGTGCACCCGGGCCCCGTGATCACCATGTACGAGTTCGAGCCGGCAGCGGGCGTCAAGGTCAACCGCATCACCAACCTCTCGGACGACCTGGCGCTGGCGCTCCGGGCGATCTCGATCCGCATCATCGCGCCGATCCCCGGCAAGTCGGTGGTGGGCATCGAGGTGCCGAACCCGAACCGCGACGTCGTCTACCTGCGCGACCTGCTCGAGTCGCGCTCGTTCCGCCAGAGCGAGTCGAAGCTGACCCTCGCCCTCGGCAAGGACATCTTCGGCAACCCCGTCGACGCCGATCTCGCCACCATGCCGCACCTGCTGGTGGCCGGCGCGACCGGCACGGGCAAGAGTGTCTTCCTGAACTCGCTGCTCTGCTCGATCCTCTTCCGCGCCCGGCCCGACGAAGTGAAGCTCCTCCTCGTCGATCCGAAGCTCCTCGAGCTGTCGATCTACGAGGGCATTCCGCACCTGATCGCCGACGTGGTGACGAACCCGAAACGCGCCTCGGCCGCCCTGCGCGGCATCGTGCAGAAGATGGAGGAGCGCTACCAGCGGATGGCCGCGCTCGGCGTGCGCAACATCCGGCAGTACAACGAGCGCGCCGACGAGGCGCTGGCCGAGGGCGAGACGCACTTCCGCCTGAAGCCGAAGCCCGGCGAGACCGAGGGCGAAGAGGTCGCCTGGGAGCGGCTCCCCTACATCGTCGTGGTGATCGACGAGCTGGCCGACCTGATGGTCGTCTCGGCCCGGGACGTGGAGGAGTCGCTGCAGCGGCTGGCGCAGATGGCGCGGGCGTCCGGCATCCACCTCGTGCTCGCCACCCAGCGTCCGAGCGTCGACGTGCTGACCGGGATCATCAAGGCGAACTTCCCCTCGCGCCTGTCGTTCCAGGTGTCTTCCCGGACCGACTCGCGGACCATCCTCGATCAGGGCGGCGCCGAGACCCTGCTCGGGCAGGGCGACATGCTCTTCCTGCCCCCGGGCACCTCGAAGCTCCAGCGGCTGCACGGCTCCTTCGTCACCGAGAAGGAGGTGGCGAGCCTGGTCGAGCACCTGCGCTCCCAGGGCAAGCCGCAGTTCGACGAGGATCTGACGCGCCTTCCCGAGGAGACCGAGAACGCCGGCGACCCCGACGAGGAGACGGACGAGCACTACGACCGGGCGCTGGCGATCGTCGCCGAGACGCAGAACGCCTCCATCTCGTACGTCCAACGCCGTCTCAAGATCGGCTACAACCGCGCCGCGCGGATCGTCGAGCAGATGGAGCGCGAGGGCGTGGTCGGCCCCCAGGTGGGGACGCGTCCCCGCGAGGTGTTCGTGCGGCCCATCGGCGAGGACGAGGAGTGAAGCCCGACGCTCCGCTGCGCGTCCAAGCTCCCATGACGATCCTGCCCGTCGTGGTGACCCTGCTGCTCGCCGCCACGCCTTCGGGGGCCGCCGCGGGCGGTGACGCCGCACCGGCGCCCACGGCGCCTCCCGTCGCCGGGACCCCGGCTGCGGAGCGAGCGGAGCCCGACCCCGGCGACCCAGCCGCCCCCGCCACCGCGCCAGCGGCCGAGCTCAGCTGCGCCGAGCAGATCGCCCTTCGGGTGCAGCGCCGCTACGAGTCCGTCGAGCAGCTCTCGGCGCGCTTCGAGCAGCGCATGACGAGCGTGGCCTTCGGAGGCTCCGGGTTCGGATCGGAGCCGTCGCGAGGAAGCGTGGCCTTCGAGAAGCCCGGGCGGATGCGCTGGAGCTACGAGACTCCGGAGCCGAGCCTCGTCGTGAGCGACGGCAGCACCCTGTGGATCTACGATCCGGTGGCCAAGGAGGCGCAAGCGCTTCCCGTCGACGAGGGCTTCCTCTCCGGCGCGGCCTTCCAGTTCCTCCTGGGCGAGGGGGACCTCCTGGCCTCCTTCGAGGTCGGGGCCGTCGACTGCGAGGCGGCCGAGGTCCGGCTGATCCTGCGCCCTCGCGAGCCCAGCACCTACCAGGTGCTCGAGATCCGCGCGGACCCAAAGAGCGGCGAGGTGGCGGGCACCGTGGTCGAGGACCTCTTCGGCAACCGCACCGAGGTGGACTTCGAGGAGCTGCGAACCGACGTTCCGATCCCGGCGGACCAGTTCCGCTTCGAGGCCCCCGAGGGGGTCGAGATCGAGGTCCTCGAGGCGGTCGGCCAGCCATGACGCAGCGCGGACGGCTCCTCGGGCGGGGTTCGCCGCGTTGCAGCGAGGTCACCCAGCCCGGCGGAAGGGTGGCCCTTTCCCGAATATGGGAACCCGGACACCCCTGGCAGCGACCATGCCGCATGGATTGGCGTAGTGGTGGTGTCTCGACACCGAACGTCGGGATCGCCTTCGAACGCGGCGGCCCGCCGCGGAAGGCGGCACCGGCGCTTCAGCAACCGGCAGGCGATGTGCAGCCTTCGGGGCCTCGGGCGGGCACCCCCGGCGGGGCCCGCGTCATGACGCAGGGAGTCGTCGGATCGTGTCCGGAAACAAGAGCTTTCCCGGGGAGTTGCATGCTGCCGAGCATTGACCACCCGAGATCCCCCGTCTACATTCGGCGGGTGAGAAAGCGGTGCAAGATCGCGCAGTTCGGAGGGTCCGCAGCCGCTCACGCAGCCCGGCGACAGGCCGCCGCAGGTCTCCCCGACGACCGGCGGGAGCTCCGCGATGGCTCGCGGTTCACGGCCCCGGGGCGACCGGGAGGACGCGTCACCGGGTCGCTCGGCCCCCGGAACCGCATTGCGGGTGGGCGCATCGCGGGCCGCGTTTCTCGGCAAGTGTGTGACGTCGCACGGCGACCGGCACAGCGATTGCACTATTCCGTGGCTGAGCGCTGCGGCGGCGATCGCCACAGCGGACCCGAGGAGATGGCGCGATGAGCGAGTTCGATTCCGACTCCAGCAGACGGGGTTTCGTCCGCGACGTGATGCGGCGAATCTCTTCTCCTGGTGGTCGCGGAGGAGACGAACCCGCCGAGGGGGAGCGCGAGCAAGTCATGGGACGATCCATTCACGACGAGATCGAGGACCTTCGCGAGGCCATGCGCTTCTTCGGAAGCGATTCCACCGAGTTCCGGCGACGGCTGGACCGGATCCTGGCCGAATACGACGCGCTCCGGCGCCGCTACCACCTCACCCGCGAGCAATTCAGTGATGCCGAGCGCCAGAACGAGAAGCTCGTCGCCACGCTCCAGGAGGCCAAGCAGCAGATCGAGCTCCTGAAGGAGGAGGTCGACAAGCTCTGCTCGCCGCCCAACACCTACGGCGTCTTCATCCGCTCGAACAAGGACGGAACGGCCGAGATCATCGTCGACGGCAAGCTGATGCGCGTCAACGTGCACCCGAACGTCGACACCTCCTACTTCGAGGACGGGCAGCTGCTGGTCCTGAACGAGGCCTTCAACGTGGTCGAGCCTGCGGGGTTCACGTCCCGCGGCGAGATCCACTCGGTGGTCGACCTGCTGGGAGACGGCCGCGCCGTGGTGCTCGGGCACACCGACGACGAGCGCGTCGTGACCCTGGCCGAGCCGCTCCGCAAGGAGCGCATCAAGGTCGGCGACCACCTGCTGGTGGATTCCCGCACCCAGTACGCCTTCGAGAAGATGCCCAAGTCGGCGGTCGAGGAGGTGGCGCTCGAGGAGGTGCCCGATGTCACGTACGAGCAGATCGGCGGACTCGGCGAGCAGGTCACCATCCTGCGCGACGCCATCGAGCTGCCCTACCTGCATCCGGACGTCTTCGCCGAGCACCAGCTGCACCCGCCCAAGGGCATCCTGCTCTACGGGCCTCCCGGCTGCGGCAAGACCCTGATCGCCAAGGCCGTGGCGAACGCCCTGGCCAAGCGCATCGAGGAGCGCACGGGTCGCCAGACCCCGGCCTACTTCCTCAACGTGAAGGGCCCGGAGCTCCTGAACAAGTACGTCGGCGAGACGGAGCACAAGATCCGCGAGGTCTTCAAGCGAGCGCGCGAGAAGGCCAGCGAGGACGTGCCCGTCGTGATCTTCTTCGACGAGATGGACTCCCTCTTCCGCATGCGCGGATCGGGCATCTCCTCGGACATGGAGGCCACGGTCGTCGCGCAGTTCCTCTCGGAGATCGACGGCGTCGAGTCGCTCAACAACGTGATCGTGATCGGCGCCTCGAACCGGCAGGACCTGATCGATCCCGCCGTGCTGCGGCCCGGCCGCCTCGACCTCAAGGTCAAGGTGAACCGCCCGGATCGCGAGGCCGCCTTCGAGATCTTCACCAAGTACCTGGTGACGGACCTGCCCTTCCACGACGACGCGCAGAAGGCCTATGGCGCCGACGCCGTGAAGGTCGCCGAGGGCATGATCCGCGACACCATCGACTCGATGTACTCGACCGGCGAGGAGAACAAGTTCCTCGAGGTCACGTACGCCAAGGGCGAGCGCGAGATCTTCTACTTCAAGGACTTCGCCAGCGGCGCCATGATCGAGAACATCGTGGCGCGGGCCAAGCAGAAGGCGGTCAAGCGCCTGATCGACGGCAACGAGCGCGGCATCAAGACCGACGACCTGCTCGACGCGGTGCGGGAGGAGTTCAAGGAGAACGAGGATCTCCCGAACACCACCAACCCCGACGACTGGGCCCGGATCTCCGGCCGCAAGGGCGAGCGCATCATCAACGTGCGCACGCTCATCACCGGGATCAGCCGCAAGGAGCGGACGATCGAGAACGTCGATTCGGGTCAGTACCTCTAGGGCAGCTCTGCAGATGTCGACTACACGCCACTTCCGAGCCCGGACGGTCCGTGTAGAGAACCGTGCAGAGCTTCCCTAGTCCCAAGGGAAGGTTCGGGTAGAGAAATGGGCCTTCCCAGCGTGATGGGGACGGAGATCGAGTACGGGATCACCGTCAAGAACGACCGCGACTTCGACCCCATCTCCAGCTGCGTGCTCCTCGTGAACGCCTATCGCGAGGAGCACGCCGCGACGATCCTCTGGGACTACGACCAGGAGAACCCGCTCGCCGACGCGCGGGGCTTCCAGGTCGACGGCGAGAAGTACACGCCGAACCAGCAGGAGAACATCGCCCGGAACAAGACGCTCGAGAACGGCGCCCGCTACTACGTGGATCACGCCCACCCCGAGTACTCCTGTCCCGAGGTGACCAATCCCCACGACGTCGTCGTCCACGAGAAGGCCGGCGAGCGCATCGTCGAGGTGTCCCGTCGCGAAGCGAACTCGATGCTTCCCGACGGCACCCAGATGCTGATCTACAAGAACAACAGCGATCGCAAGGGCAACAGCTACGGCTCCCACGAGAACTACCTGATCGATCGCCGGACCTCGTTCAAGCAGATCGTCGAGCACCTGATGCCCTACTTCGTGACGCGTCAGGTGTACACGGGGGCCGGCAAGGTCGGGAGCGAGAACCGCTCGCACCCCTGCGACTACCAGCTCTCCCAGCGAGCCGACTTCTTCGAGACCGAGGTCGCGCTCGACACGATGGTCAAGCGCCCGATCATCAACACCCGCGACGAGCCCCACGCCGACCGCGAGAAGTATCGCCGCCTGCACGTGATCGTCGGCGACGCGAACATGAGCGAGTTCGCGATCCAGCTGCGTCAGGGCGCCGCCGCCGTGGTGCTCGGGATGATCGAGGACGGCGTCATCGACCGGGACCTCTCGCTGCGAGATCCCGTCCGCGCGATCAAGGAGGTCTCCCACGACCCCACGTGCACGCGCCTCCTGGAGCTGCAGAACGGACGCAAGCTGACCGCAGTGCAGGTGCAGGCCGAGTATCTCGAGATCGCGCAGCGCTACATCGTCGAGCGCGAGGTGCCCGACTGGGCGCCCGGAATCGTGCAGGACTGGGCCGACGTCATCGATGCGCTGGAGCGGGATCCCGACGAGCTGGCGGATCGCATCGACTGGGTGATCAAGAAGGTCCTGATCGAGCGCTTCATGGAGCGCAAGGGGCTCGATTGGCAGGCCCCCCAGGTCGAGATGATGGACCTTCAGTACCACGACCTGCGCCCGGACAAGGGGCTATACTTCGTACTCGAGCGGCAAGGGAAGGTGTTGCGTGTCGTCTCCGACGAGGAGGTCACGCGTGCCATCACCGAGCCGCCCGAGGATACGCGGGCCTATTTCCGCGGCCAGTGCCTCAAGCGCTACGGTGACGAGGTGTTCGGGGTGAACTGGGACTCGATCTCCTTCGGGATCGGCGACGAGCCGATCAAGCGGGTGCTGATGGCAGAGCCGCTCAAGGGATCGAAGTCCCACGTCGAGGAGCTTCTGGAGCGTTCGAGGACGGCTGCGGAGCTCGTAGCCAACCTTCGAGCCTGAGACCCCGACGAGGGTCGCGGAAGCCATCGGGAGAATCGACATGCGAATCACGCGAGACACGCGAAACACGAACTCCGGAAACCACGCCGACGACGGCCTGATGCGCTTCGCCGTGGCCGCCGAGTCGCAGCAGAAGCAGAAGCAGGGCGGCGGCGGTGACGATGGCGGCGACGAGAAGGGCGGAGACGGCGGTCAGAAGCTCGCCAAGCGCGGCGAGGAGCTGAAGGAAGAGATGGACGCCCTGGTCGACGAGATCGACGAGGTGCTCGAAGAGAACGCCGAGGAGTTCGTGAAGAACTACGTCCAACGCGGAGGCCAGTAATCCCGGCTGGCTCCGGGGCCCCACCGACCGGGCCAACACACAGGTCGGATTCCGCACGAGACTTGGGGGGGTGCTTTGCGGTTCTGGGACGGATACAAGGGGACGAGCTTCGCCGAGCTGCTCCAGACGGAGCATCCGCAGCTGGCTCCCGACTTCTCGCGCTGGGCCCACGTCCAAGGCTCGCTTCCGGAGTCGGCCCACGGCACCACGGTGATCGCGCTGCGCTACGCCGACGGTGCGATGGTGGCGGGCGACCGACTGGCGACCGCCGGTCACCAGGTCGCCATGCGCGACATCGAGAAGGTCTACGCCACCGACGACTACTCGCTGATGGCGATCGCGGGCGCGGCGGGCCCCGCCATCGAGATGGCGCGCCTGCTCGGCATCCAGTTCGAGCACCACGAGAAGATCGAGGGCGAGCCCCTCGAGCTCGAGGGCAAGGCCAACACCCTGGCCCAGCTCGTGAAGCAGAACCTCCCGGCCGCCATGCAGGGTCTCGTCGTCGTGCCGCTCTTCGCGGGCTACGACCGACGCCGCGGCATCGGCCGGGTCTGGAAGTACGAGGCCACCGGCGGGCGCTACGAGGAGGACGAGTTCGACAGCGTGGGCTCCGGCTCGATCTTCGCCCGCGAGTCGCTCAAGAAGAGCTACAAGGCGGGCTCCAGCCGGGCCGAGGCGCTGCGCATGGCGATCGAGGCGCTCACCGACGCCGCCGACGAGGATCGCGGGACCGGCGGCGTGGACGAGCTGCGCGGCATCTATCCGCGCGTCAAGTTCTGCACCGCCGGCGGCATCGAGTCGGCCAGCGACGAAGAGATCGCCCAGGTCTACCGCGACGTGCTCGGCGCCCGGCGTCGCCCCGGATCCTGATCGGAAAGCGAGGAGCCTGACCGTGTCCTTCCCGTTCTACGTCAATCCGGAGCAGATGACCCAGGACAAGGCCGAGTTCGCCCGCAAGGGCATCGCTCGCGGCCGGTCCATCGTGACCCTCCTCTACGAAGGCGGCGTGGTCCTCGTCGCCGAGAACCCGACCCGGCTGAACAAGCTCGGCGAGGTCTACGACCGGATCGCCTTCGCGGGCGTCGGCAAGTTCAGCGAGTTCGACCGCCTGCGGAAGATGGGCGTCCAGTGGGCCGACGTGGAGGGCTATCGCTTCAGCCGGGACGACGTCCGCGGCAAGGCCCTCGCCAACGTCTACGGCCAGATCGTGGGCGAGGAGTTCACCCGCTCGATGAAGCCCTTCGAGGTGGAGATCGTGGTGGCCGAGGTCGGCGACCCCGACATGGCGCATCCGGAGCCCGACGGCCTCTTCAAGGTCGGCTTCGACGGCACCGTCTCGGATCACGAGGATTTCTGCGTGATCGGCGGCTCAGTGGACAACCTGCAGAACCACCTGCAGTCGAACTACCGCCCCGGGCTCTCGCTCGCCGAAGCCCTGCGCCTCGGCCGCGACACCCTCCAGCGCGCCGAGAACGGCACGCCGGACCTGCCGGCCGAGAGCCTCGAGGTCTGCACCCTCGACCGCTCGCGATCGGGTCGACGCTTCGAGCGCCTGAGCAAGGATCGGATCCGCGAGCTGCTGGCCTAGCATCGCGATCGCGAGCTTCGGGCCTAGCATCGCGATCGACGGCCGCTTAGCACGGCGCCTTGACAAGGCGCCCTCGGGGCACACTCCTGGCTGGTGGGGCTTGGGCTCCGCACCCTCCGTACCCGAAAGGGGGCCAGAGTGCCGAGCCGTTTCCGTCGAGCGTTGGTGTGGGCGATGCCATTGGCGGTCACGGGTGTCGCCGCCGTTGCCGCGCCCCCACCGCTTCCGCCGGATCGACCCAACATCGTCTTCATCATCACGGATGACCAGCGCTGGGATACGATGTGGGCCATGCCGCTCACCCTCGAGCGGATCGCTCAGGGAGGAGTGAGCTTCAGCGAGGCGATCGTGACCTCACCCATCTGCGGGCCCGCGCGCGCGAGCATCCAGTCCGGCGGGTACCTGGCGCAGAACACGGGGGTCCTCGCCAACAACCTGACCGAGAGCGCCTGGGAAGCCTTTCACGACTACGACACCCTCCCGCTCCTGCTGCAGCGCGAAGGCTACGTGACCGCGATGGTGGGCAAGTACATGAACGGCCTGCCCGGGAGTCACGTGCCCCGAGGCTGGGACCGCTGGGCGAACGGCAACGGCAGGACGCTCTCGGTCGGGACGAGCGGTGAGGCGCCGGGCGTCGCCATCAAGGAGACCTGGGCCGACTACGGGACGGACGGCATTCGCGACGCCGCACTCCAGTTCCTGGCGCAGAACCTCCCGGGTCCCGACCCCGTCTTCCTGTACGTCGCCTTCGTCAACCCCCACAGGCCCGCGACGCCGGCTCCCGAGGATGAGGCGCTCTTCCCGGACTACACGTACCGAGGTCGGGCTCATGTGCCGGGCTTCGTCTACGGCTGGTTCGAAACCGTCGAAGAACAGGACGAGTTCATCCGGGATCAGCTGCGCTCCCTGCAGTCGGTGGATCGGGCCGTGGCCGCCGTCCATGACCTCATCGAGTCTGCCGGGGAGCTAGAGAACACCGTCTTCGTGTACACGTCGGACAACGGCTTTCTCTGGGGTGAGCACGGGGGCTTCGCAAAGAAGGAGTCGTACGACGAGTCGATCCGGGTTCCCCTGATCGTCAAGGTTCCTGGCATCCCCGAACGGACCGACGACAGCCTCGTCACCATGAACCTGGATGCGGTGGCGACCGTTCTCGACCTCGCAGGAGTGGCGCCTCCTGGGGACGGAGACTCATTGTGGCCGCTGCTGGTCGATGCCGGACATCCCTGGCGTCAGGACTACTTCATCGAGCACTGGAACCGGCGTTGGGCGGGTGTGCGGCGGCGCGACGCCCAGGGTGACTACAAGTACGTCACGTCGTGGCAGGGCACCCGCCTCTTCGATCTGGCGGCCGACCCCTTCGAGTCGCACAACCTCGCGGGCAACCCCTCCTTCGCCAGCGTGGAGACGGAGCTCGAAGCGTCGACCCGAAGCCAGATGGGCCTTGGGCCCTTGTGGTTCTCGCCAAGCGCTCCCTGGGCGGCCTTTGGGAAGGCGTATGACTTCGCACCCGGCGCCGTGGGCGGAACCGGACCCTACGAGTGGCAGTGGGAACCCTCCCTGCCGCCGCCTCTCGGGATCCTGGGACTCCCCAATGGCCATCTGAGCGGAGTCCTCTGGGAGTATCCGACCTCACCGGTCCTGCTTCGCTATACGGTGCGCTCCCAGGACGAGCGTCGACAGAAGCCCGGCAGGCAGGAGTACACGGCCGATCTGTCGCTCAGCGCCAACCCCAATCGAGACTTCGACCAGGATGGCGTGCTCGACCCGGCAGACAACTGCGTTGCGTCCCCGAATCCACACCAGCTCGACGCGGACGGAAACGGCCGCGGGGACGCATGCGACGTCGGGGCCTGTGGGATCGGCTTCGAGGTGGGTCTGCTCCTGCCGTGGATCGCCCGCCGCCGACGCCTTCGGGGGGAGGTCGCTCGGCTCGGCCGCGAGCGCGTCGCCGAGCTCCTCGACTAGCTGCGCCGGCTCCGCATGCGGCGCCCCAGGGCGACGCCGGCCACCACGAGCGAAGCCTCGAAGCCGAGGCCACAGGCGCGGGCGCGCTCGAGGTCGCGATCGGGGTTGCCCAGACACTGGGGGTCTGCCGCGCCCACGCCGCCCCCGTCGAAGTCGATCAGGCCGTCTCCGTCGTTGTCGATGCCGTCGCTGCAGCCCGGAAGCCTTCGGAAGCGGAACTGGCCGAGCGGCGGCGTGTCCTCGAAGGGGAAGCCGGTGAGGGCCTGGATCGGCTCCTTGGGCACGGTGTCCGCATCGAGGGACAGGAAGGTCGCGCCGTCGTCGCTGCCGGCGTCGTAGGGGCCGAGGTCGACCACGGCCTCGTCGAGCCAGGCGCCGTTCTCGAGCAGCGGCAGCCCGTTCACGCCGACGAACCAGTCCGGGCTCGGGGCGACCATCGAGACAAGCGTCACGTAGGGGTGGGCCTCCGAGATCTCGAACTGCACGAGCGTCGTTCCGGGCGAGTCGAAGCCGCTCCCGACGATGAAGCTGCCCGCGTTCCCGGCCTCGAGGAGCGGCTCGACCTCCGACTCCAGGGGGGCCGTCCGCCCGCGCTCCGCCATTCGCTCGATCCCACGGGTCGCGATGCCTCCCGTCTCCCACAGCACGACGGTGTCGTCGTGGGTGGCGCCCACCGGCGGCGAGAAGTGGGGGTCGGGCGGGAAGTCGGTCGGGTGGGTCGCCGCGCTCCAGGTGGCCTCGAACTCCACCTCGTAGACCGCCGGGGGAAGCGCGAGTGCGGGCGCGGCAAGCGCCGCCGCGCAGGCAGCCGCGAGAGCGAGCCGTCTCGTCCTCATCGTGTCCCTCCTCGATGGCAACGATACGGCTCGAGAGGGCTCCGGGTTACGCGGCGGTCCTTGAATTGCCCCGCGGGGGGAGTTGCGCATTGGGACACAAGACGGACTCCGGGTCTGCCGATGAATGAATGGCTACAGTCAGCAACCGGGCGAGAGGACGCGTGCAGAAGCGGATCTACGGCGTCGAGACGGAGTACGGGATCATCTTCACCCCGGAGGGGCGGAAGACGCTTCCGGTCGAGAAGGCGATTCGCTTCCTCTTCGAGAAGCTGATCACCACCGAGCACTTCCTCAACGTCTTCCTCGAGAACGGTGCCCGCTTCTACCAGGACACCGGCTGCCACCCCGAGTACGCGACGCCCGAGTGCGCGTCGCCCCGCCAGCTGATCGTCTACGACAAGGCCGGCGAGCGGATCCTCGAAGACCTCCAGGACTACGCCGAGGAGAAGATCCGCGAGGAGCGGATCGCCGGGAAGCTCTCGATCTTCAAGAACAACACCGACTTCGTCGGGAACAGCTACGGCTGCCACGAGAACTACCTGGTCGACCGCGACGTCGACTTCTACTACCTCGCGGAGCAGCTGATCCCCTTCCTGGTCACGCGCCAGATCTACACCGGCGCGGGCAAGGTCTTCCAGACCCAGGACGGCGTGCACTACTGCGTGAGCCAGCGGGCGCAGCACATCTACCAGAAGATCTCGGGCACCACGACCAACGACCGCTCGATCATCAACACCCGCGACGAGCCCCACGCGGACCGCGAGAAGTACCGCCGCCTGCACGTGATCGTCGGC
>JASJCN010000064.1 GCA_030065975.1 Myxococcota bacterium
CGCACTGGGCGTGGGTCGCGATTCCCGTGCTGGCCAGCGCCTACGGCTTCTCCCAGGTCGCGGCCAAGACCGACGACGACTTCTTCCTGGGCTTCCCCTCGTACTGGAACATCGTCGCGCTCTACGCCTGGCTGCTGGATGCCGGCCCGGCCGTGACGACTCCCTTCGTCGTCGGTCTTGGCCGCGACCTGGGAGAAGCCGTAGGCGCTGGCCAGCACGGGAATCGCGACCCACGCCCAGTGCGAGAGGGTGCCCGTCCCCATGAAGAAGACCGCCGGCACGATCACGTAGTTGAGGAAGTCGACGACGTCGTCGAGCCGCCGGCCGTCGATCCTCGGAACGACCCAGCTCACACCCACGCGTCGCGCCAGGGTGCCGTCCACGGAGTCGATCACGAACGCCACCAGCATCCAGATCGCGGCCGTGCGGTAGGCGCCCGCCTGGATCGCGAGAAGCGAGAGCACGCCCACCACCGCGCCGCTGGCCGTCAGGCCGTGCACGCCCCAGGCGAGACCCCGGCGCAGGGGCGTCGTCTCGGGTCGCGTCGCTTCGGGTCTCGTCGTTTCGGGCGCTGCGCTGGCTTCGGTGGGCGGCATGGGAGGAATCCGGCAGTCGACGTCAGGATAGCCGAGGCCTGCCCGGGCTGGTCGAAGGGCCCCGGAGCTGCCGCTATCTTGCGGATCTCGGATCTCCGGGAAGCGGGCAGGGCGGCCCGGCTCCCCGCCCTTCAAGCACGAGGCGCCCGGCGCCGATGCAGGGGCGCCGTCACCGAGGCCTGGTTGGCCCCGACACCCCCGCCCGCGCACGGAGGAGCCCTTGAGCAGCACCGATCGCTTCGACCTCGTGGTCGTGGGCTCCGGCCCGGGAGGCTACGTCTGTGCCATCCGCGGCGCGCAGCTCGGCATGCGCGTGGCGATCGTCGAGGAGGACCGCCCGGGCGGGGTGTGCCTCAACTGGGGCTGCATTCCGACCAAGGCCCTGCTCACGGGGGCCGAGCTGGTCGAGAACCTGACCCGCCACGGCGAGACCTTCGGCGTGACGGCCTCGGGCCTCGAGCTCGACTACGAGAAGGCGATCGCGCACAGCCGCAAGACGAGCGACCGCCTGTGCAAGGGAGTGCAGGGGCTGTTCAAGAAGAACCAGATCGAGCTCGTGGCCGGTCGCGGCCGCCTGGCCGGCCCCACCACCGTGTCCGTGGGCGCGCCGAGCGACCGCACCCTCGAGGCGCCCCACGTGGTGCTCGCCACCGGATCGACGGAGTGGGTTCCGCCCGGGCTCGAAGTCGACGGGAAGCGCGTGCTGACCTCTCGGGAGGCGCTCGAGTCGAGCCACGTGCCGGAGACCCTGGTCGTGATCGGGGCCGGCGCCGTCGGTGTCGAGTTCGCCTACGTGTACGCGATGTACGGCTCGAAGGTCACCGTCATCGAGATGGCCGATCAGATGCTGCCCGGCGCCGACCCGGACGTCGCGGCCGCGCTGCAACGCGAGTTCCGCCGCAAGAAGATCGACGTGCAGCTCGGCACGCGCTTCGAGGCGATCCAGACCACGGACTCGGGCTCGACCGTCTTCGTCACGAAAGGCGAGGAGTCCCTCGAGCTGCAGGCCGAGCAGGTGCTGGCGGCCATCGGGCGCAGGGCCCTCTCGCGGGATCTGGGTCTCGAGGAGGCCGGCGTCGCCGTGGACGAGCGCGGCTTCGTGACCGTCGACGAGAGCCTGCGCACGTCCGTCCCGAGCGTCTCGGCCATCGGCGATCTGGCCGGTGGTGCGCTGCTGGCGCACAAGGCGTCGGAGGAGGGCGTGGCGGCCGCCGAGCTCATCGCCGGTGTGGCCCGTCCGCCGCTCCACCACGACCGGATTCCCGGCTGCATCTACGCCCAGCCCCAGGTCGCCTGGATCGGCCTCGGCGAGGCCGCGGCGAAGGAGCGCTACGGCGACGACCTCAAGGTGGGCAAGTTCCCCTTCACCGCCTCCGGCAAGGCCATCGCCGCCGCCCACACCGAGGGCTTCGTGAAGATCCTGGCCGAGCCGCGCTTCGGCCAGATCGTCGGCGCACACATCGTCGGCCAGGCCGCCACGGAGCTCGTCGCCGAGATCGGGCTCGCCATGAGCCTCGAGGCCGGGACCCCCGAAGTCGGCGGGACCTGCCACGCTCATCCCACCCTCTCGGAGGCCATCCTCGAGTCCGCGCTGGCGGCCGAGGGTCGCGCCATCAACTTCTAGCGGGTCGCTGCGCGACTCCGTCGGAGGGATCCATGTCGACTGCCGTGCAGCTACCGGAGCTCGGAGAGAGCGTCGTCGAGGGCGCCATCGCGCGCTGGCTGGTGAAGGAGGGCGACTCCGTCTCCGTCGACCAGCCCCTGGTCGAGGTGACCACCGACAAGGTGGACGCGGAGATTCCGTCGCCCGTGGCGGGCGTGGTCGAGAAGCTGCTGGTCGCCGAGGGCGACACGGTGCCCGTGGGCGCCGAGCTGCTGCGCATCGCGGAGGGGGCAGAGGGAAGCGTCGCGGCGAAGCCGGCCTCCGAGCCCGCGGCGGCGCCCGCCGAGAGCGCGGCCCCGGCCGAGAAGGCTCCCGCGGCACCGCCGGCGCCGGCCGCTCCCGTGGCGCCGTCCGTCGGTGACGCGCGCACGACCCCGACCGCGGCTCGCTTCGCCGACGCGGCCGGAGTCGACGTGGGCTCCGTGCCCGGCACCGGACTCGGAGGCCGCGTCACCAAGGACGACGTCGTCGACTTCCTGGCCAGCCGCCCCATGCCCGGGAGCGCGCCCACGGTCTCGGCCCCGCGTCCGTCGGCCGCGGCGACCTCCGGCTCGTCGACGGCCGCGCCCACGCCCGTCTCGGACGCCACCCGCGAGCGCTTCGGCGCCTACGTCCCGGAGGAGGGCGACAAGGTCATCCCCATGAGTCCGCTGCGGCGCCTGGTCGCCGAGCACATGGTGTACTCGAAGCACACGAGCCCCCATGTGGGCACCGTGGCCGAGGCGGACATGAGCGCCGTCGTCGCCCTGCGCGCCGCGAACAAGAAGGCCTTCCAGGAGGCGAACGGCATCGCGCTGACCTTCCTGCCCTTCATCGTGAGCGCGACGGTGCGCGCGCTGCGGGAGTTTCCGCAGCTGAATGCGTCGGTGCTGGAGGACGCCATCGTCGAGAAGCGGGCGATCCATCTCGGCATCGCCGTGGAGACGGACAAGGGCCTGATGGTGCCCGTCATCCGCAACGCCGAGCGGCTCTCCCTCGCCGGGCTCGCCGCCGCGATCGACGACCTCTCCTCGCGCGCACGCAACAAGAAGCTCAAGGCCGACGAGCTCAAGGGCGGGACCTTCACGGTCACGAACCCCGGGCGGAAGGGGAACCTCTACGGCTTCGCGATCATCAACCAGCCCCAGGTCGGCATCGTGCGCATGGGCGAGATGGTCAAGCGGCCGGTGGTCCGCACCCTGGGTGGCGAGGACGCCATCGTGATCCGTCCCATGATGCACCTGGCGCTCTCCTACGATCACCGGGCGGTCGACGGGGCTCCCGCCAACGGCTTCCTCTTCCGCATCCGCGAGCTCCTGGAGCAAGCCGACTTCGACCTCTAGTCGGGGCGGCTACCCTCCGGATCATGGCGCTCGAGATCGAATGGCTGGGCCGGGTGCCCTACGGCGAGGCGCTCGATCTGCAGAAGGCGGCCGTCGAGGACCGGCGTTCCGGTCGCTCGGGAGATCGGCTCCTGCTGCTCGAGCACCCGCCCGTGGTCACGCTCGGCCGCAGCGCCCGGCCCGAGAACCTGCGCCTTTCCCCGGCCGCCCTGGCAGAGCGTGGGATCGACCTCCACGAGGTGGGCCGAGGCGGCGACGTGACCTATCACGCACCCGGCCAGCTCGTGGGCTACGCCATCGTCGATCTCGCGGCTCGCGACGAGCGGGACGTGCACGTGTTCCTGCGCCGGATCGAGGGCACGCTGATCCAGGCGCTCGAGGACCTCGGGCTCCCGGCCGGTCGCGTCCCCGGCTGGACCGGCGTGTTCGTCCCCGACACCGAGCCGCCCCGCAAGATCGCCTCGATCGGGGTCGGCCTGCGGGGCTGGGTCAGCTTCCACGGCTTCGCCCTCAACGTCGACCTCGACCTCGAGGGCTTCGACGTGATCGTGCCCTGTGGGCTCGAGGGCGTGGAGATGACCTCGGTGCGCGCCGAGTGCGCGCGCGCGGACGCCGACTGCGACGCCGTTCTGGTGCGGGAGGGCGTCGCGAGCGCGTTCGCCCGGGAGTTCGCATGAGTCGCACCGACGACGACCGACGCGTCGCGCGGCCCGAGAGCAACCGCCAGACGCCCATCGACCGCTCGGCGCGGCCGGACTGGATCCGGGTGCGCGTCTCGGCCACGCCCGAGTTCCAGCGCGTCGCGGGGATCGTGAAGGAGCAGGGGCTGCACACGGTCTGCTCGTCGGCGAGCTGTCCCAACCAGGGCGAGTGCTGGGCCGCCGGTACGGCGACCTTCATGATCGGCGGCAACGACTGCACCCGACGCTGCGGCTTCTGCGACGTGAACACCAGCCGCCCCGAAGCGCTCGATCCCTTCGAGCCCGGGCGCGTCGCCCACGCGGTCACCCAGCTCGGGCTGCGCTTCGCCGTCGTGACCTGCGTGGCCCGGGACGATCTCGAAGACGGGGGCGCGGGGCAGATGGCGGCGACGATCCGGGCGATCCGTCACCGCTCGCCGGGCACGGGCATCGAGGTGCTGATCTCGGACTACAAGGGCTGTGACGACGCGCTTCGGAAGGTGCTCGACGCCGGCCCCGACGTGCTCAACCACAACATCGAGACCGTGGAGCGGCTCCAGCGTCGCGTGCGCCCGGCCGCCGGCTACGCCCGCTCGCTCGCCGTGCTGCGTCGCGCCGGGGAGCTGCGTCCGGACATCCCGCGCAAGAGCGGGCTCATCCTCGGCATGGGCGAGCGCGACCCGGAGATCGATCGCACGCTCCGAGATCTGCGCGAGGCCGGCGTCACGCTGCTGACCATGGGCCAGTACCTGCGGCCTTCGGTCGATCATCTCCCGGTGGATCGCTGGCTCACGCCCGAGGCCTTCGACGCCTGGGGAGAGCGCGCCCGGGAGCTCGGGTTCGTGGACGTCGCATCCGGGCCGCTGGTGCGGAGCTCCTACCAGGCCGAGAAGCTCGCCCGGAGCGACGACCCCGGGTCCGAGGATGCCCCCTCAGCGCTCTCGCCCGGGGAGTCTCGAGCCCTTCCTTGACGGGGCCGCCGCCGCTTCGCCCCTTCGGCCTGCGCCTCCATCACGACGGGCGCTGGAGTCACGAGGGACAGCCGATCCTCAATCGGCGCCTGCGAGAGCACTTCGATCGCTCCGTGCGGTACCTGCCCGACGAAGGCAAGTACGTCGTGACCCTGCGCCACTTCCGCGGCGAGGTCGAGGTCGAAGAGGCCGGCTTCTTCGTGCGAGCCCTCGACCTGCCGGAAGGCGTCGTCCACCTGTCGGACCAGACCCGAGAGCGCTTCCGCCCCGAGACCCTGCGGCTCTCGCCGATCGACGGTGCCTTGCTCTGTCTGGTCAAACAGCCGCTGGCACCCCCGTGGGGAGTACCGGCACGGCTCGACCACAGCGTGCAGGCCGAGCTGCTCCTGGCGCTCGAGGAAGGACGCAACGGCCACGTGGGGCTGCCACTGGATTCAGGCGTCGTCTGGATCCCTTTAGAACGGATCGGGGAACGCTAAGATCCTGACACCCGGAGGGGCGAAAGGAGCACTCTCCTTCGTAGGTGCAACCACGCACCCCGCGGGACGCTTCGGGCTCACGCGGATGAACGCCCTCATGGCGTCTCCCGTCTCATCCGTAACGCTCCTACTCCCAGTCCCCCCTCCCCAGACCTCACTTCCCCGTCCCCCCTCCCGCTCTGCCGTGTCCAGTCGGAAAGAAGGCCCGCCCTCCGAATGACCGCTCCCACCGCGACCCGAGTTCAGAGCCCGTGGGCGGAAGTGATCCCCCACCTGCTCTGGCTCGTGCCGCTGATCGCGCTCACGGTGCCCACCGCCACCTTCCTCTGGCACGAGTGGACGAAGACCGTCTACACCAACGGCCACGGAATGATGGTGCCGGTACTCGTCGGCGTCCTGGCGTGGCAGACCCTGAGTCGCCACCCCGCCCGCGAGGAACCCAACCCCTGGGGCTTCGCCATCCTGATTCCGGCGTTGCTGATCATCGCGCTCGACACGGCGATCCACACCCAGCTGCTCGCCGTCTTCGGCCTGCTGCTCGCGCTGCCCGGCATCTCCCTTCTGCTCCTCGGGACCGAGCGCTCGAAGGCGCTGTTCTTCCCGTGGCTCCTGACCTTCTTCATGATGCCGATTCCGAACGCCTTCGTGGCGCCGATCCACCTGGTGCTGCGGGAGGTCACGATCACCGGCGTGGGCTGGTTCCTGCACGCGATCCAGCTCCCCGTGCTGATCGAAGGCTTCTACATCTACCAGCCGAGCGGGGTCCTCTGGGTTGCGAACGAGTGCAGCGGCTTCTCGACGCTGTACGCCTCGGTGACCGTCGCCCTGGTGCTGTGCTTCCTGAGCGAGTCCTGGAAGAGCAGGCTGCTCCTGATCGCGTTGTGCGCACCCTTCGCCTTGGGCGCCAACATCCTGCGGGTCAGCCTGCTGGCGCTCGTGGTGAACCTGCCCAACGGGCGCGCGCTGCTCGACGGTCCGCTCCACCAGGCCTCGGGGTGGATGACCTTCATGGTCGCCTTCGCCTGCCTCTACCTCGTCGCTGACATGCGGCGCTGGAGTCACGACGAGTGGGATTCGCATCCCGGCGCTTCGTCCCCCACATCGCCCTCCTGATCGTCGCCCTCGCCATTCCGACCTTGCTCCACTCCCAAGGCGGCTTCCGGATGGAGGATTGCGACGACGTCGACGCGATCTTCCCGCAACGCTCGGACCCGATGTGGGACTCCTTCTGGGACGGCGACCGTCGCAAGCGGGGCTTCGACAACGCGACCCGGGACGGTGGGGCCTGGGCGGAGGGGAGCCAGCTGATGCCCGGCGGAACCCGGGTGAACTGGTTGATCGTGCGAAGCTACGATCCGAAGCGCATCTACCACCGCCCGGCTCGCAACCTCGTGGAGGGCGGCCAGATCGGCGCCCTCGAGATCGAGAGGGTCGAGGCCGGCGAGCTCACGATTCCGATCCGCTGGCTCCGCTACGAGACCGGTGTGTCTCAGGTCCAGAGGCGGGTCGCGGCGGGCCACGTCCTGGTCTACGGGGGGCGCCCGATCGAGAATCCCTACATGGCTCAGCTGTTGTCGGCCCCCATGCAGCTGTTTCTCGGGCGGATGCCCATGACGCTCTATCTCGCCTACGCCCGGGTCGAATCCGCCGAGGTCGAGCGGGCGGGTGCCGACGTTCGCGATTTCCTGAAGCAGGCGGTCGCGCGTTACCCGGAGGCGTGCGGCTGAGCCGCGTCAGTCGAGTGCGCGAGCCAGAGCCACACCGAGGGCGACTCCGGCGACGCCGAGTACGACGCTTGCGACCGCGTAGGCCATCGCTGCGACGCCCCGTCCCTCTCCGACGAGGGAGTAGGTCTCGAGTCCGAAGGCGGAGAAGGTGGTGAACCCACCGAGGAAGCCGCCGACCAGAGGCACTCGCCAGGCTCGCCACGCTTCCGAGGCCATGCTCTCGAAGAACACGGACCCGGCGCCGATGGCGAGGCACCCCAGGCCGTTCGCAGCCAAGGTGGACCAGGGGAAGGCGTGCGGGCCGAGGGCGGTTGCCAGTCCGACCCTCGCCAGGGCCCCGAGCCCACCGAACGCGAAGATCCAGAGCCACAGCATGGGTCGTGACCCTATCCGAAGGCTTGGAGCCTCGCTCCCGGTGGTCTCGCTGCGGGCGCTCCGCGATTTGACGCGAGGTGGCGGGACGGGTACCCCCTCTCGTTCCTGGGCGCCGTGGCCAAGTGGTAAGGCACGGGACTGCAAATCCCTGATCCCCGGTTCGAATCCGGGCGGCGCCTCCAGTCCTCTCGACCTCGCTCCCGGCTCCTAGCTCTCCGGACGACGCCTCGGCAGGGTCCGCGGGAGCGAGAGCCCCCGGTCGAGCCGACAGCTCCGGCAGATCCCGAAGCTGAGGTCCGCGTCGCGGTCCTCCTCCTCGTCGCCGGGACGAGCCTCGAGACGCTCCTCGACCGCGGGCTCGGACGCCGACTCCCCCGTGAGCGGCTTGCCGCACCAGGCACAGCGCCTGCGCTTCTCCTGCCCCATGCGTGTGAGTGGCTGGGATCTTGGCCCGGGTTCCCGCATTGCTTCGGAGGGTCGGGGGAGTGGGGGGCTTCCGGCTCATGGCTCGCTGCGCGCTTCGTCTCCGCTCTCCGGCAGGGGTGCCGCTGGCCCGTGAGCGCTGGCGCGCTCCGGTCCAGTCCTTCACGGCATGCTCGGTGGCGGGCTGCGCTTGACTTCGCCTCCAGCCCCCCACTCCCCCTCCGCGCCGCGTCGTGCGGGCGCTGGCCCCCCAAGCTCGACGTTTCGAGCACGTCCACCGGAGTACGGAGGTGCCGCGCCTTCTCGCCGCATCGAGGAGGGGCGTGGGGTGGGCGGAGGCGAAGTCAAGCGCAGCCTCGCCCACGGGTTCGTCGTGACGGAACCGGCGTAGAGCGCGAAGCGCTCCAGAGCCGGCTGCACCCCGCCAGCGAGCGGAGAGGAAGCCCCGCAGCGAGCCATGAGCCGCAGCCCACCCCACGCCTCCGATCCTCCCGACGCATGCACGAGGAGCGAAGCGGCGGACGGACTAAGGAGAGGATGCCCCCCGCGGATCGGGGGAGATGGAGACGGGCATGCCGGGCGTGAGGCCCTTGGCGGCCGCGGTGCCGGCGGCGAGCTCGAGGATCAGGTCGGAGGGCTCGGGCGGGCGATAGATCGGGGGGCGCTTCGTCTCGGGGGCGTGGGGCACGTTCTCGGTGATGCCGACCACGCGGTCGCCGTGGATCCAGACGATGTCGATGTCGAAGAGCATGTCCTTCATCCAGAACGAGTAGAGCCCCGGCCGCTCGTAGGGAAAGACCATTCCTTCGTTGGGCCCAAGCGGTGCGTGGCCGCCGAGCCCGCGCGACTTGCGCGCCGGCGTATCCGCCACCTCGACGTCGAAGACGTGCATGCCGACGCTCATCTTCTGGCGCGGAAGCTCGTCGACCGCGGCCTCGGGAGGCTCTGGCTGCGGGCTCGGGCCCGTCGCATCGGTGGCGTCGGTGCACGCGAGGAGCCCAAAGAGGAGGACGCCGAGCGCGGCGGACCACGGATGTCGCTGCATGGAGGATGGCTACAGTGGCCGGCCCATGATGTCCAGCATCCTCCTGGCCGGCCCATGACGTCCAGCATCCTCGGCGTGCGCAGCGCACGGACGGTCTACAACCTGGCCGACGCGATCCTCGCGGAGCCCGACCGGCGCGGTCCGGACGGCGCCGTGCGCGACGTGCTCCCCGCGTTCGAGCGGGCGCTGCGGCACGAAGGGCTGGGCGCGATCCGTCGCACCTGGCTCTGCCTGCTCCTGCTGGACTACTGGCCGCTGCTGGCCGGTCCCGCCCGCCGGCGCTTCTGGCGCCTCGAGGCCGCGGACCGGGAGCGCTGCTTCGCAAAGCTCGAGTCGGCCCCGGGGCTCGGAGTCCTGGCCCGGCAGCTGGAACGGCGGCTACTCGACGCCGCGGCGGATCAGTCGACCGACGGCGCGTAGTACTCGAAGTCGACGACGTTCTCCCGCAGGTACTCGCGGAGATCGTCGACCAGCTTCTTCTCGAGCTGGCGCACCCGTTCGCGGGTGACCCCGAGCTCGTCGCCGAGCTCCTGGAGCGTGGCCGGCGGGTCGGCCAGCACGCGCTCGCTCATGATGCGCTTCTCGCGTTCGCCCAGGTTCTCCGCGAAGTCGCGCACCTGCTCGAGGAACACGCGGCGCAGGTCGCTGTCGGCCAGATGGCCTTCGGCCGACTCCTCGTCGGACACGACGAAGTCGCCGAAGCTCGCGCCGCCATCCTCGTCACCCACGGGCGCGTCGAGGGACAGGTCGCTGCCGGACAGCCGCTGCTCCATCTCGATCACGTCCTCCTCGCTCACGTCGAGGCGCTCGGCGATGAGCTTGGGGGCGGGCTTGAATCCCTGCCGCTCGAGCTCGCGCTTCTCCTTGTTGAGCCGGAAGAAGAGCTTGCGCTGCGCCCGGCTCTTGCCGAGCCGCACGAGGCGGATGTTGTCGATCAGGTACTTCAGGATGTACGCGCGGATCCAATAGGCCGCGTAGGAGGCGAGCCGGGTCCCCTGGAAGGGGTCGAAACGCTGGACGGCCTGGGCGAGGCCGACGTTTCCCTCCTGGATCAGGTCGAGGGTGTTGGCCCAGGCCCGGCGGTACTCGAAGGCGATCTTCACCACCAGCCTGAGGTTCGAGAGCACCAGCTGACGGGCGGCGTCGGGATCGCCGTCCTGCACCCAGCGCAGGGCCAGCTCGTGCTCCTCCTCGCGCGAGATCGGGGCGTACTGGCGCAGCTCCGCCATGTAGCGCGTGAGCGAGTCGGTCGGCTCGAGGCTGCCAGGCGACTTCTCCGCGGGCAGGACCTCGGCCGGCTCGGCCGCGACCAGGGCGGACTCCTCGCTCTGCGTGGCCTCGACGGCGGTCGTGTCGGGGCCGTCGCTCTCGGAGGAGATCTCGGCGGCCGAGGGGAGTCCGTCGCCGTCGGGGTGGGGGCCCGCTTCGTTCACCGCAACAGGCTAGCCGGCGGGGGATGGGGGAGAAACCGCGGCTCAGGCCGGGGGACCCGACGAAAAAGGGGCGAAGCCGGTTGCGGCTCCGCCCCTTTGGACGTTCTCGACGGGGTCGCGACTACTTCTTGAGCGAGCGGATGAACGCCACGAGATCGCTGATCTGCGTGTCGTTCAGGTGCTTGAAGTAGGGCATCGCGTTGCTTCCGCCGTACTCGGCCGGGCCGTTCTTGATCACCAGTGCCAGGTCCTCGTCGTCGCCCACGGTGCCGTCGCCGTTGGCGTCGTACGCGAAGACGCCCTCCTGGAGGTTGCGGGGCTTCGGGTCGAGGGCCGCCGAGGCCGGGCCGTCTCCAGTGCCCTCGGCACCGTGGCAGGTCCAGCAGGTGCCCATGCCGGCAAAGAGGGCCTTGCCCGCGGCCGCGTCGCCCGCGAAGGCGGCGCCGGGCACGAGCCACAACAGCAGGGCGGAGGCCGCCAGCAGGCAGCGAAGCGTGGATCCGGGGACGAGATGCATCGGGAAGGTCTCCTGAGAGTCGGGCCGCCCCGGGGGGCGGAGAGAAGGATCTGAGAAGGATCTCGATTGGACGCGGACCCTAGGTGCTGTATTCGACAGCGTCAACGAAACCGCGGGCCTGGGGAAGCTCTGCAGAAGTCGACGACACGCAACGGACAGGCCCCGACGGCCCGTGTAGAGAGCCACGTGCAGAGTCTCTAGAGCTTGGCCTCCCCGATCTCGTGGAGCAGCTCGATCAGGGTGCGGACGCCGAAGCCGGTGGCTCCGCCCCGATGGAGCGGGGTGCCCGTCTCGCTGTCGGCCACCGAGGCGATGTCGAGGTGAGCCCAGGGGCCGTCTCCGGCGAAGTGCCAGAGGAAGGCCGCCGCCGTGATCGTGCCGCCCTCGCGTCCGCCCGTCTGCTTCACGTCGGCGATCTTGCTGCGCATGTGCTCGCGATGGACGTCCCAGAGCGGCAGCTGCCAGAAGCGCTCGCCGACCTTCTCGCCCGAGCGGATCAGCAGCTCGACCAGCCGCTCGTGGTTTCCGAGCACCGCCGCCGACCAGCTGCCGAGGGCCACGCCGCACGCGCCGGTGAGGGTCGCGAGGTCGATGGTCGCGATGGGATCGAACTCGGTGCGGGCCAGATGCAGGCAGTCGGCCAGCACGAGCCGACCCTCCGCGTCCGTGTTCTGGACCTCGATCGTCTTGCCGCAGGCGCTGGTGATCACGTCGTCGGGCCGGTAGGCGGTGCCGCTCGGCATGTTCTCGACGGCGCCCACGATGCCGACCACGTGGTGGGGCACGCGCAGCAGCGCCGCGGCCCGCATGGCGCCGATCACCGTGGCTCCTCCGGACATGTCGTGCTTCATCTTGACCATGCTGGTCGAGGGCTTCAGCGAGAGTCCGCCGGAGTCGAAGCAAACGCCCTTGCCGACGAGGCAGATCGTCTTGCGGCCGCGGCTGCCGGCCGCGCCCTTCTTGGGCGCGTTGTGCTCGAGCACGATCAGCCGCGGCGGATTCGCGCTGCCCTGGGCCACGGCCATCATCGCGCCGAACTTCCGCCGCTTCAGCTCGGCCGGCTCCATGATGCGGATCTTGAGGCCGACCTCCTTGGCCACGTCCGTCGCCCGCTTCGCGACCTCGACGGGCGGCAGGTGGTTGGGCGGTTCGTTCGAGAGGTCACGCGCCAGGTTCTGCGACTCGGACAGGGCGATGCCGGTGGCCGCGGCGGTCCGTGCGGCCCGGGTGTCGCCCGACTCGAACAGCAGCTGAGCCGACTCGACCCGACGCCGGGGCTCGTCGTCGCCTCCGTTGCTCTGGTAGCGGTCGAAGCGGTAGGCGCCGAGCACCAGCCCCTCGGCGAGGGCCTGGGCGACGCCGGAAGTCTTGAGCCGCCGGGAGGAGGGCGCCAGGATGGCGAGGCTCTTGCCGCCCCGGCTCTCGGCGGCGCGGATCGCACGCCCCGCGGCCTCGCGCAGGCCCTCCGCATCGAGCTCCGAGTCCTCGCCGAGCCCGAGCAGCAGGATGCGCTCGGCCTTGCAGCCCTCGCCCGGGTACAGCACCAGGGTCTGTCCTCGGCGGCCGCGGAAGTCGCCCACCGAGAGCACCTCGCCGATGCGACCGGAGAGGGCGCGATCCACCGCCTGGGCGCGGGCCGGCAGTCGCCAGCGCGCCGGATCCAGCTCGCACAGCGGAAGCACCAGCCAGTCCGCCGGACAGTCGGCGGCGCGGCGCGCGCTCACGCTGACGTCCAAGGGTGCCGGGCTCTGCTTCCGCGATCTTGCTGCCGCCATGGGCGTCTCCTAGGTTCCGACCACTTCTACCAAGAGAGTGGTATGGGCTTCGTCATTGCTGGGACGGTCTGGGGGGAACGTCTCGCGAGCCTCGATCCGCTGGTCCTCATCTGGCAGGCCAGCTGGATCGTACAGCTCGTCATCCTCCTCCTGGCCGCCGCCTCCGTCATTTCCTGGGCCGTGATCGTCTTCAAATGGCGTGAGCTGGCCGGAGCCGAGCAGGATAGCGAGGCATTCCTCGAGGTGTATCACGAGGGTGACTACGAGCGTGCCTACGAGGCCGCTCGGGACTGCGATCGCGGTCCGCTGCCCGCCATCTTCCTGGTGGTGATGTCCGAGATCAAACGCATGGCGCGCTACGGCGGCGCCGATGCGGCCGAAGGTCTCGACGAAGGTCAGCTCTTCACGCTCTCGCGGCACATCGCCTGGGCTTCGGCCGAGGAGTCCATGCGCCTCGAGTCGCGTCTCTCCTTCCTCGCCACGGTGGGTAGCGCCTCGCCCTTCATCGGTCTCTTCGGGACCGTGGTGGGCATCATCAACTCGTTCACCGGAATCGGTGCGAGCGGCAGCGCGAGTCTCGCGATCGTCGCGCCGGGTATCGCCGAGGCCCTGATCGCCACCGCCATCGGCCTGCTCGCCGCGATTCCGGCGACGATCTTCTACAACGTGTTCGTCGCTCGCCTGCGAGAGCTCCGCCAGGCGATCGATCTCTTCGAAGCCGAGCTCGAAGGCGATCTTCGCCGGCGCAGTCTCAAGTCCGTGCCGCCGATCGCCGCGGAGGCCTGATGGCAGCGGGCAAGATGGGCCGCGACCACCAGGCGATGTCGGAGATCAACGTCACGCCGTTCGTCGACGTGATGCTCGTCCTGTTGATCATCTTCATGGTGACCGCACCGATGATGCAGCAGGGTCTCGACGTCGATCTGCCGAATACGACGACCCAGCCGATCCGGATGCAGGACGAGCCGCTCGTGCTCACCATCAAGAAGGACGGCACGGTCCACCTGGCCCAGACCGAGCTGCCCTTCGAGGAGCTGGAGACCAAGCTGGCCGCGATCCTCGAGGGGCGCGACCTGAAGGGGATCTTCCTGCGCGCCGACCAGGCCGCTCCCTACGGCGAGGTCGTCAAGGCGATGGCCGCCGCGCGCCGGGCCGGTGCCGAGAGTCTCGGCATCGTGACCGAGCCCGAGTGAGATGATCGAGGGCGAGGGGGAAGCGGGCGTTGATGGGTCTGGCGGCGGACTGGAGCCTCGAGCTCGAGGCGGAGCGCAGCCGGCGCTTCCGGAAGCTCCTGCTCTACTCGGCGCTGGCGCACATCTTCGTGATCAGCTCGATGATGCTCTCGCCCCGGCCGATCGTCCGGCCCGCGCTTCCGGCAGTGGTGGAGGTGCAGCTCCACGCCGCGCTGCCGTCGTCGGCCGCCCCGCCGCCCGAGCCCATTCCGGAGCAGCCGAAGCCGGAGCCGCCGCCGCCGCCCGTCGCGAAGCCCAAGCCGCCGGTGCCGGAGAAGGTGGTGCTGCCCGAGGAGCCGAAGCCGCTCCCGAAGCCCAAACCCAAACCCAAGCCCAAGGCGAAGCCCAAGCCGGTGGCGAAGAAGCCCGATCCGAAGCCTCCGCCGGAGACCGAGGAGAGCTACGACGACTTCCTGGCCTCGCTCCGTGCCGAGCGCGCCGCCAAGGCGCCGCCGGGGCCTCCGACGGCGGTTGCCCGGGGTCCCCGCGGGCCGACGGGCCCGGGGATCGTGCTCCCGCCCGAGGTCGTGGGCTGGATGCGCCAGGCCAAGGTGCACGTGACGCGCGCCTGGGTGCTCGCTCCCAACTTCAGGACCCTGCCGCTCGAGACCGAGATCGCCGTGCGCGTCGACCGCTCCGGGGCCGTCCGCGCCACCCGCATCACCCGGCGGTCGGGGAACCCCTGGTTCGACGAGAGCGTCGAACGTGCCATCCGCAAGGCCAGTCCTTTGCCGCCGCCCCCCGAGGCGGAAGAGTGGAGCTTCATCTTCCGGCCGGAAGACCTGCTGTGAGGCCGGTCTGGTCCCGCCGGGGACGCGGCTCCCAGGAGTGTGCCCAGACCCTCGGGAGGACCCTTTCTTGATGGCTGTTCTTGGAAGGCCCGGCGCTCGGGGCCTACGGGCCTCGTACGTGCCGTGGCTGCTCGCGATCGCGCTCGTGGCCTCGGCCGCGAACGCCCAGCGGCGGCCGCCGATCATCATCGAGAATCCCGGGGCCCGGGCCTATCGCGTGGCCATCCAGGAGTTCCGGCCCTCGCGGCCCGGCTCGGAGTCGGCGGCGGCGGCCGTCGAGCAGGCCATGGAGCGCGGCCTGGCCTTCGCCGCACTCTTCGACGAGGTCGATCGGCGCGCCTTCCTCGGACCCACCCGCACGCCGCCTCTCGATCGGGGAGATCCCGTGGTCTGCCCCAACTGGTCGCAGATCGGCGCCGACGCCCTGATCCAGGCCGAGATCGAGGAGGCGGGCGAGGGCGTGCGGGCCGAGTTCAAGCTCACCGACGTCTCGCGCTGCGTGGCCATCCTGCACAAGCGCTACCGCATCACCAAAGCCGAGCTGAACCGCATGGGCCACGCGATGGCCGACGACGTCGTCGCCGCCTTCACCGGACAGCCGGGCGTGTCGGATACCGAGGTCGCGTTCATCTCCACGCGCACGGGCGCCAAGGAGGTGCACGTGATGAACGCGGACGGTTCGGGCGTTCGCGCCGCCACCAAGAACCGCTCGCTCAACCTGTTCCCCGGCTGGTCGCCCGACGGCGACGCCATCGTCTACACGTCCTACCGCTATCGCGTTCGCCCGCAGCTCTTCCTGCTCACGCGCGGGGAGCGCTCGCCCGGGCGCATCCTGCGCAACCTCGACAGCTCGAGGCCCCTCTACCGGGGCGTGTTCTCGCCGACGGGAGACCGGCTCGCCGTCGTGATGAGCGTCGACGGCGCCGCCGAGATCTTCACCGTCGGGCGCCAGGGGCAGGCACTCAAGCGGCTGACGCGCAGCGGGGCGATCGAGATGTCGCCCAGCTGGTCGCCGGACTCGCGGCGCATGGCGCTCGTCTCGGATCGGACCGGGTCGCCCCAGGTCTACGTGATGAACGCCGACGGCTCGGGGCTCCGCCGACTCACCTTCAACGGCTCCTACAACACGAACCCGAGCTGGTCGCCCGACGGCCGCTGGATCGCCTACGAGAGCCGCGTCGGCGGTCAGTTCGACATCTGGCTGATCGACCCCGAGGGCCGCACCAACACCCCGCTCGTGACCCACTCGCGAAGCGACGAGCACCCGAGCTGGGCGCCCGACGGCCGCAAGATCGCCTTCGCCTCCACGCGACGAGGCCGCTCGGACATCTACGTGATCGACATCAACGGCAAGAACCTTCGCCGCGTCACGAACGAGGGAGAGAACACGAACCCCGCCTGGGGTCCGTACCGCCGGTAGCAGTGAGCCGGAAGGGAGCACCGCATGAGCATCCATCGCACCTCGAGACGACTTGCCGGATGGGCCCTCGTTGCCGCGGCCCTGTCCCAGACTGCGTGCGTCACGGTGGCCGAGCACCGCAAGCTCGAGCAGCGCGTGAACGAGCTGAAGGCGCGTGGCGGCGGCGCGACGGGCCAGTCGCTGGCGGACCTTCGCACCGAGGTCGCCCAGCTGCGCGACACCCTGTCGCGCGTCGAGGGCCGGCTCGAGGTGGCGGAGCACAGCGCCCAGCGGGCGATGGAAGAGGCCCAGCAGGCACGCATGGAGGCCAACGCCGGCGCTGGCGCCGGTGCCGCACCGGGCTACGCGACAGGCGGGGCGGCCCTGGCTGCGAGCGGGCCTCCCGGGACCTCGGGTCCCCCGGCCTCCGCCCTCGGCCCGGCGACGGGCCCCTACGGAGCTCAGGGGGCGGCGCAGGCCGCTCCCCCGCCGGCCTCGGCCGAGCTCGCGGCCTACCGGAGTGCGTACGACGCCTGGCGAACCGGCGAGACCGAAGCCTGCATCGATCGCTTCGGGCGTTTCCTGCAGACCTACCAGTCCTCCACCTACGCGGACGACGCCTCGTACTGGCTGGCCGACTGCTACTACAAGCAGGGCGACTACCGGAACGCGGTCCTGCGCTTCGACGACGTCGTGCAGACCTTCCCGAACAGCGAGAAGGCGGCCGAAGCCCTCTACCGCCAGGGGGAGTCGCTGCTGAAGCTGAACCGCGCCCGAGCCGCCGAGACCGCCTTCCGGCGCTTGATCAGCGACTACCCGACCAGCGGCTCCGCCTCCGAGGCCCGGCGCCAGCTCCAGCTGATGGGAGCCAGCTGAGCATGGGAGCCAGCTGAGCCGCGCCGTCCGACCCGCCAGGCGCGCCCGCCGGGGGCCTCGAGTGGCCCTCTCCGCCGCCGCTCCAGCGGAGGGGACTGTCGCCGAGCTTTCGCTACTGTTCGGAGCCCTCGAAATCGTCCCTCGGACGCAACGTCAGTTCGTACGGATCGGAGCAAGGCCAGGATGAGGAAGCGGGAGCTCGACAAGTTCCGGAAGCTGTTGACCGAGCAGCGCGACCAGCTCGTCGGAAACGTCAAGCGCGCCAAGCAGGGCGACATCCATCTCGATCCCGACGACTTCCCCGACGAGATCGACACCGCGTCCTCCGAGGTGAACCTGGCCTTCATGGGTCGCTTGCGGGAGCGCGAGCGCGGGCTCCTCGCCAAGATCGAGCAGGCCCTCGAGAAGATCGAGGACGGCGTGTACGGCGAGTGCGAGGGCTGCGGGGAAGAGATCGGCCTGAAGCGCCTGGCTGCCCGGCCCGTCGCCGAGCTCTGCATCGACTGCAAGTCGGAGCAGGAGAAGCTCGAGCGCAACCTGGGATAGGGCGCATGGGCTCCCCGCCCGCTGCGCTCTCGGGCCCGGTCCTCGGCGTCGAGAGCTCGTGCGACGAGATGGCCGCCGCGGTGGTGGACACCGACGGGGCCATCCTCTCGAGCGAGGTGCACGACCAGGCCGAGGTGCATCGCCCCTACGGCGGCGTCGTGCCCGAGCTGGCATCGCGCGACCACCTGCGCGCCGTATCGACGGTCGTGGCCGCGGCCCTCGCCAAGGCGGGCCTCGAGACGAAGGACCTCGCCGGTGTCGCGGTGACCGCGGGGCCCGGGCTCATGGGGTCGCTCCTGGTGGGCCTCTCCTTCGGCAAGGCCCTGGCCTATCGCGCGGGGCTCCCGATCGTCGGAGTCCACCACCTCGCCGGCCACCTGGCCGCCGCCGAGCTGGCCGACCCCGAGCTGCGCCCGCCCTATCTCGGGCTCGTGGTCTCGGGTGGGCACACGGCGCTGTACCGGATCCACGAGAGCGAGCCGGCCACGACGCTCGGACAGACCCGGGACGACGCGGTCGGCGAGGCGTTCGACAAGGTCGCGAAGCTGCTCTCGCTCCCGTACCCCGGCGGCCCCTCCCTCGCCCGGCTGGCCGAGAAGGGCGACGAGACCCGCATCGCGTTCCCGCGGCCGATGGAGGATGCCGGCCTCGACTTCTCCTACAGCGGCCTCAAGACCGCGGTCGCCCTCGAGATCGAGGCACGCTCGCCCATGGACGAGACGGCGCGGGCGGATCTGGCGGCGTCCTTCCAGGCGGCGGCGACCGACGTGCTCGTCACGAAGGCGATCCGGGCCCTCGACGAGCAGGCGCTCTCGCGTCTGGCGATCGTCGGCGGCGTCGCGGCGAACGCGCGGTTGCGCGAGCGCGTCGCCGAGGCCGCGGCTCGCGAGGGATTCCACGCGAGCTTCCCACCGCTCTCGCTCTGCACCGACAACGCGGCCATGATCGCGGCGGCCGGTGCGCGTCTGCTCGCCCGGGGTGAGCGCCACGGCCTCGACCTCACCGCCTTCTCGCGCGTGCGTCTGGACGAGGCGCCCTGGGTCGCCCCCGCCTCGGGCGCGCGTGGCTGAAGGCAAGGCCCGCGTCCGGGCGCTGCTCGAGCGCCACGGCCTGGCACCCCACAAGGACCGCGGCCAGAACTTCCTCTTCGACCCCGAGCGCGCAGCCGCCCTCGCCGACTCCGCGGGCGTCGCGCCGGACGAGACGGTGATCGAGGTCGGGACGGGCCTCGGCATCCTGACCCGGGCCCTCGCCGAGCGCGCGGCCCGGGTCGTGACCGTCGAGGTGGATGCCGGTCTCGTCCGCGTCCTGCGCGCCGAGTCGCTGCTGCCCGAGGGCGTCGAGCTGGTGCACGCCGACGCCCGCGACACGGACCTTCCCGCCCTCGCGGCGCCCGGCGCTCCGGTTCGCGTCGTCGCGAACCTGCCCTACTCGGTGGCGACACCGCTCCTGCGTCGCCTGATCGACTGGCGCACCCGTCTGCGGGGCTGGTCGGTGCTGATCCAGAAGGAGCTCGCCGGGCGCATGAGCGCCTCGCCCGGCGATCCGGGCTACGGGAGCTTCGCCGTCCTGCACGCACTCACGACCGACGTGCGCCGCGGGCTCGATCTCGCGCCGGGCTGCTTCTATCCTGTCCCTCGCGTGGTGTCGACGTTCGTGCACGTCACCCCCCGAGAGCCGGCACCCGACGCCGCCGAGCTGCGCCGGGTCGAGCACTGGCTGCGCGCCGCCTTCGGTCAGCGACGGAAGACCGTCGTGCGCGCCCTCGCCGGGACGCTCGACGTGTCGGCGGACGCTGTCCGCGCCGCGCTCTCGGCGTGCGATCTCTCCCCCACGGCGCGCGCCGAGGACATCGCCCCCGCACTCTGGCCGGCGCTTAGCCACGAGCTCGACGAGCTCGCCGGAGAGGCGGATCCGTGAGCGCCGAGGCCCGCCGCAACCTCGCCGTTCCCATGGCCGTCCGGGTGCGACTCCCAGACGCCGAGGAGCGTCGCGAGTGGGCCGTGAACCTCTCGGCGGGCGGGCTCTGCCTCCAGGCGCGGGAGCGGCTCCCCGTCGACACCACGCTCCTCGTCTCCTTCGAGCTCGAGTCGATCCGCGTGAGCGACGCGCCCTCGCGCGTGGTGTGGGAGTCCGCCGACTCCGACACGCACCGCTTCCACGAGACGGGCCTGCACTTCGAGGCCCTGCCCCCGGAGACCGCGGCGGCGATCGAGGCCTGGGCCTCGCAGCCCACGCGGAGGCGTCGATGAGGCGGGCCGCACGCCAGGAGGTTCGCGATGGAACCGAGCCAGCTCCTGGAGGAGCTCCTCGCGCTCGCGCGTGAGCTCGGAATCGAGGTGCGCAGCCTGGGAGGGCAGGGCGACCTTCCCGCACACAGCGGCGCCTGCATGCTGCGGGGCCGCCCGTGCCTGTGGCTCGATCCGAACGAGCCCCTCCTCGACCGCATCGACGCCACGGCGGGCGCGCTGCGGCTCTTTGCGAGCGAGGAGCTGGAGGGACGCTTCCTGGCCCCTGCGCTTCGCGAGCTCATAGAGGCTGGCTAGAGGCCGGTCAGTGCCCGGCCCCGCGGGGTGCCGTTTTTCGGTTGGCGAGCCTCGGAGGCCGTCCTACGCTTTTCCGCGTTGAGAGGAATCGCAAGTCGCGATCCTCATCGAACACGAAAACCCACCGGGCGTTCCCGGCGCCCGGAACGACAGGAAACGACGCCGACCCTACCCAACGCTCGCATCCGTACGCGGAGCGAGACGGAGGTGGTGAAGGCTTCGAGACCGAGCCCGACGCTTGCGCCGGGCTCGGCGAAGCGGCCGCGCCTCCGGATGCCCATCCGGCAGGCGCGTTTTTCGTTTCAGCACTCGTTTCGACGATTCGTTTCATCCAACACAGGACGTTCTGGAGACCGGGAAGCGAACGGGGGTGGAGGATCCCCCCTCATGTCGACCGTGAAGGCCTCTTCCCAGCGCGAGCATCGCGTGACCGCGAAGTCCCTGGCCCGGCGCAAGCGGCGCGCCGAGCCCTTCTCGATGCTCACCGCCTACGACTTCCCCTTCGCCCAGATCTTCGACCAGGCCGGCATCGACGTCCTGCTGGTCGGCGACTCGGTGGGCAACACCGTCCAGGGGGGCAACGACACCCTCGCGGTGACCCTGGACGAGATGATCTACCACACGCGGATGGTGGCCCGGGCGGCCTCGCGGGCCCTGGTGGTCGGGGACATGCCGTTCGGAAGCTACCAGGTGTCGCCCGAGGACGGCGTGCGCAGCGCCCTGCGCTTGATGAAGGAAGGCGGAGCCCAGGCCGTCAAGCTGGAAGGCGGGCGCTCCATGGCGGAGACGATCTCGCGCATCGTGGGGGCCGAGATCCCCGTGATGGGCCACGTCGGCCTCACGCCCCAGGCCATCCATCGGATGGGGGGGCACCGGATCCAGGGCCGCAGCGACGCCGGTCGCGCGCGGGTGATCGAGGATGCCCTGGCGGTCCAGGAGGCGGGCGCCTTCGCCGTGGTGCTCGAGGGCGTGCCCGAGAGCCTCGGACGCGAGATCACCGAGAAGCTCGCGATCCCGACCATCGGCATCGGAGCCGGCGTGCACTGCGACGGCCAGGTGCTCGTGATGCACGACCTGCTCGGGCTCTCGGACTGGACGCCGAGCTTCGCGAAGCCCTTCGCGAACCTCGGCGCCGCGGCCTCCCAGGCCGCGCGTCAGTTCGCCGACGAGGTCACCCACCGCAAGTTCCCCGGCGAGGAGCACTCGTTCCGCTAGGCGTCCGTCGGGCCCGCGGAATCGAGATCCGACCATGCAGGTGGTGCACTCCGTCACCGACCTCCAGGGGCTCGCCGACCGCTGGCGCGCCGAGGGAAGGCGCATTGCGCTCGTCCCCACCATGGGGGCCCTTCACGCGGGTCACCTGGCCCTGGTGGACGCGGCCCGCGAGCGGGCGGACGAGGTGGTGGTCTCGATCTTCGTGAATCCCGCGCAGTTCGAGTCGGCTTCCGACCTCGACGCCTATCCGCGGACCCTCGCGGACGACCTCGAGGCGTGCCGGCGCCGCGGCGTGTCGGCGGCGTTCGTCCCCGACGCCGGCGAGCTCTACGCCGACGGCCACCAGACCTGGGTCGAGGTGAGCGAGATCTCGAAGCCCATGGAGGGCGCCTCGCGGCCCGGCCACTTCCGCGGCGTGGCGACGGTGGTGGGAAAGCTGCTGCTGGCCGCCAAGCCCCACGCGGCGCTCTTCGGTGAGAAGGACTTCCAGCAGCTCGCCCTGATCCGGCGCATGGTCCGCGACCTGGGGTTCGACGTCGAGGTGGTGGGGGTGCCGACCGACCGCGAGCCCGACGGGCTGGCACGCTCGAGTCGCAACGTCCATCTCGGCCCCGAGGTGCGACCCCAGGCCAGCGTCCTGCATCGCGCGCTCTGCGCCGCGGAGAGCGCCGTCGCGTCCGGCGAGCTGCGCAGCGCAGCTTTGCTCGAGCGGGTCTCCCAGGAGATCGCAAAGGCCCCGGCCGCGCAGCTCGACTACGCCGAGCTGCGAGACCCCGAGACCCTGGCCCCGGCCCCGGAACGACTCGATGGCGAGACGCTCCTGGCCCTGGCCGTGAACTTTCCCCGAGTGTCGGGCGGCAGCGTCCGTCTGATCGACAACCGGCGGCTCCTGCCGCAAAGAGAGGACTCCCCGTGATCCGCACCCTGATGAAGTCGAAGATCCACCGTGCCACGGTGACCGAGGCGAACATCGAGTACGAGGGCAGTGTCTCCATCGACACCGACCTGATGGAGGCGGCCGATCTGCTGCCCTACGAGCGGGTGGACATCTGGGACTGCACGAACGGCGCGCGGCTCTCGACCTACGCGATCCCGGGCGAGCCCGGCAGCGGCGAGATCTGCATCAACGGCGCGGCGGCTCACCTGGTGAAGCCCGGCGACCTCGTGATCATCGCGACCTTCGCGCAGATGGACGACGAGGAGGCGCGGGGCTTCGAGGCCCGCCGGGTCTTCGTCGACGAGCGCAACCGCATCCGGGACTAGTCCTCCTTGGCACGCGGGGCGGCTGCTAGCATCGTCGCGTGGCCAAGAGGAGCGATGATCGCAAGTCCGTTGCCTCGGGCCGCAGCGCCGAGCCCCAGTGGGTGGCCCGCAACCGCAAGGCCCGCCACGACTACGAGGTCCTCGACACTTTCGAGGCGGGGATCCAGCTGGTCGGCCCCGAGGTGAAATCGCTGCGCGCCGGCCAGGTCAGCCTGGTCGACTCGTATGCGACGATCGTGAAGGGCGAGGTCTGGCTGCGCAACCTGCACATCTCGCCCTACACCGAGGCGGGTCGCCACAACGTCGACCCCAAGCGGGAGCGAAAGCTCCTGATGCACCGCCACGAGATCAAGAAGCTGGCCTCCCAGGCCGCCGAGCGGGGCAACACCCTGGTGCCCCTGGGTCTCTACTTCCGCGACGGCCGCGCCAAGGTCGAGCTCGGCCTGGTCCGCGGGCGTCGCCGCCACGACAAGCGCCAGGCCATCCGCAAGCGCGAGGAAGATCGCGAGGCGAGCCGCGCCATGCGGCGGAGCCGGCGTTGAGACCGCCTCTGGAGGCCGCGCTGGCGGCCGCGCTGCTGTCCCTCGCGCTCGCGCTGCCGGCGTGGGGCGAGGGCTACCGGCACAACCGCCACGACTACGCGAGCTTTCGCGACGCCCGGGCCGCAACGGGCGACGCCGCGCAGCTGCTCGAGCCCAACTACCTCCCCTTCATGTCCTGGCTCGTGCCGGTCGCGAAGCCCGGGCTGCGCGGCAAGCTCCCGCGCTGGCTCGGAGGCCACGAGCCCGAGCGTTGGCTCGTCTACTGCCACTGGGGCCCGGCCCAGATGCCGCTCGCGGTCTGGATCGAGGAGCCGGTGCTGGTCGAGGACGAAGACGATCTCGATCCCGACCCGCCCGAGGCGTACACCGCGGCGATCGAGCGCGCGCTCTCCGTCTGGGAGCGCGATCTCGACGGCGTGGTCTCGTTCCGGCGGGTGGCCGACCCCGACGAGGCCGACCTGCGCATCCGGCTTCGGCCCGAGGCCCGGGTCCTCGACGACGAGGAGGGTCTCGTGCTCGGCTCGGCGCGCGTGCGCGACGCCTGCCGGCACACGGGCGGCGACCCCCGCAGCGGGCGGATCGAGGTGCGCTATCGCGTGGAGCGGCTCGAGGTGGCGCTCTCCGACGACCACGGGCTGCTGCTGCCCGACCAGGTCGAGAAGCTCGCCCTGCACGAGATCGGCCACGCCCTCGGCATGCCGGGGCACAGCCCGATTCCGGCGGATCTGCTCTTCCCGATCGCCCGCGATCGCATCCCGCGCGAGGGGCTGGGCGCCGCCGACGTGAACTCCTTCCTGTCGCTCTACGCGCTGCCGAGTGGGACGGTCTATCGCCGCCTCGACGAGCCCCAGGCCGAGGCACCCGCACGCATCGGCCCCGAGCCGCGTCTCGCGCTGGCGCCCCACGTGGACTCCCGCCTGGGCTTCGAGATGCAGGCTCTCGAGGGCTGGACGCGCATCGCGAGCCCCTACGGACTCGTGCTCGTGGACGGCGTGGCCTG
>JASJCN010000065.1 GCA_030065975.1 Myxococcota bacterium
CGCACCGGGAGCGAGTGCGGCCGCATGGACCAGGTCTGCGCCTTCGGCCGCAGCGTCACGTGCCTGCGCTTCGACGGCGAGGCCCTCGACGTCGAGGTGCTCCGTGCGGGTGGGCCGCTCGCGCTGCTGGTGGTGGACCTGCGTCGCGGCAAGGACACCCGCCGCATCCTCTCGGACCTGAACGCGTGCTTCCCCGATTCGCAGGATCCGGTCGCCGCCGGCGTGCGCGACGCCCTCGGTCTCGCGAATCTCGAGCTCGTGGGCCGTGCGCGCGAGGCGCTCGAGGCCGGTTCGGCGGCGGCGCTCGGGGCGTGCATGTCCGAGGCGCAGAGGCTCTTCGACGAGAAGGTGGCGCCCGCGTCGCCCGAGCTCCGGGCCCCGCGCTTGCACGAGGTGCTCGACCATCCCGCCGTTCGCGAGTGCGCCTACGGCGCGAAGGGCGTGGGCTCCCAGGGCGACGGCAGCGCTCAGATCCTGGCGCGCGACCCCGACGCTCGCGAGCACCTCTCCGCCGTCCTCGAGAGGGAGCTGGGTGTCCGCTGCCTCCCGCTCTCGATCGAGCCCGACGATCAGGCGTAGACGACGGCCTCGTGGTTGGCTTCGGAGACCTGGCTGTTCAGGGTCCAGAAGTCGTAGAGCACGCCCACCCCGAGGAAGCCCGCCGAGATCAGGTAGAGCAGGCCCGTCCCCCACTTCCCCATGTACATGCGGTGGATGCCGAAGACGCCCACGAAGGTGAGCAGGATCCAGCAGAGGCTGTAGTCGAGGGGACCGGCCTGGAAGCGCCGGTCGGCCGCCCGATCCATTCCCGGGATCAGGAACAGGTCGATCAGCCAGCCGATGCCCAGGAGACCCAGGGTGAAGAACCAGATCGTGCCGCTCACGGGTCGGCCGTAGTAGAAGCGGTGCGCTCCCAGGAAGCCGAAGATCCAGAGCAGGTAGCCGATCGACTTGAGATGGGTGTCGTCGCGCGGGTCCATGTGCCGATGATACGCGCCCGGGCGCCCGCGGGTTCGATCCGATCTGGTTGCCGGACCTGGTTGCCGGACCTGGTCGTCGGACCTAGTCGGGGAGATTCGCCCGTTCGGATTGCAGCTCGACCAGCTCGCGGTAGATCCCGCCCGCCCGGTCGAGGAGCTCCTCGTGGCTGCCCGTCTCGACGACCGCGCCTTTGTCGAGCACGACGATGCGATCGGCGCTCCGGATGGTCGAGAGGCGGTGGGCGATCACGAAGACCGTGCGGCCGGGGAGCAGGGCGTCGAGGGCCTCGTGGACGTAGCGCTCGCTCTTCGCATCGAGGGCGCTCGTCGCCTCGTCGAGCACCAGCACGTCGGGATCGCGGAGGATGGCCCGAGCCAGGGTGATGCGCTGGCGCTGCCCGCCCGAGAGGCGCACGCCCGCGTCGCCCACGTCGGTGTCGTAACCCTGGGGCAGGCCCTCGGCGAACTCGTCGACGTGGGCCGCCCGGGCGGCGCTCTCGATCTCGGCGTCGCTGGCCTCGCGCCGGCCGTAGCGGATGTTGTCGGCGATCGAGCCGGGGAAGAGGAAGGGTTCCTGGGTCACGACCGCCACCCTCGAGAGCCAGGAGCTTCGCTCGATGTCCCGCAGGTCGATGCCGTCGATGCGCACCGTTCCCTCGTCGGGATCGTGGAAGCGCAGCAGCAGGTCGGCCAGGGTGGTCTTGCCGGCGCCCGTGCGGCCGACGATCGCGACCACCTGACCGGCGGCCACGTCGAGGGAAACGTCGCGCAGCACGGGCTCGTCTTCGTAGGCGAAGGAGACGTTCGCGAGGGAGACGCCCTCGCGCAGCCCCTCGAAGCGGACGGGGCTCACGGACTCGCGAGTCTCGCCCTCGGCGTCGAGCAGCTCGAAGAAGCGGTCGGCCGACGGCAGCGCATCCATCAGGCGCGTCCAGCCCTTGGTGAGGTCCTTCACCGGCCGATAGGTGCTCTGCATGACGAGCACGTAGGCCGAGAGCGCTCCGAGGGTCAGGCCCCAGAAGCCCTGGACCACGACTGCGGCGCCGAGCAGGATGATGGCCACGCCGATCGCGTTGTTCATCCCCTCGACGACGGTGCGCGCGAGGGTGCGGCTGCGCACGACGCGCATCCCGCGGCGGAACAGCCGCAGGTTCTCCTGGCCGAAGTCCGACTCCTCGGCCCGCTCGGCCGAGAACGACTTGATCACCTTGATGCCCGAGAGGATCTGCACCAGCCGGGCGGTGATGTCGGCCTGGCTCTCCTGGCGACGCCGGGCGCCGCGCCGGATGCTGCGGCCGAAGGCGGCGATGACCAGGGCGAGCACCGGGGCGACCACGGCGAGGAGCAGGGTCAGCTGCCAGGAGATGTAGAGCAGGAGGCCCACGCCGACGGCGAGTGCGAGGAGCGACTGCACGACGTCGACGAGCAGGTGCTCGAGGGCGACGTGCGCGCGCTGGGTGTCGTTCATGACCCGGGAGAGCAGGTCGCCGCGCGAGGCGCGGTGGTGGAAGCGCAGGGGCAGCGACAGCAGCTTGCTGCAGAGGTCCTGCTGGATGTCGACGAGCACGCGGCCGAGCACGTACTGGGACAGGTAGACCTGCCCCAGGTGGGCCAGCGGCAGGAGCGCCACGATCAAGAGCGCGGCCCAGAGGATGCGCGGCAGGCTCTCGCGGACGCTCGCCTCGAGGCGGGCGCGCTCCTCCGGATCCGGAGCGCCCGCCTCGGGTCCATCGGAGGCGTCGGGCGGGGCCTCACCGCCGAGGGCGGGCAGGAAGCCGCCGAGGTCGAGGTTTCCCGCGGCGCTCGAGGGCAGGATCACCTCGTCGAAGAGTGGCTGGAGCAGCCAGGCGCGGCCGGCGCGCGCGCCCGCGTAGGCGCCGGCGCACAGGATCGCGAGGAGCAGCACCGCGACGTAGGGTCGCGCGTACCGCGCCAGGCGGGTGAAGGTCACGCGCGCGTGGGTCGGATTCGGCGGGTCCACCGGGCCCTCCCGGGTCAGCGCAGCAGCTCGGCCAGGGCATCGCCGAGGCGCCAGCCGAGCAGCAGGTCGCCCTCGGTGCCGAGGGCGGCGTGTGCCTCGCGCGGCACCACGAACACGGAGTCCCGGGCCGCGCGCAGGGGGGCCGGGGCCGGCCAGGCGGAGCCCGGGTCGGGATCGGCCAGCGCGCCCTCGTCGTCCCACAGCGGGGGATCCGCGAGCGGTGCGCGCTTGAATCGGTTCGCCGAGAAGGGCATGAGCCGCGCGAGGGCCGTCTCGACCCGCTCGGCGGCGTCCTCCCACGCGTCGGGCTCGTCGGGGACGACGACGCGCGCCACGGCCTCGCGATAGCGGGTCCCGCGCTGGGAGGCGTGCCAGGAGAGCGCCACCGTGCCCGGGCCGTCGGGCTCGGCCGGGTCGCCCACGAGGATGGCGCGCTCGGCCATGCCCTCGGGTACGACCTCGCGCAGCGCGCGCAGGTGGATCTTGAGCCTGCGGTGGGTGATTGCGGGCGCGTCCTTCAGAAAGCCCGGGACGGGCGCGTCGAAGCTCTCGAGGGCCGCCGCGAGCCGGGCCGGCGGTGCGTTCACCAGCACCAGCCGCCCGAGCCAGGCATCCCCCGGGCCCCGCCGGGCGATGCCGGGATGCTCGCCCAGCCGGACGAACTCGAAGGGGGCGTCGAGGCCGCGGAACTCGCCGTGCAGCGCCTGGAGCCGTTCGCGCAGCAGCGCGCGCAGCCCGAGCCCCTTCTCGTGGAAGGTGCCGCCGCCGAGCAGGGCGGCGCCGAGCAGCCGGGCCCGCGCCTCCGGAGAGGGAGCCGCACCGGCATGGTCTCCCAGCGCGCGCAGCTCGGCCGCGAGGACGGGCGCGAGCTCGGGCGTGGCCTCGAGCAGCTCGCCGGGCAGGCCGCGCAGGTGGCGCATGGGATCCGCCGCGGCGGCACCTGCGGCCGGCGTCTTGAGTCGCGCGAGGCGCCGGGGCGGCCGGACCACCGGGGACTTCAGCATGGCCGCGATCTCGGCGCGGGCGGCCTCCTCCAGGCCGCGGGCCAGATCGCGAGCGGCCTCGGGCTTGGCGAGACCCCACGCGACCCACTCGGCCGCGGTTCGCACCCCGGGGCCCACGTCGATGCGGGCGTCGGGCAGGATCACCTGATGCGAGAGGGGGCGCGTCTCGAACGCGCGCCGTTCGCGCAGGCCGACCCCCAGCGCCTCGAGGCAGGCGTCGAGCACGCCCGCGCTACTCGGCCCCGGCAGCAGGAAGGGCTCGCGCAGGATCGAGAGGCCGCGCGTCGCGCCTTCCTCCTCGGCGACCAGCACGCGCGCGCCCTCGCGCGCCAGCCGGATGGCGGCGACCAGGCCGGGCAGGGCCCCACCCAGGACCAGGACGTCCCAGCGGCGGGCCCGGTGGCTGGCGGGCAGACCGGCCATGGGCTCAGTCGCCCAGCGGCTCGAAGCAGACGGCCGGGTCGTCCTCCGCCTTGCGTTCGATCACGCCCACGCGATAGCCGCGCTCGCCCATGGCCTGGAGCCGCTCGAGCACCTCGTCGGCATCGTCGCGGGCGACCACCAGGACGAGGCCGAGCCCGCAGTTGAACACACGGCGCATCTCGGTCTCGGATACCTCGCCGTGGCGCTGCAGGAAGTCGAAGATCGCGGGGCGCGGCCAGGCCTCGGGGTCGATCCGGGCGCGCACGCCCTTGGGCAGGATCCGCGGGATGTTGCCCTCGAAGCCGCCGCCGGTGACGTGCACGATGCCGTTGACCTGGAAGTCGCGCAGCAGGTTCAGCACCGGCTTCACGTAGATGCGCGTCGGCGTGAGCAGCACCGACGCCAGCGAGGCGTTGAGCTCGGGGATCGCCTCGCGCAGATCGAACTTGCCGGCGGCGGTCCCCGCGTCGACGATCTCGCGCACCAGCGAGAAGCCGTTGCTGTGCAGCCCGCTCGAGGCCACGCCGATCACGACGTCTCCCTGCCCGATCGAGGAGCCGTCGAGAACCTTGTCGCGCTCGACCACGCCGACGCCGAAGCCCACCAGCTCGAGCTCGCCCTTGCGGTAGAAGCCGGGCATGCTGGCGGTCTCGCCGCCGAGCAGCGCACAGCCCGCGCGGCGGCAGCCCTCGGCGACGCCGCGCAGCGCCTCGGTTCCGATCTCCTCGTCCAGGGCGTCCATGGCCAGGTAGTCGAGGAACACGAGGGGCTCGGCGCCCTGGACCACGAGGTCGTTCACGACCATGGCGACGCAGTCGATTCCGATGGTGTCGTAACGCGAGAGCTGGGCCGCGATCTTGAGCTTGGTGCCGACGCCGTCGGCGCCCGCCACGAAGACCGGGTCCTTGTAGCGCTCGGGGGCCTTGAACAGGCCGGCGAAGCCCCCGATGGAGGACAGGATCTCGGGGCGGAAGGTGCTCTTCCCGATCTCCTTGATCTCGTCGATGAAGCCCTCGTCCCGATCGAGGTCGACCCCGGCCTTCGCGTAGGCCTCGGCCGTCGGGTTCTCGGGTCGCTCGTCGGAGTCTCGGGACGCCACGCGCCCTCCATAGGGAAATCGGGGGCCCGGTGTCAAACCGGCCCGCTGCGACGGGATCCCGTGCAGTCTAGGGAAGCTCTGCAGCTGTCGACTACACGGGAGTGCCGGGCCCCGTCGTCACGTGTAGAGAACCCCCGGCAGAGCTTCCCGGGCAGTCGGAGTCGGGGCTCTTCCCCTAGGAGGCGACCAGCTCCGCCATGGTCTCGAGGGTGGGCCGATCGCGGTTCATCAGCAGCAGGGTGGTGACCGGCGTCTCGCGCCAGGCCGCGAGCCGGTCGCGGATCCGCTCGACGGGGCCGACCAGCGAGATCTCGTCGGCGAACTCGTCGGGCACGGCCGCGGCCGCCTCGGCGCGCTTGCCCTCGAAGAAGAGGTCCTGGATCTGGTGGGCCTCGGCCTCGAAGCCCATCCGGCTCATCAGCTCCATGTGGAAGTTCTTCTTCTTCGCACCCATGCCGCCGATGTAGAAGCCGAGCGTCGCCTTCATCGGCATCAGCCCGGCCTGGACGTCGTCAGTGATGCTGACCATCACTCCCGCGTTGATCTGGAAGCCGGGCTTCGCCCCGGCGAGCTGGTCCGCGTACACCTCCTGGCGATAGGGCGAGTAGTAGAGCGGCAGCCAGCCGTCGGCGATCTCCGCCGTCATGGTGACGTTCTTCGGGCCCTCGGCACCGAGGAAGATGGGAACGTCCGCGCGCAGCGGGTGGGTGATCGGCTTCAGCGGCTTGCCGAGCCCCCACGATCCCTCGCCGGTGTAGGGCAGGGGATAGTGCGGCCCGTCGCTGGTGACGGGACCCTCACGGCGCAGCACCTGTCGGATGATGTCCACGTACTCGCGGGTGCGCGCCAGGGGCTTCGAGAAGGGTCGACCGTACCAGCCCTCGACCACCTGGGGGCCCGACACCCCGAGCCCGAGGATCACGCGTCCGCCCGTCAGGTGGTCGAGGGTGAGGACGTGCATCGCGGTCGACGTGGGCGCGCGGCCCGAGAGCTGGACCACGGCGGTGCCGAGCTTGACGCGCTCGGTGTGGGCGCCGATCCAGGCGAGCGGGGTGAAGGCGTCCGAGCCCCAGGCCTCGGCCGTCCAGATCGAGTCGAATCCGAGGCTCTCGGCGAGCTGCGCCGTCCCCACGAAATCGTCCGGCGGGGCGGCGCCCCAGTAGCCGAGCTGCAGTCCGAGCTTCAGATCCTTTGCCAAGGGGTCGTCCTCCCGAGGGGTGTGGCGCGGAGAGCGGAAGCGTAGCCCGGCGCGAACGCGATCGAGCCCACCTCACTGCCGGCTCGGCGTCAGCAGCGGCGGCTCGTCGTCCCGTCGGTCGGAGGTGGGCTGCTATCATCCGGCCGTGCGGATCGCCGTCGTGATCCCCACGCTCCACGAAGCCGAGCGTGTCCAGGACGCCATCCACAGCGCCCTGGTGGACCAGGTCGACGTCCTCGTCTCGGATGGCGGAAGTCGCGACGCCACCCGCGAGATCGCCCGGGACGCCGGTGCACGCGTCATTGCCTCCCCCCCGGGGCGCGCCCTTCAGCTACAGACCGGTTTCGAGGCCGCCCAGGAGGCCGACGTCGTCATGTTCCTACATGCGGATACAGTCCTGCCGCGAGGCTGGGCCGATGCGCTGCGCCACGCCCTCGCCGATCCGGCGGTGGTCGGTGGCGCGTTCGGCTTCCGCTTCCTGGAGGAGGGGCGACGGGAGCGCGTGGTGGAGTGGGGTGTCGACGTGCGCATGCGGCGATTCGCGCTGCCCTACGGCGATCAGGCGATCTTCGCTCGCCGGCCGGCGCTCGAAGCGGTGGGAGGCATCCCGCAGGTGCCGATCATGGAGGACGTCGATCTCGTCCAGCGCCTCCGCGGCCACGGCCGGCTCGTGCAGCTTCCCCTCTCCGTGCGCACCTCGTCGCGTCGCTATCGCGAGCACGGCTTCGCGCGCATGGTGGTGCGGAACTTCCTGGCCGTGATGGCTCGTGCGCTCGCAGTCGACCGTGCCGCGATCGCCCGCTGGTACCGCCGTTGAGCGCTGCGCGGGCCCGGGAGGCCGGCCGGTGAGCATCGCGGCCACGGGGTTCGAGACCGACCCGGACGTCATCGCCGAGAACCGCCGCGCGATGCTGCGGAGCCTCTGGCACTACGTACGGCTCAACGCCCGCGACTACGTGCTCGGCTCGATCTACACGCTCGGCTACGTGGTGGGCTTCATCGCGGTGCCGATGCTGGTCGGCTGGGCCGTGTCCGCCGTGGCCGAGGGGCTGCCCCCCGCCGAGGTCGCCAGGCGCTGCGCCTGGCTCGCCGCGGCGGGCGTGGCGCGCTCGCTCTTGCGCTTCGTCTCGCGGGTGCGCCTGTTCAACGCCGCCCGGGAGATCGAGTTCCAGCTGCGCAACGACCTCTTCGAGCACCTCCAGCGCCTGCCCCAGTCCTTCTACTTCCACTGGCGGACGGGCGACCTGATGAGCCGCTGCGTCAACGACCTGACCGCCGTGCGGCTGATGCTCGGGCCGGGCCTCCTCTCCGTCGTCCAGACCCCGTTCCTGTTTCTGGCCGCCTTCGGCTCCATGTTCTGGATGAATCCGACCCTCGCGTTCCTCGTGCTGCTTCCCTACCCGCTCTTCGTGCTGGTCTCGCGGGCGCTCGGACGCGCGATGCACGCGAACAACCTGGCCGTCCAGGCGGGGCTCGCCGACATCTCGAACCAGCTGCAGGAGTCGATCGCCGGGATCGCCGTGGTCAAGGCGTACGCCATGGAGGACACCTCACGGCGCCGCTTCGACGAGGTGAGCCAGGAGCTCTACGAACGACAGATCGGCATGGTGAAGGTCAACGGAGCGATGCCGGCGATCACGGGCCTCCTCCCGATGCTCGGCATGGCCATCGTGTTCTACGTGGCCGGGGGGCAGATCCAGACCGGCGAGATGGATCTCGCGAGCTTCTTCGCCTTCTCGATGTTCATCTACGAGCTGACCTTCCCGACCTTCATCCTGGGCTGGGTGTTCGCGCTCGTCCAGCGGGGCACGGCCTCGATGCAGCGCATCGACGAGGTGCTGAAGACCGAGCCGAGCATCGCCGAGCCCGAGAGCCCGGCCGAGATGGGCACGCTGCGCGGCGAGGTCGAGTTCCGCGACCTGACCTTCGAGTACCCCGGCGGCGGGCGGGAGCCGGCGCTCCGCGACATCGACCTGCGCATCCCCGCCGGCAGCGTGATCGGGGTGGTCGGGCCCGTGGGCGGCGGCAAGACGACGCTCGCGTCGCTGATCCCCCGGCTCTTCGAGGTGCCGAGGGGCCATCTCTTCGTGGACGGCGTCGACGTGAACGACATCGGCCTCCACGACCTGCGCTCCCAGATCGCGATGGTCCCCCAGGATTCCTTCCTGTTCTCCATGAGCCTCGCCGACAACGTGGCCTACGGGCTGCCCGAGACCGAGGCGCGCAGCGTCGTCGAGGCCGCCGAGCGCGCGCAGCTCGCCAAGGACGTCGAGGACCTGCCGGCCGGCTACGAGACCCTGGTGGGCGAGCGGGGGGTGATGCTCTCGGGCGGCCAGCGTCAGCGCACCGCCCTGGCGCGGGCCCTGGCGCTCGACCCGCGCATCCTGATCCTCGACGACACCCTCTCGGCGGTCGATGCGGAGACCGAGGCCGCGATCCGGGAGGGCCTCGAGCGGGTCTTCGCCGGCCGCACGGTGGTGGTGGTTGCGTCGCGAGTCTCGACGGTCCGCGACGCGGACCTGATCGTGGTGCTCGACCAGGGCCGCATCGTGGAGCGCGGGAGCCACGCCGAGCTGATGGCGGAGGGCGGGCTCTACTCCCGCCTGGCCCGCGAGGAGGAGGAGGCCGGGGAGCCGGGCACCGACGCCGACCCGGTGGCCGGCGCAGCGCTCGGAGGCGAGGCATGAGCGGCCCCCCCGGCATGGAGTCGGTCTTCCAGGAGGAGGAGCTCGGCAAGGCGGTCGACATGCGCCTGCTGCTGCGGCTCTGGCAGTTCGTGGCGCCCTATCGCGGCCAGGTCCTGCTCACGCTGCTGATGGTGGCGCCGATGTTCCTGCTCGAGCTGGCACCCGCCTGGATCGTGAAGACGGGCCTCGACCAGGTGATCCTCGAGAGCAATGGCGGGGCCGCTGCGGCGGGCAACGGCGAGGCCGCCGCGGCCGGCGAAGGCGGCGCGCTCGCGGCGCTGCTCCAGGGCCCCGAAGGCGTGCCGCTGCTGGCCTGGCTCGTCTTCCTCTACGGCATCGCCGTCGTCTCCTCGGCGCTGCTGCAGTACCTGCACATGCTGATCATGGCGTCGACCGGCATGGCCGCCGTGCGCGACCTCCGCCGGGCGATCTTCGACCACATCCAGAAGCTCCACATGGGCTTCTTCGACACGATCCCCGTCGGCCGGCTGGTCACCCGCGCCACGAGCGACGCCGAGCACGTGGCCGAGATGTTCTCCCAGGGCATCGTGGCCGCCATCACCGACGTGATCAAGATGATCGGCTTCGCCACCGCGCTCTTCCTGGTGGACGCGAAGCTGGCGCTGATGGTGTTCTCCATCGTGCCGCTCCTGGCGATCGCGCTGGTGGTCTTCCGCCTGCGGGTGCGCGAGGCGTTCCGGCTCACCCGGGTGCTGCTGGCGCGCATCAACGCGACGCTCCAGGAGACCGTGACCGGCATGAAGGTGGTGCAGCTCTTCACCCGCGAGGAGCGCAACCGCCGGGAGTTCGCCGAGCTGAACGGCGCCCACCGCGACGGCTGGAAGCGCTCGATCTACTACGACTCGGCGCTCTTCTCGACGGTCGAGTTCGCCGGTGGCATCACCGTGGCCATCGTGATCTGGCAGGGGACGGGCATCGCCTCGGCCGGCGTGCTCTACGTCTTCATCAACTGGATGCGCCGCTTCTTCATGCCGCTGCGCGACCTCTCGGCCAAGTACTCCGTGATGCAGTCGGCCATGGCCAGCACCGAGCGGATGTTCCAGCTGCTCGACACCGAGCCGGACATCCAGGATCCGCCGGCCGACCGCGCGCGCCACGTCCACGCACCCGGCGAGGACCAGCCGCGGGGCGAGGTCGTCTTCGAGAACGTCTGGTTCGCCTACTCGGGCGAGGACTGGGTGCTGCGGGACGTGTCCTTCCGGGTGCGACCCGGGGAGAAGGTGGCCTTCGTGGGCGCGACCGGCGCCGGCAAGACCACCATCATCAAGCTCCTGACCCGGCTCTACGAGGTGACCCGCGGGCGCATCCTGATCGACGGCGTGGATCTGCGCGATCTCCCGCAGAACGAGCTGCGCCGCCGCGTCGGGATGGTGCTCCAGGACGTCTTCCTGTTCTCCGGCACGGTGGCCGACAACCTGCACCTCGGCCGCGACGACATCGACGGCGAGCGACTCCGCCAGGCGGCCATGGCCGTCGAGGCCGACGCCTTCATCCAGCGCCTGCCCGAGGGCTACGACACCGAGGTGCGCGAGCGGGGCACCAACTTCTCCGCCGGCCAGCGCCAGCTGCTCTCCTTCGCGCGCGCCCTGGCCCACGGTGCCGACGTCCTCGTCCTCGACGAGGCGACGAGCTCGATCGACACCGAGACCGAGGCGATGGTCCAGCGCGGCATCCACGTGCTGATGGAGGGCAAGACCTCGCTCGTGATCGCGCATCGGCTCTCGACCATCGAGGACGTCGACCGCATCTACGTCCTCGACGGCGGCCGCCTGGCCGAGAGCGGCCCCCACGCCGAGCTGCTGGCCCGGGACGGCCTGTACGCGAGGCTCCACCGCCTGCAGCAGGCCGGAGAGACTGCCGCCGCGTAGCCCCGCCCGGGGGCAGACCTCGGGTACCCTGCGCCCCATGCAGAACGGCGACACGATCCTGGTGACCGGCCCCACCAGCCAGGTGGGGCTCCCCGTGGTGCGCGCGCTCGCACCGAGCCACCGCGTGCTGGGCCTGGCGCGGCTCTCGAAGCCCGGCGACCGCGAGAAGCTCGAGGCCCTGGGCGTCGAGCCGATCGCCGCGGACCTGGCCGACGGCGACCTCTCCCACGTGCCGACCGACGTGGACTGGGTGGTGCACTTCGCCGTGGTGAAGACGGGCGACTTCGATCACGACCTGCGCGCCAACGCCGAGGGCGCCGCGAGGCTGCTGGCCCACTGCCGCAAGGCCCGGGCCTTCCTGCATACCTCGTCGGGCGGCGTCTACGCCGGCTCGGCCGAGGATCTGCTGCGCGAGGACGCTCCCCTCGGCGACAACCACAAGGCCCTGATGCCGACCTACTCGATCTCGAAGATCGCGGCGGAGAGCGCGGTGCGCTTCGCCGCGCGCCAGTTCGAGGTGCCGACCACGATCGCGCGGCTCTCCGTGCCCTACGGCGACGAAGGGGGATGGCCGTGGTTCCACCTGCTGATGATGCAGAACGGGGTGCCGATCCCGCTGCGACCGGACGACCCGAACCGCTACAACCCGCTCCACGAGGACGACATCGTGGCGCAGATCCCCGCTCTGCTGGCCGCCGCGCGGGTGCCCGCGCTCACGGTCAACTGGGGCGGCAGCGAGGTGGTCTCGATCGCCGAGTGGTGCGCCTGGCTGGGCGAGCTCACGGGCCTCGAGCCGAAGTTCAGCGAGTCGGCCGACGCCTTCGGCAGCCTCGCCCTCGACACCACGCGCCTCCACGAGCACGTGGCACCCGCTTCGGTCTCGTGGAAGGAGGGCCTGCGCCGCATGATCGAGGCCCGGAGCCCGGAGCTGCTCCGGGGCTGAGGGCGGGCTTGCCCGGCGTTAGGCCCGTGGCACGCGATCGGGGCTATGCTGGCGCGATGCGTCCGGCTTCCCGTGCTTGGGTCGTCACATTGCTGGCCGGGGTGGTGCTCGTCGCCGGCCTTCGCGCCGCAGCCGAGCTAGAGCCCGCTCCCCGCGGCGACCTACGCGACGCCCACGTCGTGCTCCAGTTCGCCGTGTACCTGCTGGAGCCGACGGAGAAGGACCTCTCCGCGCGTGCCGAGGCGCTCCGTGCCGCGCGCTTCGCCTTCCTGAAGCCCTCTGTCAAGCTCTCGGAGGACATGGAGCTTCCCGCGCTCGTCGTGAGCACGCCGCCCATCGCGGAGTACGCTCCGCCCGACCGCGAGCTCCTCGGCTACTTCGGCAAGGGTCTGAGCGACGAGCAGAAGCTCGCCGCGTCGAAGTCCGAGCGTGTCGTCGTCCTCACGTTCGCCGCGGAGCGGGCGACGGCGACGCGGGTTCACGCGGCGGCGATGGCTCTCGCAGCGGAGCTCGCCACCGAGCTGGGCGGGCTCGTGTGGGACGACGCCACGCGCCTCCTCCACTCCGTCGACGACTGGAAGCAGCGCGCGGTCTTCGCTCCCGACGCCCCCGTGGACGTCCGGTATCACGTGACGATGCACGCGTATCGGGACGGCGAGCTGATCCGGATCATCACCCTGGGGATGGAGAAGTTCGGCCTGCCGGACGTGGCCGTGAACGACGTCCCGGCGGGCTCCTCGCGCTCCATGGGAAACCTGGTCAACCTCGTCTGCCAGACCCTGGTCGAGGGCGGAACCTTCGCGAAGGAGGGACGCCTCCCCGTCGACATCGTGGCGCTCCGGAACCCGGCGATGCGGGAGAGTCAGGCCGAGAGCCCGGGCTCCGGCGCCACCGGCAAGGCCGAGCTCGTGCTCCGCTGGATCGAGCCCGACGAGGGGGACCCGGAGAACCGGATCCTCGAGCTCGCGTTCAAGGGCCCGGCTTCCCAGGTCGCTCAGGAAGCCGTGCTCAGCCAGGTCTACGGGGGCGACGACGAGATCGTCTACGTCGATCACGACGACCGAGAGCTCCAGGCCGCGAGCGAGCGAGCCCGCAAACGCCTGCTCTCTTTCAGGCCGAAGGTTTCTGGGGGCTACGGGGTCGGGGAGCGGCTGCTGGTGAAGGGACCCTTCGCGACCCCGGACGGCGGGGCGGAGTGGATGTGGGTCGAGGTGGTGCGCTGGGAGGGCGATCGCCTCGAGGGCATCCTCGACAACGACCCCTTCAACGTTCCGGGCTTGAAGGCTGGCGCCCGGGTTCACGTCCAGGTGGACGACGTCTTCGACTACCTCTTCTACCACCAGGACGGTCGGGTCGAGGGCAACGAGACCGCCGCCATCATCCAGCGGATGCACTCCTCGGGGCCCTAGAACTCGCGCCAGCGCGAGTTGGCATGCGGGGTGCCAATACCCCGGGCCGGGAGCCGCGTGGAAGGTCGTGCGCGGCCTCCTGGAGTGCTTGCGGTCGCTCCCCCGCAGGTGTACATCCTCCACACCCCCCGAAAGCCTGAACCTGGTTCTTTCGTTCCCGGCCATGGGGCCGCGTCGTCCTCCGTCGTGGCCCCACGGGGACCGAGGTTCGGTTGCGCATCAAGTCGCTTCAGATTCAGGGTTTCAAGTCCTTCGTGGACCGGGCCTCCTTCCGATTCAAGCCGGGCATCACCGGCATCGTGGGGCCCAACGGCTGCGGCAAGTCCAACGTCGTCGACGCCATCCGCTGGGCCATGGGCGAGCAGTCGCCGCGGCGCCTGCGCGGGAAGGGCATGGAGGACGTGATCTTCGCCGGCTCCGAGGCCCGTTCGCCCGTCGGCGTGGCCGAGGTCGTGCTCACCTTCGACAACTCCGACGGTGTGGCCCCGCCTCAGTTCGCGTCCTACTCGGAGATCCAGGTCTCGCGGCGGCTGTATCGCAGCGGGGAGTCCGAGTACCTGATCAACAAGACGGTGTGCCGCCTGCGCGACGTGCAGGACTTCTTCCGGGACACCGGGATCGGAACCAAGGGCTACACGATCGTCGAGCAGGGGCGCATCGCCGAGATCGTCTCGGCCAAGGCCGAGGAGCGGCGGACCCTGATCGAAGAGGCGGCCGGGATCAGCAAGTACAAGGCCCGTCGCCGCGAGGCCGAGCGCAAGCTCGAGGCCACCGAGCAGAACCTGACCCGGGTGACCGACGTGGTCGGCGAGATCCGGCGCCAGATCTCCTCCCTCGAGCGTCAGGCCAAGAAGGCGGCCCGCTACAAGCGCCTCCGCGAGCTCCAGCGCGTGCTCGAGCTCTCACTGGCGTCGGAGGAGCGGCTCGCCCTGGTGGCCGAGATCGGTGGCGCCGAGGGCCGCCTCCGGGGGCTGCGCGACGCGGCCACGGCCCGCGAGACCGAGCTTCTCGAGCGCGACCTGCGCATCGAGGAGCGCCGGGTCGAGCTCACGGAGAAGGAGCGGCTGGTCACCCAGGGGAGCGAGGTGCTCCTGCAGATCCGCAGCCGCATCAAGGACCTCGAGAATCGCGTGGCCTACGAGCGGCGCGAGCGCGCCTCCCTCGCCGAGACCAACGAGGCCCGCGGCCGCGAGCGCGAGCAGCTGCTCGGCCAGCTCGCCAAGACCGACGAGGACCGCGCCCGGCTCGCCGACGAGCTGGCCCAGGTCGAGTCCGCCCTGCGCGAGGAGACCGACGCCGCGGCTCGCGCCGACGCCGAGGTCGAGACGGCGCGGACGGCGCTGCGTGCCGTCGAGGGCGATCGCGAGCGCGAGAGCTCGGCCCTGGTCGAGGTGCTCACGGGCATCGCGCGCAGCGAGGATCGGCTCGCGGCCATCGACGATCGCTCGGCCGATCTCGATCGGCGCCTGCGCAGCGCGGACGAGGCGCTCTCGGTCCAGCAGGGCGAAGCGGATCGCGCCGCCGGCGAGCAGCAGCAGCTCGAGGACGGCCTGCGCAACCTGCTGGCCGAGCGCGATCGGCTGATGGGTGCGCTGAAGGAGGCGATGGAGAGCCACGAGCGGGCTCGTCGGGAGGCCCGCGAAGCCGGCGAGGCGCTCGCGGCCCGTCGGGAGCTTCGCGAGAAGCGCAGCGCGCGGCTCGCCTCGCTGCAGGAGGTGATCGACCGCCGCGAGGACGTGAGCGAGGCGGCGCGCCACCTGCTCGGCCTCGACGAGGCGGTGGCCCGCGGCATGGGCCTGCGCGGGCTGGTTCGCGAGCTCCTGGAGGCGGACCCGGAGGCGGAGCGAGCGGTCGAGGCCGTGCTCGGCGAGCAGGCCGACGCCCTGGTCGTGCAGCGGACCGAGGGGGCCCTCGACGCGCTCCAGAGTCTGCGCAGCTCCGGGGCCGGCCGCGGGGTGCTGGTCCTCGAGCGCGAGCCCGAGCTCTCGCGCAGTGGCTTCGTTCCCCTGGGCGAGCCCCTGATCGATCGCGTGCGCCCGCGCCCGGGCTTCGAGAACGTCGCGCGCAGCCTGCTCGGCGAGGTCGTGCTGGTGCCGGCTCTCGAGGACGTCTTCCGGCACTTCGGCTCGGGCCGTCTGCCGGCCACCTTCGTCACCCCCGGCGGCGATCTCGTGACGCCGTCCGGTGTCATCCGTGGCGGCGGCGAGGGGAGTGCGGGCGGCGCGCTCTCGCGCATGCGCGAGGTGCGCGAGCTGGTGGCCGAGGTGGAGTCGCTCGATCGCGAGGTCGAGAGCCTGCGGAATCGGGGCGAGACGGCCGAGGCTTCGCTGGTGGCCGCCCAGGACGCCCTCGAGAACCTGCGGAATCGCCACCACACGGCCGCCCTGGCCGTCGCGAACCACGAGAAGGATCTCGAGCGGACGCGCGAGCGCGTGAAGGCCATCGGCGAGGCCCACGAGGGCCGGGTCGCCGAGCGCTCGGCGTTCCTGAGCGAGAGCGAGACCCTGGGAGGGGATCGCTCGCGGATCGAGGCGGAGCTCATGAGCGCGCGCGACGCGCGCACCGAGCTGCAGAAGCGCATCGATGCGCTCGGCCTCGAGGTCGGCAGCGCGGGGCGCGAGGTGTCGCGTCTCGAGCGTGCGGCGGCCGAGCGCCGGGTGCAGCAGCAGGGCCGCAGCGAGGTGCGCGACCGCATCGGCGCCCAGCTCGATACGGCGAACGCCACGCTCTCCGAGACGCGCGCTTGGGTGCAGCAGCGCGAGGCCGAGATCCAGACCGGCGAGGAGCGCCGCACGGCCCTCGCCCGATCCATCGAGGAGGCGGAGCAGGCGCTCGCCGGCCAGCTCGGCGAGGAAGAGGGCGCACGCCAGGGTCACGAGGCCCGGCGCGACGCGTGGGAGCAGGAGGCCTCGGCCCTGCGCGATCTCGAGAGCGCGGCACGCGAGCTCCGGGTCGACCTCGAGAGCAAGCGGGACGACGCCCAGCAGGCCGAGCTCGGGCTGCGCGAGATGCAGCTGCGTCTCGAGCACCTGGACGCGTCGGTGCGCGACCGCTGGGAGGTCGACCTCGTCCAGTGGAAGCCGCCCATCGCGCCCGCCACCGAGGAGGAGCCGGTCGCCGAAGGCGCGCCGGCCCCCGAGTCGGAGTCCGAGACGGTGGCGACCGGCGCGGCTCCGGAGGGCGAGGCCACACCGGCTGTCGCGGACCCGACGGAGCCCGCAGCCGAGGAGGAGCCCGACCGCGACGCCGCGAAGGAGGCCCGGGAGATCGCCCAGCTGATGGCCCTCGACGTGCCCGCCCGCAAGGAGCGCCTCGAGGAGATCCGCAAGCGCGTGCAGGCGATCGGCGAGGTGAACCTCGGCGCGATCGACGAGCACGAGGAGCTGCGCGAGCGCTTCCGCTTCCTCAGCGAGCAGAAGGAGGATCTCGAGAGCAGCGTGGCCCAGCTGCGCGAGGCCATCGCCCGCATCAACCGCACCAGCCGCAAGCGCTTCCGCGAGACCTTCGAGGCGGTCAACGAGAAGTTCCAGAAGAACTTCCCGCGGCTGTTCCGCGGCGGCAAGGCGAGCCTCGGGCTGACGGAGTCCGAAGACATCCTGGAGGCGGGCATCGAGATCATGGCCCAGCCGCCGGGCAAGCGGCTGCAGAGCGTGAACCTGCTCTCGGGCGGCGAGAAGACCATGACGGCCATCGCGCTCCTGGTCGCCGTCTTCCAGGTGCGCCCCTCGCCCTTCTTCCTTCTCGACGAGGTCGACGCGGCCCTGGACGACGCCAACGTGGGCCGCTTCAACGAGATCGTGAAGGAGCTGTCCGAGTCCTCCCAGTTCCTGATGATCACCCACAACAAGCGCACCATCGAAGTCTCCGACGTGCTCTACGGGGTGACCATGGAGGAGAAGGGCGTCTCCAAGCTCGTCTCGGTGGAGATCCACTGAGGGCGGCCCGGGCCCGGCCCTGAGCGGGGGCCGGCGGACTCGCCGGCCCGTCCGTTATCCTGCGCCGCCATGACGGATCCCGGCTGGATCGAGGCGCTGCGGCCCTTCGTCGAGTGGGCCCAGGCCAATCGCGCCCTGGCCGCCCACATCGCGTTCGGGGTCCCCCTGGTCGTGCTGCTGCTCACCCACTGGGTGCTCCGGCGCGGCCAGCCGGACGAGGCGCCCGCACTGCGGCCGCTGCCCGAGGCCCCGCCGGCTCCCGAGCCCCGCGTCGAGGCCCTGCCCGAGCCGGAAGCCGTCGCCCCGGCCGAGCCCGCGGTCGAGCCGGTCGCTGAGGTTCCCGAGCCCGCAGCTCCCGAGGAGCCGATCGCGGCCGAGCCCGCCGTGCTCGAGGAGCCGGAGCCCGTCGCCGAGCCGGAGCCGGCACCCGAGCCGGTCGTCGAGCCCGAGCCCGTCGTGCCGGAGATCCCGGCGCCCGTTCCACTGCGCGAGCGCCTGGCGCGGACCAGCCAGGCCTTCGTCGGCCGCATCGGCGCCCTCCTCGGCGGCCGACAGGTGGACGACGAGCTGCTCGAGGATCTCGAGGCGGTTCTGTTCACCGCGGATCTCGGGGTGTCGACGGCCGAGGCGCTCCTCGAGGAGGTGCGCGAGAAGGCCCGGGGCCAGGACGCCACCGGCGTGCGCAGCCTGCTGCGCGCTTCGATCCTCGAGCGCCTGCAGAAGGTCGAGCCCGGCGACGCCGATCGCCTGGCGACCGTCGCCAAGCCCCACGTGATCCTCGTGCTCGGCGTGAACGGCTCGGGCAAGACGACCACCATCGGCAAGCTCGCGGCGCGCCATCGCGCAGCCGGACGCAAGGTCGTGCTCGGCGCCGGAGACACCTTCCGCGCCGCGGCCATCGAGCAGCTCCAGACCTGGGGCGAGCGGACCGGGTGCCCCGTGGTCGCGGGCTCCCAGGGAGGCGACCCGGCCGCGGTCGCCTTCGACACCGTGAAGACCGCGCTCGCCGAGGACGCCGACGTCGCCATCGTCGATACGGCCGGCCGGCTCCAGACGAAGAAGCCGCTGATGGAGGAGCTCTCGAAGATCGCCCGGGTGCTCGGGCGCGACCTCGAGGGTGCGCCCCACGAGACGCTGCTGGTGCTCGACTCGAACACCGGGCAGAACGCCATCTCCCAGGCGCGCGAGTTCACCGCTGCGGCCAGCGTGACCGGGCTCGTGCTGACCAAGCTCGACGGCTCGGCCAAGGGCGGGGTGATCGTCGGCCTGGCAGAGGAGTTCGGCATTCCCGTCCGCTTCGTCGGCGTCGGCGAAGGCGTCGAGGACCTGCGCGACTTCGAGGCCGAGGAGTTCGTGGACGCGCTCTTCGCCGAGTGAGCGAAGCGATCCGGAGGAATCCATGACCCGCTACGTGATGGCCCTCGACCAGGGCACGACCTCGTCGCGTGCCGTCCTCTTCGACGAGAAGGGGGCCGTCTTCGCGGTCGCGCAGTACGAGTTTCCCCAGCACTTCCCGAAGCCGGGCTGGGTCGAGCACGATCCCGAGGAAATCTGGCAGAGCCAGCTGCGCGCGGCCCGGGCCGTGCTCGAGAAGTCGGGTACGAAGGCGAGCGACGTGGTCGCCATCGGCATCACCAACCAGCGGGAGACGGCCTTCGTCTGGGATCGGGCGAGCGGCGAGCCCATCCACAACGCCATCGTGTGGCAGTCGCGTCAGACCGTGCCGATCTGCGATGAGCTGCGCAGTCGCGGACTCGACGAGGAGGTGCGCAAGCGCACGGGCCTCCTGATCGACGCCTACTTCTCGGGTACCAAGGTGCGTTTCATCCTCGACGCCGTCCCCGGTGCCCAGGAGCGTGCGGAGCGCGGCGAGCTCGCCTTCGGGACCTCCGACACCTGGCTCGTGCACAAGCTCACCAAGGGCCGCGTCCACGCCACCGAGTACAGCAACGCGTCGCGCACCCTGCTCTACGACATCCACGGCCGTCAGTGGGACGAGCTGCTGCTGGGCGAGCTGAAGGTCCCGCATACGATGCTCCCCGAGGTGCGCGACAGCAGCGGCGACTTCGGCGTGACGGACCCCGAGTGGTTCGGCGCCGAGATCCCCATCGCCGGGATCGCGGGCGACCAGCAGGCGGCCCTCTTCGGCCAGTCCTGCTTCGAGCCCGGCAGCGCCAAGAACACCTACGGCACCGGCTGCTTCCTGCTGATGAACACCGGCGAGACGGCCTCTCCGTCCGAGTCGGGCCTGGTGACCACGATCGCCTGGGGGGTCGGTGGCCGCGTGGAGTACGCCCTCGAGGGCAGCATCTTCGTGGCGGGGTCCGCCGTGCAGTGGCTGCGTGACGGACTCGGCCTGGTGACCCAGGCGGCCGAGACCCAGGGCCTCGCCGAGTCGGTGCCGGACAGCGACGGCGTCTATCTCGTGCCCGCCTTCGTCGGACTCGGGGCCCCCTACTGGGATCCGCGCGCCCGCGGGACCATCCTCGGCCTCACCCGGGGGACCACCCGGGCGCACCTGACCCGCGCGACGCTGGAGTCGATCGCCTACCAGACCCGGGACGTGGTCGAGTGCGTGAGCAGCGACTCCGGGCTCACGTTGTCGACCCTGCGCGTCGACGGTGGCGCCTGCGAGAACGACTTCCTGATGCAGTTCCAGGCGGACATCCTCGGCTCGGCCGTGCATCGGCCGCCCGACCTCGAGGTGACCGCGCTCGGGGCGGCCGCGCTGGCCGGTCTGGCCGCGGGGTTCTGGCGGGATCGGGGCGCCCTCGCCTCGGTCACCTCGGAGGGCGCACGGCTCTTCGAGCCGCAGATGGAGGAGTCCCGGCGCGAGGCGCTCTACGCCGGCTGGAAGCGGGCGGTCGAGCGCTCTCGCGACTGGGACGCCGAGTGAGCCGACCCGAGCGCCCCCTCGTCATCGCCCATCGCGGCGCCTCGGGCCATCGGCCCGAGAACACCATGCCCGCCTACTCGCTCGCACTCGAGCTCGGCTGCGACATGATCGAGATCGATCTGCACACGACCCGCGACGGGGAGATCGTGATCACCCACGACGCCGAGCTCGTCGGGATCGGCGGGCGGGGCGAGATCTCGGGCGCCTCGCTATCCGAGGTGCGCGCGCTGGACGCCGGGCAGGGCGAGCCCGTTCCGCTGCTGGCCGAGGTGCTCGACGAGTTCGGCTCCCAGATCCCCTTCAACCTCGAGCTCAAGCAGTCGACCACCGGGCCCTATGCCGGCATGGAGGCCGCGACCCTTGCGGCCGTCGAGGCCCGGGGTCTCGAGGGCCGCACGCTCTACTCCTCGTTCTACGACCCCGTGCTGAACGAGCTGCGAGCGGCGTCGTCCGCGGCGCGCATCGCCCTGTTGATCTCGCGCCGCTATCCGCAGGGGATCTTCGAGCGTGCCGAAGCCGTGGGGGCCGAGGCCGTGAACCCCGAGCTTCCGCTGGTGGATGCCGCGCTCGTGGACGAGGCCCACGCCCGCGGGCTCGCCGTCTACGTCTTCACGGTCGACGCGCCCGACGAGATGAAACGCCTGCTCGACCTCGGGGTGGACGGGCTCTTCACCAACTTCCCCGACCGCATGCGGCGGGTCCTGGAAGAGCGCGGCGGCTGAGCCGCGGCGAGTGGTTCAGCCCAGGTACTCCGCCGGAGGGGGCGTGGTCCGCGGCGTGACCTCGTCCGGCCAGCGGGTGAGCTGCTTCGCATCTTCGCCAGCGCGATGGCGGGCGAGCATCTCCTCGGGGTCGAAGTCGATCCCGATCGGGTTGATGGCGAAGCGGCCGTCCCGCAGGAAGGCATCCGTCTCCTCGCGGCTCGCGAAGTTGTCGACCTGCAGCTCGACGACGTTGTCGTCGGGATCCTTGTAGTAGAGTGAGGTGGTCGCGCCGTGATTGACCGACCAGATCGCCTCGACCCCCGCATCCCTGAGCCGCTCGTAGTTGGAGAGCAGGTCGCCGAGCGACGCGTAGGTGAAGGCGACGTGGTCGACCCCGGGCATGGCCCGCGTGTGCGGGGGCAGGTGGGGCATGTTGAGGATCGCCAGCCGGTGATGCTCGTCGTCGTAGTAGAGGAAGGTCGCCATCGGATTGCCGAAGGTGATCTCCGCTCCGAGCACCAGCTGGTACCAGTCGATCAGCTCCTGATAGCGGGCGGTCCTGAGGACGACGTGCGCGAGCTTGGTGGGACGGATGACCTGGGTTTCCACGACGTCTCCTCACCCGGCCGCGACGACGGGGTTGCGCAGGGTGCCGATCGGGGCCGCCGAGAGCTCGACCCTGTCTCCCGGCTTGAGGAAGGTGCCCCGGAAGACGCCGACGCCGGCCGGCGAGCCGGTCAGGATCACGTCGCCCGGGTCGAGCCGCATGAACTGCGTGATGCGCGCGATGCAGCGCGCGACCGGGTGCACGAGCTCGTCGGTGCGGGCGTCCTGGCGCAGCTCCCCGTTCACCCGCGTCTCCAGGTGGACGTCGAGGGGCTCGGGGAACTCGTCGACCGTGACGAGTGCCGGGCCCATGGGCTTGAAGCCGTCCATCCCCTTCGCGTGGCTCAGCTCGAACTCGGGCCCGCTCATCGCGGTGCGCTGGACGTCCCGGGCCGAGACGTCGTTGGCCAGGGTGTAGCCGGCCACGTGGGTGAGGGCTGTGTCCTCGTCGATCTCGAAGCCACCGCGTCCGATGACGGCGGCGAGCTCGATCTCGTAGTCCACCATGTCCGGCGCCACGCGAGGCAGCACGATGGGATCCTCGGGCCCGATCACGGCCGAGCCGGGCGCGAGGAAGAAGACCGGATCCGCGGGCAACTGGACGCCGAGCCGCTCGAGCATCTCGCGCGTCTCCTCGACGTGGCTCTGGTAGTTGATGCCGATGCCGATCACCTTGCGCGGTGCCGGAACCGGTGCGAGCAGCCGTACGTCGTCGCGCGCGACCCGCTCCCGAACGTTCGCGCTGCGCGCGGCTTCGAGATCCTGGTCGACGGCGAGCTGGGCTCCGAGGTCGGTCGCCTCGACCTCGAGGATCTCGAGCGCGCCGTCGGCCGCCTCGCGAGCGATGCCGCGGTCGGTGGTGAAGAGCTTCATCGGGGGTCTCCTTCGGGTGTTCGCAGGATCGTCCGCAGCGCCGTGCGGAGGCTCGCGGCCGGATCCTCGGGGAGGGCCCGGACGCGCCAGGCCACGTGGCCGTCCGGGCGAACCAGCACGGCCCCGTCCTCGACGCCGTAGAGCGCAGCGAAGGTCCCGCTCGGGTCCTCCGCGTCCCTCCCCACGGCCAGGACGTCGACGGGGACGACCTGCTCGGCTGCGGCCCGTCGCCAGGCGCCCGAGGGGTCCTTCGCGCTGACCAGCGTGAGCCGGCCGTCGAACGCGTCGAGGCTCGAGTGGAGCTCGCCCTCGCGGACGAGCCCGAAGTGCGGCGCCCTGCACCCGGGCTTCGCGTGGGGCAGATACTCGAGATCCGGGTCCTCTCGCGCGGGCGACTCCGAGCCGTCGTCCACGAGGGCGCCGCCCTCCCCGTAGACGAAGCCCAGGTCCCGCCCGATCGCGCTGAAGTGCCTCGCCTCGCGGTCCGCGAGAGCCTGGACCTCGGCGCTGAGCGCCTCGAAGCCGATCTCACCGCGCTCCAGGCGAGCGGCCTGGCGGGCCGCGCCGGGGCCGATCACCGCCGCGAGGCCGGCCGCATTGCGGGCGCTCCAGTCGCAGTTGTCCCGTCCCACCGGACGGCGCTCGGCCTCGTAGGTGTCGATCAGGCCGGGGCCCGCTCTGCCGTCGAGCACGGTCGCGAGCTTCCAGGCGAGGTTGTGCGCGTCCTGGATGCCCGTGTTCATCCCGTAGCCCCCCGTCGGCGGGAAGCGGTGGGCGGCGTCGCCGGCGAGGAGCACGCGGCCTTCGCGGTATCGCTCGGCCACCTGCGCCGTCATGGTCCATGGCCGCACCGAGCGGATCTCCGGCTTCGCGTCGATTCCGATCGCGCGCCGCAGGATCTCCTGGCAGCGCTCCTCGGTGTAGCTCTCGAGCGAGGCGCGCTCGTCGTCCCAGGCGGCGTGGAAGACCCAGCGGCGTCTTCCGTCCATCGCGATGAAGGTGCCGGGAGTCACGGAGTCGAGGGTCCAGTACAGGACGGCGGGCCGGCGCGACGCCAGCTCCTCGAGGTCGGCGTGGAAGTAGATGCCGACCACGTGGGCCAGGGCGGTCGGGCCTTCCATCGGGATCCCCACCTGCCGGCGGGTGGTGCTGGCGGCCCCGTCGCAGCCCACGACGAAGCGCGCGCGGACCCGGAACTCGCGGCCGTTCGAGGACAGGAGAGCCGAGACGGAATCGGAGCCTTCCTCGAGGGAGACGAGCTCGGTGTCGAAGGCGACCCGCCCGGGGCCCTTGGCGGCGAGCTCGGCCAGGAGGGGCTCGATGCGGTCCTGGGCACAAGAGGCGGGAATCGCCGGAGACGCCGCGGCGAGCTCGCCGAGCCGCTCGGGGTCGGGCGTCAGGCGCAGCCGGGCGAACTCCTTGCCCGCCATCGACGTCACCCAGCGGACGAAGCCTCCTTTGCCCATGGGAAGGGCCTCGGCGTGGACGGCCTCGGCGAGGCCGAGCCCGCGAAGGATCTCCATCGAGCGGGTGTTCACCACGTGGGCCTGCGGGTGGTCGGTGGTGGACGGGTTGCGCTCGATCAGGAGGGAGTCGACGCCGAAGCGCGAGAGAAGCGCCGACAGCACGAGCCCCGTCGGCCCTCCTCCGACGATCAGGACGTCCACTCGCTCTTCGCTCGCACTCATCTCGCGGGTCCTCCGCGCCACGCTCATGACGCTTCCTCCGCAGCCGTGTCGGGGAGCAGCAGCCGCAAGACGAGATCGACGTGGGTCTGGATCACCTCGGGCGAGCGCGCATCGCGCCCCGACAGCTCCTCGAACTCCGCGGACTGAGAGAAGAAGGCGCTCGCGCCCACCAGCAGGTAGGCCACGTGCAGCGGGTCTCCGGCTCGCACGATCCCCTCCGCCTGGGCATCCGCGATCCGCGACTGCATCTGCTCGAAGAGCGGACGCACGTGGCGCTCGACCAGCCAGG
>JASJCN010000066.1 GCA_030065975.1 Myxococcota bacterium
AGGACACCATGGCGCGGGTCCTCGAACGCTTCGCCCAGCGGGCAAGGCGCAATCAGCGCCACTGACGAGCAAGGCGCAATCAGCGCCACTGACGGGCCCTCGTGAGCGCGGGTAGGCTGTGACCATGTCCGGTGGAGGCGATCGAACGGTCTGGTCCGACGAGCGGGGCGGAGCCGTGGGCGGGAGCCGGAGCGGCTCCGAGTCGAAGGAGCGGCCGCGCGGCCGCAAGCGCGAGCGGGGCGTCGATCGCGCCCGGAAGAACGCGGCGGCCGACCCCGCCGACGGCGTGGCCCGCGTCCGCCGCGAGATGAAGGGCCGGCGCGGAAAGCCCGTCACGACCATCTCGGGCCTGGGCCTCGGCGAAGGCGCCCTCAAGGAGCTGGCCGGCGAGCTGAAGCGGCGCTGCGGCACCGGCGGCTCGGCCAAGGCCGGCGTGATCGAGATCCAGGGCGACCACCGCGACACGATCCTCGAAGCCCTCGAGGAGCGCGGCATCCCGGCCAAGCGCGCCGGGGGCTGACCGCTAGGCCTCGTCGCGGGGCTTGGGCTCGCTCTCGACGGCCTCGTAGCGGACGGCCCGGCTCTGCATCCAACGCACGGCGAACACGTCGGCGAGGCCGACGAAGAGCCGGTTGCCGATCCCGTACTTCGACTCGCCGAGGTGTCGGGGGCGGTGGTTCACGGGGATCTCCATCACCCGGGCCCCCTCCATGCGCAGCAGCGTCGGCAGGAAGCGGTGCATGCCGCGCAGCATCTTGACCCGCTTCGCGTGCTCGGCGCGCATCACGCGCAGCGAGCAGCCGACGTCCGTCACGGACTCTCCCGTGACCCAGTTGCGGAACCCGTTGCCGATGCGCGAGGACAGCTTGCGCACGAGGGTGTCCCGGCGGTTCGCACGGACGCCGTTGATCACGTCGGCCTCGCCGAGCCCTTCGAGCAGCTTCGGGAGATCGGCCGGGTCGTTCTGCAGGTCGGCGTCCAGGGTGGCCACGATCTCGCCGCGAACGGCCTCGAACCCGGCCGCGAGTGCCGCGCTCTGCCCCGCGTTCTCGAGCAGCGTGATCACGCGCACGCGCGGGTCCCGTGCCGCGAGCTCGGCCAGGCGGGCGGGGGTCTCGTCGCGGCTGCCGTCGTCGACGTACACGAGCTCGGCCGGACGCCCGATCGTCTCGAGCACGGTCTCGACCTCGTGGTGCAGCGGCTCGACGTTGCCCTCCTCGTTGTAGAAGGGAACGACGATCGAGAGCCAGGGTGTCGCGTCGGATGCGCTTCCTGCGTGGGACAAGGAGACGCTAGGCCTCCTGGCAGAGCAGGAAGTAGCTGTGCATGTCCTTGCCCTTGCGCGCGGCCGAGCCGATCGTCACGTGGGTGGAGACCCGCCGCAGGGTGTCGACCATGAAGCCGTAGACGAAGCGCGAGAGTCCGCGCTCGTTCACCTTGACCGGCGGCCAGCCCGGCGGCGCCGCCTGCGGCACCTGTCGGTAGTCGATCAGCACCTCGCCCCGGGCCTCGTCGGGAACCGCCACGAAGTACCCGGGGCCGGTGACCGCCGCCATCGACTGGAAGTTGAAGCCGTGGAGCGCCTCGGGCTTCTCGGGGTCCTGCCCGACCGGCCGGCAGAAGCGCTTCTCGAAGTGGGTGAACGCCGGAAGCGTGTTCTTCCCGAAGTGGCGCACGGTCTCGAGATCGGCCCGGCTCGGCGGAACCAGCTCGGCGTTGCGGACGGGCGCGAAGCCCTTCGCCGCCTCGTAGAGCCGCGCCTGGTCGGCGCGGCCGACGGCGCGGATCGCCTCGACGCGCTCGCCGTGGGTGAGGCGGTCCAGGAAGCGCGCGATCTCGCTCATCTGGATCGGCGCCGATCGCAAGCGGGTGATGAACTCTTCAGCGGGTCCTTGGGCCATGGGATCCTCCAGCGCGGCTCGGCCGGGGTGCACCTCGGGCACCTCCGAGCGCGAGAGGGTACCGTCCCGGGCCGCCGAGCGGAATTCCACGGGATGACCGGAGATCCGAGGCAAGTCGGCCCTGAGGCCGAGGAGGAGAGGGTTCTGGAGGGGATCGCAGGCCAGGCGCGACGCGGCCCGGGAGTGGCCTTGCTGCTCGCCGCGGGGCTCCTGCTCCTCGTGGGGCTCGGCTGGACCGACGTCTCGGCACCGGACGAGCCGCGCTACCTCCAGGTCGCCGAGGAGATGCGCGCGCTCGAGCACGGCCCGCGGGGCCTGCTCCTGCTCCATCTGAACGGCGAGCCCTACACCCAGAAGCCGCCGCTCTACTACGGGCTCGCGGCGCTGTTCGGCTCGCCCTTCGGTCGTGTGGACGAGACCACCGCGCGGCTGCCTTCGGCCCTGGCGGGCATCGCGACGGTCGCCGTGACCGCCCTGCTCGGAACCCGGATGCTCGGCCCCGCGGCGGGGCTCCTCGGAGCGGCGCTGCTCCTGACCACCCTCGAGTTCTCGACACTGGCCCGCCGCATCCAGCTCGACGTCCTGCTCGCCCTCTTCGAGACCCTCGCGCTCGCGACGTTCTGGCAGGTCGACCGCAAGCGCCTGTCGGCGCGCGCCGGCGCCCTGCTCTTCCACGTCTTCCTCGCCCTCGGCGTGCTGACCAAGGGGCCCGTCGGATGGCTGCTGCCCGTCCTGACCGTGCTCGGCTTCCTCGCCTGGGAGCGGCGCCTTGGCGACGCGCGTCCGCTCTTCCCGATCCACGGGCTGCTGCTCTCCGTGGTGCCCGGCGTGGCGTGGATCAGCGCGGCCATCTCGCTCGCGCCGAGCGGCTTCGCCGACGAAGCCGTGACGACCAACCTGATCGGGCGCTTCTTCGCGGGGACCTCCCACGAGCGCCCCTTCTACTACTACCTCTACCAGTTCCCGGTCGACTTCCTGCCGTGGACGCTTGTCTTCCCCTGGGTGTTCTGGGCCTGGCGTCGACGCGCCTTCGCGAGCCCCGAAGCTGCGCCCGACGCGGCCTCGGCCTGGCGCTTCCTCTCCGCCTGGGTGCTCGCGAGCCTGGTCTTCTTCTCGATCTCGAGCGGTAAGCGCGGGCTCTACATGGTCCCGGCCTTCCCGGCGGCCGCGCTGCTCTGCGCCGACGCCGTCCGCTTGTGGGCGCTTCGCCATGGCCGCCTGCCGAAGGGGCTCGTCGTCGCCATGGCGGTGCTCGCGGGTCTCCTCGGCGTGACGGGGCTGCTGGCAATCGGCGTCGGACTCGCGCCGCCCTTCCTGCCGGAGGGGCTGGCCCAGTTCGCCGCAGCCGTGCATGCCGAGCGACTGGTCGCCTTCGGCGTGTGCGTCGTGCTGTGCGTCGGACTCGGCAGCGCGGCTTTCGCGCGGAGTGCGCCCGTCGCCGAAATGCCCCTGCGCCGCTTCTGGATCGCCGTGGCCGGCGCCTTCGGCATCAACGCCTGCGTGTTCGCCTTCCTGCTCCCGGCGCTCGACCCGATCCGCTCGCCGCGCCCGATCGCCGAGGCGGCCGCGGCGCTCACCCCGGAGGGCGGACGGATCGGCCTCTACCGGGAAAGCCCGATGATCGGTGGGATCCGCTACTACGGCGGCCGGCCGGTCGCCCACCTCGAGACGCCGGAGCAGGTGGCGGAGTTCGTGGCCGGAGGCGGCCAGGCCATCGTGGTGAAGTCCCGCAAGCTCGAGCGCCTGAACGCCATCACGCCGGTCCGAGCCGCGGCGAGGATCCGACCCGGAAGCCGCCAGGTGGTCGTGGCGGTGCCCGATGCACCGCCCGTGGCGAGGGACGCGTCCGCACAGTGACCCGGCGTCCTCGGCGCCCTGCGTCGCGGGCGTTTCCCCCGTCGCTGCGGGCCATTGTGCCGAACGCTGCATCGCCGGATAACGCCCTGCGTCGACGCAACGCGCCAGCGACACGGCCCGGACCGGTGGGTAACCTGTGCCCGGTCGACGCATCCAGTCCAAGGCTCCCAGAGCGGGTCTCAGGTCAGACCCCGGGGAGCCCGATGGTCCGACCCACCTTCCCGGGCCCCTCTGCGAAGCGGTGGAGCGCCCGACCCGAGACCACCCCCAACCGATCGAATCCGCGACGAACCCGCGAACCTGAGGAGGGACCCATGGCCGAGACGGCAGAGCTTCGCGTTGGAGACAAGACCTACGAGCTCCCCATCATCGAGGGCAGCGAGGGCGAGCGCGCCATCGACATCAGCAAGTTGCGTGCAGATTCCGGGCTGATCACCCTCGATCCGGGCTACGGCAACACGGGCTCGTGCGAGAGCGCGATCACGTTCATCGACGGCGAGAAGGGCATCCTGCGTTACCGCGGCTATCCGATCGAGGAGCTGGCCGAGCACTCGAGCTTCCTCGAGGTCGCCCACCTGCTGATGGCCGGCAACCTGCCGTCTGCCTCCGAGCTCGAGAAGTTCCGCGAGTCGATCCGCTACCACACGATGCTGCACGAGGACTTCAAGAGCGTGTTCTCCTCGCTGCCCAAGGACGCCCACCCCATGGCGGCGTGCTCGGCGGCCGTCGGTGCACTCGCGACCTTCTATCCCGACTCCCTCGATCCGCGCGACCCCCGCGAGGTGGAGGTGTCCGTCCATCGGCTGATCGCCAAGATGCCGACGATCGCGTCCTACGCGTTCAAGCACTCGATCGGCCAGCCCTTCATGTATCCCGACAACCGGCTCGACTACGTCGAGAACTTCCTGCACCTGATGTTCGCGACGCCGTGCGAGGACTTCACCGTCGACCCGGTCGTCGCCAAGGCGATCGACCTGCTGCTGATCCTCCACGCCGACCACGAGCAGAACTGCTCGACCAGCACCGTGCGCCTCGTGGGCTCGTCCAACGCGAACCTCTTCGCGGCGATCTCGGCGGGCATCAACGCGCTCTGGGGGCCGCGCCACGGCGGCGCCAACCAGGAAGTGATCGAGATGCTGAAGACCATCGAGGGCGAGGGCGTCTCGGGTCGCGAGTTCGTCGAGCGGGCCAAGGACCGCGACGACACCTCGCGCCTCTCGGGCTTCGGCCACCGCGTCTACAAGAACTTCGACCCGCGGGCGAAGATCATCAAGAAGGCCTGCTTCGACGTGCTCGAGAAGCTCGGCGTGAACAGCAAGCTGCTGGAGATCGCCGTCGAGCTCGAGGAGATCGCGCTGAAGGACGACTACTTCGTTCAGCGCAACCTCTATCCCAACGTCGACTTCTACTCGGGCGTCATCTACACGGCGATCGGCACCCCGGACAAGATGTTCACCGCCATGTTCGCCCTCGGTCGGCTGCCCGGCTGGATCGCACACTGGCTCGAGATGCACGCCCAGGATCAGCGCATCGGCCGCCCGCGGCAGGTGTACCAGGGAGAGCTGTCCCGCAGCTACGTGCCGGCGTCGAGCCGCTAGCGGGAGCCCATCGTCGGGGCAGGAGCGGTCCATGGGCTCTTCCGAGGCCGCTCCGGCCTTCGTCTGGACGGACGGCGAGCTTCGCGATCGCGGCGAGGCGGTGGTTCGCGCCGACGATGGCGCCTTCCGCGCCGGCGTCGGCTGCTACACGACCGCGCGCTTCGAGGCTGGCGGCCTGCGCCACGCCGGCCCGGTCGCCGAGCGGCTGGTGCGGGACGCCGAGCGCCTGGGCCTTCCGGCGATCGACCCGGAACGTGTGAGCCAGGGCCTGCTCGAGCTCGCCCGGGCCTGCTTCGGCGAGCGCCCGGGGATCGTGCGCATGCAGGCCAGCGCCGACGGCGCGGGACGGACGCGCCTCGTCGCCACCGCACGTCCCATCGGCCCCGAGCCCGCGACCTGGCGGGTGCGCACCGCGCCCTGGCGACACGAGGGGCCGGGCCCCTTCTCGGGCGTGAAGCTCACGGGCCACCCGTTGATGGAGCACGTGCGCAGCTGGCTCCGCGGTGAGGGCCGTGCCGAAGAGGGGCTCCTCTTCGACGAGTCCGGGCACCTCGTCGAGGGCAGTCGCTCGACACCGGTCGTCCACACCGCCGACGGCCGCTGGATCACGCCCCCGCTCGCGCGCGGCGGAGTGGCGGGCGTGGCCCGGGCCCTCGTGCTCGCCGCGTCGGAGGAGGTGCACGAAGCCGATGCCTCGGCCGAGCAGCTCGCAGCGTGTCGCGAGCTCGTGATGGTGAACTCCGTGCGCGGCGCCCGGCCCGTCGCCGTCCTCGACGGCGCACCGATGGAGAGCGGCGGGCCGCTCCTCGGGCATCTCTCGGAGGCTCTGGCCGGGCAGGCGTGATACCTTCCGCGGCCGTGGCGAGCCCCCTCGGACGACTGGCCATCACGCTTCCGGCCCCCTTCTTCGATGCGCGTGGCTGCGTGGAGCTGGCGCGCCGGGCCGAGCAGGAGTGGGGCTACCCGGCCATCTGGATGGCCGAGACCTCGGGGCCCGACTCCTTCTCGCTCGCCGGTGCGCTGGCCATGGCGACGGAGCAGGTGACGATCGGAACCGGCATCGTGCCCGTCTACAACCGGACGCCGGCCGTCCTGGCGATGACGGCCGGCACCCTGGCCCAGCTCTCGAACGATCGCTTCGTGCTCGGTCTCGGCTCCTCGAGCCACGCGATCATCGGCGACTGGAACGGCATCCCCTTCGAGAAGCCTCTGGCCCACGTCCGCGAGTGCGTGGCGCTCGTGCGCCAGGCCCTGGCCGGCACCAAGACCGACTACGACGGGGACGTGATGCGCTCCCACGGCCTGCGCATCGGCAGCGTGCCGAGCCAGCCCGTGCCGATCTACGTGGCGGCGCTGCGCGAGCGCATGCTCGAGCTGGCCGGTGAGATCGGCGACGGGCTCGTGATCAACTGGTTCCCGAAGAGCGCCCTGCCGCAGATCCTCGCCGCCTACCGCAAAGGCGCCGAGCACGCGGGGCGCGACGCGAGCGGCGACGAGGTGGTGTGCCGCTTCCAGGTCTGCGTGACCGACGACGTGCCCGGCGCGCGGGGCCTGGTGCGCGCGGCCTTCGGCGGCTATCTGGCGACGCCGGTCTACAACCGCTTCCTCGACTGGTGCGGCTTCCCCGACGAGGCCAGAGGCATCGCCCAGGGCTTCGCGAGCAAGGACCGAGCCGCCACCGCCGCGGCCATGCACGACGAGCTGATCGATCGCATCACCATCCTCGGAACGGCCGAGTCGTGTCGGGAGCAGGTCGCAGCCTTCGTCGAGGCCGGCGTCACCACGCCCGTGATCTCGCCGCTCACGACCGACCCCGCCGGCGTGATCCGGACCTTCGAGGCGTTCGCGCCGGCGCTGCACCCGTGAAGAAGGGACCCGTCTGGCTCTCGGGCGGAACGGGGCTGGTGGGCAACCGCCTCGTCGAAGCCCTCTGCGAGCGCGGTCAGCTGGTCGAGCTGATGACCCGGCGGCCCAAGGACGTCGACGCCCGCGAAGGCGTCGTGCCCCAGGACTGGAACGGGACCTTCGTCGACCCCGAGAGCGTGCGCGGCTGCTCGGCGGCGATCCACCTGGCCGGGGAGCCCGTCTTCGGCGGCCTGCCCACGCGCAAGCGCCTGGCCGCCGTTCGGAACAGCCGCATCGACTCGACCCGCGCGCTGGTGGCGGCGATGCGCGAGGTCGACGCGAGCGAGCGTCCGTCCGTTCTGATCTGCGCCTCGGCCGTCGGCTACTACGGAGATCAGGGCGAGGAAGCGCTCGACGAGTCGGCGCCCATGGGCGAGGGATTCCTGGCCGAGGTGTGTCGCGACTGGGAGGCCGAGGCGGCCGTTGCCGAGGAGCTCGGCGTCCGGGTGGTGTCCCTGCGGATCGGCGTCGTCATGGCCGCCGACGGCGGAGCACTCGGCCCGCTGCTTCCCCAGTTCCGGGCCGGCCTGGGCGGGCCCATCGGGGGCGGTCGCCAGTGGTTCCCCTGGATCCAGCTGGACGATCTCGTGCGCCTCATCCTCTTCGCCCTCGACCGCGACGACGTCCGCGGGGTGCTGAACGCCGTCGCCCCGATCCCCGTCCGGCAGGGGGAGTTCGCGGGCACGCTGGGCCGCACCCTCGGGCGCCCGGCATTGGTTCCCGTGCCGGCCTTCGCGATCCGGCTCGCCATGGGCGACATCTCGGGAGAGCTGCTGGGCAGCCGACGCGTGCTGCCCCAGAAGGCGCTCGCCGCGGGCTTCCAGTTCCGCTTCCCGACGCTCGAGCAGGCGCTCGCCCACGAGCTGGGCGCGCCGGAGGCGACGGACGCGCCCTAGGCCTCGCCCGTGAAGAGGTTCGGCAGGACGTCCTTCACGCTCACGCTCTGCAGCCCGGCGCGCATGGCGAGGTAGCGGATGTCGATGTCGAAGCGGGCCGAGGGGCCGTAGCGCGAGACGAAGTCGGCGCGCAGCCGCTCGACGATCGAGGTCGCCTTGGCGACGTCCACGTCCACGAGCAGCAGCACCGCGCGCTCGCGCAGCAGGCGGAAGATGCGGTCGTCCATGCGCAGGGCGCTCTCGACGAACTCGAGGAACTCGGGAACCAGCAGGTCGCCCTCCTGTCCCGCGATGCCGACGAAGACGGTCGCCATGTCGTGATCGCGCGACAGGTCGCCCGCGAGGTCCATCATGGCTCGCAGGTAGCGCGGGTCGTCCTTGGCCGGGAGGGTCTGTGCCATGGCGCTCATCGCGGAGCGTATCGACTCGTCGGGGGCCGGGCTGTAGGGCTGTTGCAACGCACGCAATCCGGGTGCGACCCAGCGGCAGGAACCAACGGGCCGGCCGGCAGGAAACCGGGGCTCGCGCCGTCAGAAGCCCGCAGGAAACGGGCAGCCGAGGCCGCTGGCGGGCCTCCGAGCATCGTTTACCGTCCGGTCTCCCGACGATGACTGCCGCCGAACCCCTCCACGGGCCCTCCTCCAAGGCCCTCACGCCGTCCTGGGCTGCCGCCGTCCTGGTGATCCTGACCACCGGTCTGATCATCCTCGGCGCGCTCGTGCGCGCCCATGGCGCCGGGCTCGCCTGCCCGGACTGGCCGCTGTGCTTCGGCCAGGTGATCCCGACCTTCGACCTGAAGGTCGCGTTCGAGTGGGGACACCGGGCCGCGGCCGGAAGCATCAGCCTGATCTTCCTGGGCCTCGCCATCTGGATCCTGCGCACGCCCGAGTGGGTCGCCCGCGCACGCACGCCGGTCCTGGTGGCCTCCGTCCTTCTGGTGACGCAGATCCTGTTGGGCGCGCTCACGGTCTGGGAGCTGCTCGCCCGCTGGACCGTGACCTCGCACCTGATCGTGGGCAACAGCTTCAACGCCAGCGTGCTCTGGCTGGCACTGCAGCTGCGCGACGAGGCTCGTCCGCCCCTGCGCGCTGCCATCGGAACGGGTCTGCGCGTGTGGGTCGGCGTCTGCGTCATCGTGCTCTTCCTGCAGATGGTGCTGGGCGGCCTGGTGTCGTCGGGCTTCGCCGGCCTCGTCTGCCCCGACTGGCCCACCTGCATCGAGGGCCGCTACTACCCGACCTGGCAGGGTCCCATCGGGATCCACCTCGCCCATCGCACGAACGGCTACCTGCTGGTGGGCGTGCTGATCGCGGCCGCCGTCTTCACGCGACACGCGCCGCGGCTGTTCTGGCTCTCCCTGCTGGCGGCCGGCCTGGTCGTGCTCCAGGCGATCGTCGGGATCGCGAACGTGCTGCTCGAGATCCCGGTGGAGGTGACGGGCCTCCACTCCGCGCTGGCTGCGGCCCTGGTGCTCAACCTGGCGGCCCTGGCCCGCGAGGCCTGGCTGGCCCCTTCGCCGGCTCTGCCCGCGTCCGCCTGAGCGCGGGCTCGCCGGCGCCCGGGCTGCTACAACCGCGGCCATGCGTCCCCACCAGATCTTCGGCGCCATGAGCGAGTCCCTGGCCGAGCGGGTGCTCGAGACCCTGCGCCAGGAGAGCCCCGCGGTCTACACCCAGTCGGTGGCGATCACCGCCGGGGCCATGAAGGCACGGCCGCGCTTCCTCATGAAGCAGCCGCACAAGAAGCGCGCGAGCATGATCCGCCGGGCGTTGGCCCGGGTCGGCGCGAGCCCTCTCGCCGAGGAGGCGCTCGCCACCTTCTTCCTCGAGACCCAGCGCGAGCTCCTGATCGAGTGGCTCGACGCCGTGGGGATCGAGCACGAGGAAGGAACGCTGAAGGACGACGCGCCCGCCTCACCGGGTGCCGACGCGCTCGCCGGAGCCGTCGAGAGCTTCCGCAAGGGCGAGGACCCGGAGATCCGCGAGCTCCTGCTGCAGGCCTTCGCGGCGCAGAACGCCATCGACTGGCCCGAGCTCGACGCCCTGGTCAGCGTCGAGTCCGACTGACGCCGACGGACCGCGCGGCCACTCGAGCCGGCGCGACCGGTGAGGGCGGCGCGGGCTGACAGGTGGGACACCAGGTCGTCGTCCGCGCCGCGTCGCCCACGCGCCCACCGCGCAAGAGCGTTCCGCAGCGCCGACACGGGCGGCCCGCCCGCCCGTAGACGAAGAAGCGCGGATCGCCCGGGCGTGGGCGCGTGTCCTCGGTCACGCGACGCAGGGTCGTCCGGCGCCAGCCCCCGAGATTGCGGCGCATGAGCCTTCGGGCGCAGCGGAAGAGCGAGAGGATCGTCGCGTCGGAGAGCGCGGTGGTGGGCGTCTCGGGATGCACGCCCATCAGGAACAGCACCTCGGACTTGTAGACGTTGCCGATGCCGCAGGCGACGCCCTGATCCAGCAGCAGGTCGGCCGCGTTCCCCGGCTCGCGCCGGCGCGCCCGGGCGAGCACGCGGTCGAACGACACCTCGGGCGCCAGCAGGTCGGGCCCGAGCCGAAGCAGCGACGGATGCTCCGCCATGGCCGCGGCCGGCAGGAGCTCGCAGATCGCCGTGCGGGTGAAGACGTGGCGGGCGCTCGCCGTCGTGATCCGCGCCGTGTCCTGCCAGGGCGGCCGACGCGGCGGCTCACCCGGGCGGATGCGCTGGAAGCGCCCCTTCATTCCCAGGTGGACGTGCAGAGCGAAGGCGGGGCGGGACTCGGGGCGACCGAAGCCGATCAGCAGGTGCTTTCCGAGCACCGAGATCTCGCGGACGTGCCGTCCGGCCAGCGCGTCGACCTCGCCCCGATCCCGCAGCCAAAGCGTCTCGATGGGCTGCCCCTGCAGCTCGGGGCGGAGCCCGCGCGCGAGCTTGTGGATGGTGTCGCCCTCGGGCACGGCGTCTCGACCCGGCTCCTACGCCGGCTCGCCGACGGTTCGATCGAGCTCGAGGCCCTTGTACCCGGTCCGAAAGCCGGCCTCGAGGAACGCCACGGCCCGGGCCGAGCGCGTCGCCGGCTCGGCGTCGATCTGCTCGAGGCGAAGGCCGGTGCGGCTGCGTTCGCGGAAGAGGCTGCGCAGGGCCCGCGCCGCGAGCGCGTCGTTGCGGGCCTCGTGCTCGGGAAGCAGCGACGCGAACGTCCAGGCGCGCAGCCCCGCCCGATCCAGGTACAGCGCGAGCTCGCCGTTCACGAGCACCACCCGCGCGCCGGCGCTGCGACGCGGACGCGCCTCGCTCGAGCGGGCCTCGGGCCACGGCAGCAGGGCTCCGTAGGGCTGGGCCGGGTCGGTCGCGGCCAGCACGTGGACGACGGGCGGGTCGGCCTCGACGCGCGCGCTGCGCAGCTGGTCCACGGCGCCGGCGAAGGCGAATTGCGCACCCGAGTAGCCTTCGACGAAGTGCCCCCGGCGGATCTTCCCGGACTCCTCCATGGCGCGATACACCGCGTAGAGAGAGGAGAAGCCGCCGGGCGCATCCTCCACTGCCAGCACGTCGCGGCTCACGACCCCGTGCCGCTCGAGGAGCAGGAGCGAGCGGGCGTGGGTGCGGCGGGTGGCGTCCGGCGCTCCGGCCAGCAGGTCCTGCACGCGCGACCAGCGACCGGCCGCGAGCGACGGCGCGCGACCCGGGCGGATCGTCGAGGGACGCCGCGGGCGGTTGCGGCGCGCCGAGGCGCCTGGGGTGCGCGCCGAGAGCGCACGCAGGGGCGCGAAGGTGTCGTTGGTCACGAGCCCGGCCCATACCAGGTCGAAGAGCGCGTCGAGCAGCTCCTTCTGCGGGGGCGAGCCGGTGGCGACGAGCAGCTCGCTCACGAAGCACGCGCCCCGCTCGCCCAGGTGATCCAGCACGGCCCGGTGCAGCGGGCCCAGCTCCTCGGGCAGCTCGGGCGGCTCGGCCAGGAGGGCGATGCGCTCGCGCCGATAGAGCGCCACCCGGCCGTCCTTGTCGCCGAGCGCTCCGCGCCCGACCCACACCCACTGGCCGAGCGCCCCGCGCTCGTCGAGCATGCGCGGGTCGAAGCCCGGCACGCGCGCCGGCAGCACCGCCCGCTCGAGCTCGGAGAAGGGCAACGCCACGCCCTCGAGCTGCTGGAGCGCCTCGTCGAGGCGGGCTTCGGGCGGGCCCTCCTCTCCCACGCCATGCCACTCGGGCAGGAAGCGCCCCAGGGTGACGCTCTCGACGGGAGCCACCTCGCCGCGCAGCCTTGCCAGGGTGCGGCGGCGAAGCCGGCGCATGATCTCGGCGTCGCACCACTCGCGCACCCGCCCTTCGGGATGGAACTCCCCGGCCAGGAGCCGGCCACAACGCTCCTGGCTCGCCAGGGTCGCGTCGAGCTGGGCCGGGAGGAGCCCGAGCCGGTCAGCCAGCTGGCGCGTCGTGAAGGGCCCGTGGGTCCGCGCGTAGCGGGTCACGAGCTGGCCCAGGGGATCCGCGGACGCCTCGAGAAAGGCCTGGGGAAGGCCGGGCGGCGGGGCCGAACCGAGGGCGTCGCGGTACAGGGCCGCGTCCTCCGCGGCGACGACCCGCTCCTCACCGGCGATGCGGATGCGGATCGCGCGGCGACCGGCGACCAGGCTCTCGAGCCAGTCCGTGGCGTCGCCGTCGCAGCGCTCGGCGATCTCGTCCTCGGCGAGGTCGCCGACCCGGCGCAGCAGGTCGTGGAGCGCGTCGGCGTGTCGGGCCCGGCGCTCCTCGGCACGCCCCTGCAGCTCGTCCTCGGTCTCGGCGATCACCGAGGCGTCGAGGAGCTCGCGCAGCTCCTCGTGGCCCAGCAGATCGCGCAGGGTCTCGCGGTCCAGGGTGAGCGCCTGGGCGCGGCGCTCGGCCACCGGCGTATCGCCCTGGTAGAGGTAGGTCGCCGTGTAGGCGAAGACGAGGCTGCGGGCGAAGGGCGACGCGGTCGGCGTCTCGACCTCGTCGACGCGAACCTTCCGACTGCGGACGTCGCGGAGCAGGTGCTGGAGCCCCGTCAGATCGAAGACGTCCTGCAGACAGCTTCGATAGGTCTCGAGCATGATCGGGAACGCCGGGAACTGCCGCGCCACCGCAAGCAGGTTCTGCGCGCGCAGGCGCTGGCTCCAGAGCGGCGTCCGCTGACCGGGCCGGCGGCGCGGGAGTAGCAGGGCGCGGCCCGCGTTCTCGCGGAAGTGCCCGCTGAACAGCGCCGAGCGCTCGAGCTGCTCGATCACCAGCTCCTCGAGATCCTCGGGCTCGGGGAAGAGCACCTCGCGGGGCGGCAGCTCCTCGGCGTCGGCGAAACGCAGCACGATGCCGTCGTCGCTCCAGAGCGTCTGCACCTCGTAGCCGGCCTCGCGCGAGAGCCGCGCCTCGATGGCGAGGGCCCAGGGCGCGTGCAGACGCGCACCGAAGGGGGTGAGCAGGCACAGGCGCCAGTCGCCGAGCTCGTCGCGGAAGCGCTCGAGGGTGACGGCGCGATCGGTGGGGAGCGCTCCCGTCGCCTCGTGCTGCTCCACCAGGTAGTCGACCAGGTTGCGCGCCGCCCACTCGTCGAGGGCGAAGTCGTCGACGAGCCACGACTCCGCCTTGGCGCGCCCACCGTGGAGGTCCGCGGGCGTCTCGCCGCGACACCGCTCGGCCAGCTCCCGGGTGAAGCGGCCGACGGCCTGGCCGAGCTCGAGCGGACGGCCCGGGCCTTCGCCGCGCCAGAAGGGAAGCTTCCCCACCTCGCCGGGCGCCGGCTCGACCAGCACCCGGTCGCGGGTGATCTCGAGCACGCGCCAGGTCGAGGCGCCGAGGGTCACCGTCTCGCCGGCGCGGGTCTCGTGCACCATCTCCTCGTCGAGCTCGCCGACCCGGGGCCCGCCGTCTCCGAGGTGGACGCCGTAGAGGCCGCGGTCGGGGATCGTCCCGCCCGAGGCGATGGCAATCCGGCCAGCGCCGCGGCGGGCCTCGATCTTGTCCTCGGTCCGGTCCCAGAGCACCCGGGGCTTGAGCTCGGCGAAGTCGGTCGAGGGGTAGCGGCCGGCGAGCATGTCCAGGACGCCCTCGAGCTGCTCTCGAGAGGTATCCCGGAAGCTCGCGGTCCGCCTCATCATTTCCTCGATGTCGTCGACCGCGAGCGGCTCGCTGGCCGCCATCGCCACGACCTGCTGGGACAGGACGTCGAGGGGGCTGCTCGGGATTGCGAGGGCCTCGACCTCGCCGCCCCGCATGCCGCGCGACACCACCACGGCCTCGAGCAGATCGCCCCGGTGCTTGGGGAAGAGCAGCCCGCGGCTGGCCACGCCCACCTGGTGGCCGGCCCGCCCCACGCGCTGGAGGCCACGCGACACCGCGCCGGGCGACTCGACCATCATCACCAGGTCGACGGCGCCCATGTCGATCCCGAGCTCGAGCGAGCTGGTTGCGACGATGGCGCGCAGCGCCCCGGACTTGAGCGCCTCCTCGATGTTCTTGCGCTCCTCGTGGGCGAGGCTCCCGTGGTGGGAGCGGACGAGATCCTCGCCCGCGAGCTCGTTGAGTCGCCGGGCCAGTCGCTCGCAGAGCCCCCGGCTGTTCACGAAGACGATGGCGCTCCGATGGGAGAGGATGCCCTCGAGCAGCTGGGGATAGATCGCGGGCCAGAGGCTCGTGTCCGCCTCGTCGCCGGACTTCGCCAGGATCTGCGCGAGCATCGAGCCCCCGTCGTCGGGTGCCGTGGGGAGCAGGCCTTCCTCCGTCTCTGCCGCCGCCTCCTCCTCGCGGCGCCGTTCCTCGCGAAGGGCCGCGACGCCCGGGGGCTCGGCGGCCTGGAACTCGCCCGGCCGCGTCATGTCCGGGACGGGGACGGAGATGCGCAGATCGAGGTGCGGCTTCGTGCTGGTGTCGACGATCTCGACCGGGCGGGGACCGCCGAGGAAGCGCGCCACCTCCTCGAGCGGACGCGCGGTGGCGGACAGGCCGATGCGCTGGGGATCGTCGCCATGGACGCCCCGCGAGAGGCGCTCGAGGGAGAGCGCCAGGTGGGCGCCGCGCTTGGTCGGCGCCAGCGCGTGGATCTCGTCGAGGATGACCGTGTCCACCGTGCGCAGGGTCTCGCGCTGCTGCGAGCCGAGGATCAGGTAGAGCGATTCCGGTGTCGTGACCAGGATCTCGGCGGGGTCGCGCGACTGCTGGCGGCGCTCCTTCTGCGACGTGTCGCCCGTGCGCACCGCGACGCGCGGAGCCACGAAGGGGACGCCGGCGCGCTCGGCGGCGCGCTGGACGCCGATCAGCGGAGCCCGCAGGTTGCGCTCGATGTCGTAGACCAGCGCCTTCAGTGGGGAGACGTAGAGGACCCGGACACCGGCCTTCCAGGCATCGCCGCGGGCGCGGGTCTCGGCCATCTCGGTCCCGAGGCGATCGATGCAGGCGTAGAAGGCCGCGAGGGTCTTCCCGCTCCCGGTGGGAGCCAGGAGCAGCGTGTGCTGGCGCGCAGCGATGCGCGCCCAGCCCTGCTCCTGCACCGGCGTGGGCGCCGGGAAGGTGGCGTCGAACCAGGCGCGTGCGGCTTCGCTGAAGCCCGGGTCTGCGAGAGGGGCGGACACGCTTTCGAGCGTAGCCTCCCCGGAGAGGGCTTCGCGGCCGCCTGCCGACAGCGTGGCGACAGTGGAGGATCAGGGATCGGCGGTGAGGACCACGCCCGGCGCCGGCGCGATCAGCGAGGCCCAGCGCCGATCGGCGGCCACGTAGCGCCCCAGGAAGCCGTAGGCGTACTGCCGGACCAGGCCCTCGGGGCACAGCTCGGGCGCGAAGCAGAAGTTGGAGAACGCCGCGTGACCGGTGCCCAGGAGCTCGACCAGGAAGCGCGGACGCTCCGAGAGATCGAAGACCGGGATCTGGTCGGTGGCGAAGGGCGTGACCGTGTCGATCTCGCCGCCCTGGATCATGATCGGGACGGACAGGGGCAAGGGGATCAGGGTGGCCACGGAGTCGTACTCCGGGGCCAGCGGCAGCGTCGCCCGGAAGCGGGGATCGAGCGGAGGCACGCGCAGCGCCGTCATCCCGCCGAAGGAGTGACCGGAGACCCCGACCCGTTGGGGATCCACGAGCCCGAAGAGCGGCGAGCTCGGATCGACGTTGCGATCGAGCAGCCAGTCGAGGCTGCCGGAGACGTCGGCCGGGCGCTCGACGAAGGAGATGGTCAGGTTCGCGATCTCCGCGCAGTCCGCGCTGAAGACGTTGGGCGGATGGCTCATGGCCACCACGATCCAGCCGGCCCGGGCCAGGCTGGCCGTGAGGAAGGGCGTCTGCGCCGGGATGCCGCACGAGCCGTGGGAGAAGAGCAGGACGGGGAGGGATGCGACTCCGTCGGCCACGGGGGCATCCACGAGCCCGAAGAGCGGGAAGCCGGGAAGGCCGGGCTCGTCGCTCGGGTACCAGACGACCAGGTCGATGGTGCGGTCGCTGCCGTCGAGCTGGGAGGCCAGCGTCAGCTGATCCTGGATCACGCCCGCGTTCTCGAAGGGGCCGTCCGTATCGGGAAAGAAGCCGCCGCGGTCGAGCGTCACCGTGTCGAAGGCCGTGGCCGGCCCGCCGCCGGCGGGGAAGCGCTTGATCGAGACGCTGTTGCGGCCCGGGGCCACGCCCGAGATCGGCAGCACGCCCGACTGCCCGAGGATGTCGACGGCGAGGTCGGCGCTCGCGTCCTCGATGACGAGGGGATCGTCCACGGAGTCGATGCCGCGGACCCACGTGGCCTCGACCCGTTCGCCCGGACGCAGCGGCGGAAGGAAGGCGACCTCCACCTGGACCGTGGGCTCGAAGAGCACGACGCCGTCCACGGGCGAGGTGATCGTCACCGAGTCCGGGACGCAGCCGAGCCAGAGGCCGGCGCCGAGGAGCAGCGCAACGGCCCGGGCGCGGCGCGGAGAGGCCCCGCGCAGGCCGGCCAGCCCGATCCCCGCCACGGCGAGCAGCAGGGCGGGAGCGGGCTCGGGGACGATCTCGATGTCGTCGAGGAAGAAGCTCGTGGACTCGCCCCCGGCCTGGATGCGCAGGGCCTCGATGCCCGCTGCGTCGAGCTGGAAGCGGTCGCTCGGGAAGCCGCTGGCTCCGAGGGGCGGCAGCACGTCGAGGGAGGCGAGGACGCCGCCTCCCGCGCCCAGCGCCTCGATGAGGAGCGCCTGCCCGCGCAGGGCCACGAGCGACAGGGCCACTCCGTTCACCGGACTCGCGAGGTCGATCGTGAGGGCCGGAGAGAACAGGTTCACGACGCCCTGCTGGCCCGAGGTCGCGAGGCTGCCCGCGGGCACGTCCCCGGGCACGTCGAAGCCGACGAGGGTGCCGAGCGTGGCTTCGTCCACCACCGCCGAGGGGCCGAACGAGAAGGGGCCGAGATCCGCGAGGGAGGGGTCGTCGAAGACCGCCAGGGCCTCGAAGTCGAGCTGGGACAACGCGCTCGACGGAGCGGCGGCCAGGCCGAGGATCGGCACCACCAGCCACGCCAGCCACGCCAGCCAGACCAGCCGGTGAGGCGCGTGCGGAGCAGAAGGGGCGGGAGCGGGTCGAGTGGGGCGCAAGTCACCATCCTCCGGTCCCGGAGGAGTGGCGTGGGCCGGCACGAAGTGTCGCGGGGCTCCCGGCGCCTGGCACCGGGAGCCCCCGGGAACTAACGCAGGGTGATGGCCGCGTTCGAGAGCACGGGGGTGCCGCGCTCCTTGCTCGACGAGGCGATCACGAGCTTCCCGTCCTCCTTCCAGACCGACGTGACCATGGTCTCGCCGGGGAAGAAGACGCCGCGGAAGCGGGCCTGGTAGCGGGCGACCTGGCCGACGTCGCCGCCGAGCGCGGCGTCGACGGCCGCCTTGCAGACGATGCCGAAGGAGCACAGGCCGTGCAGGATCGGCGTGTCGAAGCCACCCATCTTGGCGAACTCGGGGTCCGCGTGGAGCGGGTTCTTGTCGCCGCACAGGCGGTACAGGAGCGCCTGCTGGGGGAGCGTCTTCGTCTCCACCGTGAAGTCCGCGTCCCGCTCGGGAGCGTCGTTCTCGGCCGCCGGACCCGACTCGCCACCGAAGCCGCCCTCCCCTCGCAGGAAGAGCGAGAAGCGGTTGGTGAAGAGCGGCTCGCCGCCCTTCTCCTTGGTGGCCACCTCGATCACGACCAGGGCGGCCTTGCCCTTGTCGTAGATGCCGGCGATCGAAGGCTTGCTCTCGAGCTCCGCGGCCGCGGGGAGCGGCCGGTGGATCTCGATGTCCTGCTCGCCGTGGAGCAGCATCGCCGGGTTGAAGTCGAGGCCGGGCACGTTCATCACGCCACCCATGGCGCCGAACACCGGGATCACGCCGAAGCTCGGCAGCACCTTCAAGTTCTTCTCGTAGGTGTACTCGAGCTCCGCCGCGTCCGTTGCGTTCACGCCGGCCCCGATGCCCAGGTGGTAGAGGATCACGTCGTCCTGGGAGTACGAGCCCCCCGTCGCCGGGAAGTCGTGGCCGAGGGCCTTGCTCGGATCGATCGGCATGGCTACTCGGCTCCCTTGAAGGACGCCATCACCGCCTGCATCTCGCCGGCGATGGAGTCCGGGATCGTGAAGCCCTCGGTGCTGCGGATCGCGTCGATGTTGGCGGCGATCTCCTCGACCGTCGCCGGCACGCCGGCGCCCTTGGTCCAGCCCGGGGCCATGCCGATGAAGACCCGCGCATAGCGGCCGCCGCCCACGTCGAAGATCTCGTGGGTGAAGTCGCAGGCCTCGGAGACGAGGTAGACGGAGAGCGGCGTCACGCACTCGGGCTCGAGCTTGTCGGCCAGGGCGCCGAGCAGCTGCTCGGTCATGCGCGTCTTCGCGATCGGCGCGATCACGTTGCTCTTGATGTCGTACTTCGCACCTTCCTGGGCGAGCACGTTGGACAGGCCGACGAGGCCCATCTTCGCGGCGCCATAGTTGGTCTGACCGAAGTTGCCGAAGATGCCCGCGGCCGAGGACGTGAAGAGCAGCCGGCCGTAGCCGTTCTCCTTCATGATCCGGAAGGCGGGCTGGGAGACGAAGAAGGCGCCCTTCAGGTGGACGTCGAGCACGATCTCGAGCTCTTCCTTCGAGAGCTTGACGAAGGTCTTGTCACGCAGGATGCCGGCGTTGTTGATGACGATGTCGACCTTGCCGAAGCTGTCGACGGCGGTCTGGACGATGCTCTCGCCGCCCTCGACGGTCGCCACGGAGTCGTAGTTGGCGACGGCCTGGCCGCCGGACTCGTTGATGATCTTGACGACCTCGTCGGCCATGGCGCTGCCACCGCCGGAGCCGTCGGCGGAGCCACCCAGGTCGTTCACCACCACGGCGCAGCCGCGCTTGGCCAGCTCGAGGGCGTAGGTGCGGCCCAGGCCACCCCCCGCCCCGGTCACGACGGCGACGCGGCCGTCGAATCGGATCTCGGACATCGTTCTCTCCTACAGCTCCCGGCGGCGCATCCGCCGGGGTCCCGGCGCCGGGGCTGCACGCAGGCGGGCCCGGGGAGCGCGGGGGGTTGGGTCGGCTCGGCCGGGGCTTCGCCGGAAGCCGGGACGCATCGATACCGCGCGACCCGGAGTCGTTTCGGGGCCGGCAGGATAGCCGGAAATCGCCCCGGGGGCCTCCGGCGGGCGAGGTCGCGCTCGACACCCGGGGGCCGCTGCGGTGCAGCAGCCCCCGGATGTCCCGCCCCCTCCATGGGGACGCTGGGGAAGCGCTAGCGAGCGCCGGGTCTCTGCAGATCCCTAGCGCAGGGCCTTGCTGATCACGCGGCGGTTGGCGTTGATCTCGCTGAGCTCCGCGACGGTGGCGTCGGCGATGTCGCTGCCGACCACCTCGTCGTCCTCCTGATGGAGCTCCTCCATGTCGACCCAGGCGCCGTACACGGCCTTGGTGCGGTCGGTGATGATGCCGGCCTTGAGCAGGGTCTTGATCAGCACGCGGAAGATGTTCGTGTTCTGGGTCATGCCCTCGCGGCGATCGGCGTCGGTGAACGCCTCGCGGATGGCACCCTGCACCCACTCCCAGTCCAGGCCGAACTGCGGGTAGATCGCCTTCTTCTGCTCGGCGTTCACGAGGTTGAAGAGCAGGGTGTGGAAGCACTTCGCCGCCCACTCCTCGACCTTCTCGTGCTCTTCCTCGCTCAGGCTCGGCACGGTCTTGTCGGCCCAGATCTTCCCGAAGCGGTGGTGGAAGGCCTCGTCGGACATGACGAGCTGCACGACCCGCCGCAGCAGCGGATCGTTGGTCTTCGAGTGGAGCGTCGCGAACGCGCCCATGGCCAGACCCTCGATCAGCATCTGCATGCCGACGAGCTTCTTGTACACCTCGGGCGCCAGCACGATCTCGTTCATCAGGCTGGCCAGGGTGTCGCCGCACTGGATCGGCGTGCCCCAGCGGGTCTGCACGTAGCGGGCGAACCCGTGGACGTGGCGGGCCTCCTCGCGGGCCTGGTTCGTCGCGTACTCCTGGGCGCCCGGGTCGCGCAGGATCTGCACCAGGCTGGTCGAGAGCGAGAGGGCGCCCTGCTCGCCGTGGAGGATCGAGGAGAGCTGGAAGCGCGTGCTCTCGTTGGCGAGGAGAATCTTCTGCTTCTCGTCGAGCTCGTCGGCGACGGCACAGTTGAGCTCGACGCAGAAGTCCTCGGGCATGATCAGCTGCTTCGTCGCGTCGAAGGGCTCGGCGTCGTAGTCGACGTACTTCGGGTCGGTCGGATCCCAGAAGTGATCGCGCGTGGCCGAGATGATCTTGTCGAACGCGTCGGCCCGATCGGCGTAGCGATCCACCTCGATCATCGTCATGAAGTTGTCGCGATCGACGGTGTTGTAGATCGGGTCGTGGGTGATGTGGTCGGCCATGGGTCTGGGGAATCTCCGGAATGGAATGGGTGGGGTGTCGGGTCGACCCGCCTCGCGAGGCGGGGTGGAGTCAATCGGTGCCCTCGCCGCGGCCTCCGGCGGAACCTCCGGTGGAACCTCCGGCGGAACCTCCGGCGAGACCTCCGGCGAGACCTCCGGCGAGACCTCCGGCGAGACCGGCAGGGAAGGGATTCATGGCGAGAAGGGTCTGGAGCATCTCCTCGCGGCTCGCGCGCTCGGGGTGCTCGCACCACCAGGCCAGCATGCGGATGGTCCGGCCGGCCACGCCCTGGGCGGCGAGCTCGGGGTGCACCTCGGCCGGGATCTCTCCGCGTGCACGGCGCTCGGCCAGGCGCTCCACGAGCTCGGGAACCAGCTCCTCGATGACGACGTCACCGATCTCGGCGCTCTCCCCACCGCGTCCGAACGCCACGCGGATCAGGTCCCGGTTGTCGGCCGCGTACGCGACCATCTCCCGCTGATAGGCGTAGAACTCGTCGGCGCTGCCGGGCAGCGTTCCTTCGGCCGCGCGCCGCTGGCGCTGGCGCAGGTCGGCGAGAGCCGCGAGCGCGATCTCGCGAAACAGCGCGTGCTTGTCCTTGAAGTGCAGGTAGAAGGTGCCGGTCGCCACGCCCGCGGCGCGCGCGATCTGGGCGCTCGTGACCGAGTGGAGGCCATCGGCCGCGAAGAGCGTCGTGGCGGCCTCCACGAGTCGAGCGCGGGTGGCCTCCCGACTTCGGGAGGGGGCGGACCTGACTTCGGCTTCAGCAGCTGACATGAAGTTCATTTCAGCGTAGCCGGGCAGAAAAGTGGGTCAAAACCGGAGAAGCTGGGGCATCCTCACGCGCAGCGCAGGCGCCCCGCGGGGAGTCGATTCGCGCGGAACCGATGCCGACCGCGCGTCGTATCGACACTGGGCTCCTTCGCCGCATGGGTCTCCCCCGGCACCGGGCCCGCCCCCCGCTCTCCGATCGCGCCGTCTCATGCCCACCCGCCCCCCGAGGCTAGACACCGGAGTGCGTAGGTGGAGATCGGTCGCCGGCGGAATCGACGCGTAACCGCGCGCTGCAGCGCGGCGTAACGGCGTTCAACGAAGCGTAACCTCGGATGCGAGCCAGCATCGCAGAGGGCAAGGAGAACCCCGCTCATGTCTTCATCGGAATCGGCGCAGATCGAGAGCGCAGGCGCACCGGCCAAGAGCAACCGCGCCCAGCTCGCCCTGCGAATCGGACTCGGTATCGCTGCACTCGGCGCGCTCGTGGTGCTCGGTCGCCAGGCCGGCGAATACGTCCCCGCCTTCGCACAGTGGGTCGACGCCCAGGGAGCCTGGGGCCCGGTCGTCTTCGTCGCCGGCTACGCCGCGGCGGTGGTGGCCTTCGTTCCCGCCTCGGTCCTGACCCTCGCGGCCGGCGCCATCTTCGGGCTCGGAGAAGGCACCGCCTACGTCTTCCTCGCCGCCACGGTGGGCGCGACCGGCGCCTTCCTCGTCGCGCGCTACCTCGCCCGCTCGGCCGTCGAGGCCCGCATCGAGGGCGACGCCCGCTTCGCCGCGATCGATCGCGCCGTCGGGCGAGAGGGACGCAAGATCGTGCTCCTGCTGCGCCTCTCCCCGATCTTCCCCTTCAATCTGCTGAACTACGCCCTCGGCCTCACGCGGGTCGGCCTCGTCGACTACGTGGTCGCCTGCCTCGGCATGCTCCCGGGCACCCTGGCCTACGTGTACCTCGGCAAGGTGATCGGCGACGTGGCCGCGGTGGCCGGCGGCGCCCAGCCCGAGGGAGGCGGTACCGCCCAGACGGCGATCCTCATCGTCGGACTGATCGCGACCTTCGCCGTCGCCATCTTCGTGGCGCGCGTGGCGCGCAAGGCCCTGGACGAGGCCACGGAAGAGGCGGCCTGATCACCCCTGCCCCCGCCCGACCGCTCCTCCCTCACACCCCATCTCGAGCGCCGTCCCGGACGGCGCACCTGGAGACACCATGCCGAAGCCCGTCACCGTCGAGCCCATGGACGCACACAACCAGCTGCTGGTCAGCAACGTCCACCCCGCGGACTGGATCAACCCCACCCCGAACGGCCGCTACAACCTGGTCGTGATCGGCGCCGGCACCGCCGGCCTCATCACCGCGCTCGTCGCCTCGAGCCTCGGCGCCAAGGTCGCCCTGATCGAGCGGCACCTGATGGGCGGCGACTGCCTGAACGTCGGCTGCGTCCCCTCCAAGGCCGTGATCAAGGCCGCCCGCATCGTCCACGATGCGCGGGGTGCCGGAAAGCTCGGGCTGCCGATCCCCGACGACGCCGTCCCGGACTTCGGCGCCGCGATGGAGCGCATGCGCGAGATCCGGTCGCGGATCAGCCACGAGGACTCCACGAAGCGCTACACCGACGAGTTCGGCATCGACGTCTACCTCGGCAGCGCCAAGTTCGTGAAGGACGGCGTGATCGACCTCGAGGGCACCGAGCTGCGCTACAAGCGCGCCGTCGTCGCCACCGGCGCACGCGCCGTCGCCCCGGCCATCCCGGGCCTGGCCGAGGCCGGCTACCTCGACAACGAGACCATCTTCACCCTCACCGAGCGCCCGCGACGCCTGGGCGTGATCGGCGCCGGCCCGATCGGCTGCGAGCTGGCCCAGAGCTTCCGGCGGCTCGGCTGCGAGGTGACCGTCTTCGAGCAGGGGCCCCACATCCTCGCCCGCGAGGACGCCGACGCGGCCGAGATCGTCCAGAACGCCTTCATCCGCGAGGGCGTCGAGCTGAGCCTCGGCTGCAAGCTCGAGCGCGTCGAGACGCGCGGTGCGGACAAGGTGATCCACGTGACCTGCTCCGAGGGAACCCAGAAGGAGTACGCCTTCGACGAGATCCTGGTGGGTGCCGGCCGCGCCCCCAACGTCCAGGGCGTGGGCCTCGAGAACGTCGGCGTCGAGTTCGACGAGCGCACGGGCATCAAGGTGGACGACAAGCTGCGCACCACCAACAAGAACATCTACGGCTGCGGTGACGTCTGCATGGCCTGGAAGTTCACCCACGCCGCCGATGCCGCCGCGAAGATGGTCGTGCAGAACGCCCTCTTCTTCGGCAACAAGAAGCTCTCGAGCCTGGTCATGCCCTGGGCGACCTACACCGACCCCGAGGTCGCGCACGTGGGGATGTACGTACGGGACGCGAAGGAGAAGGGCATCGAGGTCGACACCTACCAGGTGCCGATGGAGCGCTCGAACCGCGCCGTCACCGACGGCGAGGAGGAGGGCTTCGTGAAGGTCCACGTGCGCAAGGGCACCGACAAGATCGTCGGCGCCACGATCGTCGCGAGCCACGCGGGCGAGCTGATCACGCCCTTCACCCTGGCCATCAACCACGGCATCGGCCTCGGCGCCTTCACCAACATCATCTACCCCTACCCGACCCAGACCGAGGCCCTGAAGGCCGCCGCAGGCATGTACACCCGCACCCGCCTCACCCCCGGCATCAAGCGCATCTTCGAAACGATCATGCGCTGGCGGCGCTAGCGCGGGGCGTGTTGCCAGGGACGGGTGGGCAAGGGGCCCCGTGCTCAGACAGTCCTCGGCGCCCGGCCGCCATAGGCTCGATCGGATTTCGAGGGCGCCTGCGGAACTGCGCGCGG
>JASJCN010000067.1 GCA_030065975.1 Myxococcota bacterium
GCCAGCGCGATGACGTCCAGTCGCATGGCCCTCAATCCGTGCCCTTGGTGCCCGCCGCGCCCGTCCAGGACGCCATGTCCTCGGCCAGCCGCGAGCGGATGCGCTCGACCACGGGCCCGCGCATGGCGCGCTTGGTCTGGGAGAAGGCCCGCCGCGGCAGCTCCGCCACCTGGCTGGCGTCGGCCATGGCTTCGGACTCGAGCGCCTCGGCCGCGACCACGCGATCCAGGAAGCCCGCTTCGACCGCGCCCTCGGGCGTGTAGGGCTCCGCGTGCACGACGACGCGCTGCAGGTGCACGGGGGAGAGTCGCTCCGCCGCCAGCTCGCGCCCGAAGTGGGGGAGGGACATGCCGATCGCGACCTCGTTCAGTCCGATCTTGAAGTCGCCCGCCGCTCCGATGCGGCGGTCGGCGCCGAGCAGGAGCAGCGCACCCATCGCGAGCGCGTGGCCGGTGCAGGCGGCGACGATCGGGATCGGCGCCTCGGCCATGCGGGCCAGGAGCTCCGCTCCCGAGCTCACCAGGCGCTGCATCGTCTCCGGTCCCTCGCGCATGGCCTTGAGATCGAAGCCCGCCGAGAAGCGCCCGGGACGGCCCACGATCAGGGCGGCACCGGCCTCCTTCTCGGCCTGGTCCAGGGCTGCGTGCAGCTGCTCGATCATCTCGAACGAGACGGCGTTGGCCTTGCCGTCGTCGAGCTGGATTCGCGCGACGTTTCCTTCGATCCGGAGGCTTGTGGGGGGCGTGCTCATGGCCGGGACAGTAGGAGATCCGTCCCGCGCTGGCTCCGACGGGCCCGCCCGTCGTTCGCGAAGGCCGTCGCCCGCTAGACCACGAGCTCCTGGCATCGCTCCTCGGCGAAGGCCGCGAGGCGGTCGAAGGCGGCGGGCGAGTGTCCGGTGAATCGCACTCCCATTCCCGCCGGGAGGTTGCTGCGCTCGAGATTGCCCGGGACGTTGGTCATCACCACCCGCGCGGGGACGACCATGCGCTCCGAGGGCAGCTCGATGCCCACGTGGACCAGCGCTCGGGGGAGGGTGGGGCGGGCGGTCGCGAGGTAGGCGCCGACGGGAGAGAGCGTGTAGGCCTGGGCCGGCTTCTCGCGCGACCCCACCCGGAGCTGCACGCGCAGATCCGTCGGTACCCGCGTGGCGCGTCGGCGGATGTCCGACGCATCGGGATTCGCGAGTGCGCGATTCACCTGGAAGCGCAGGGTGGTCGGGGGCAGCGGCTTCCAGAGGGCGAGCTCCACCCCCGCCTCGCGCAGCCGCGCGCAGCGCTCGGCATCCGGACGGTGGCCGAACACCAGGATCGTGAGGGGCTCGGCCTCGGAGTCTCCCGAGCGCGCTCCGCGAAAGGCCAGCAGCGCCCGCTCCAGGTCGAGCGCCGGAAGGTCCGGGGGCACGATCGCCGCGCCCACGGCGAAGCGGCGGTCCGAGAGCACGTCGAGGGCCTCGTCCACGCTCTTGGCCCGCTGGGTGCGGTAGCCCATGGCGCGCAACGCATCGGCAACGGCCTCCATGTCGCTCAGACCGACGTCGACGAGCAAGACCGAACGATCCGACACCCGAATCTCCTCCTCCTTCTGCGGGGCCCTCGGGCGCCGCGTCCACGGCTGCGACGGGCAAGGCCCCCAGTCAGGGGCCTCATCGGCGGATCGCCCCCGCCCCTGGATGACGGAAATCACCCAGTCTCGGGCCCTCGCGGAGCGGATGAGCGCGGCTGAGCGCGTCTGAGCGCAGATGGGGTGCGATGGGGTGAAGATCCGGTGCCGAATGGCCGATACTGAAAGCGGCGTTTCTCCGGCCCCCGTGCGGCCCCCGTCGGGGTCCCCCGGTTGCGCCCCCCAACCGAGCTTGACCGACTCCCCCTCTCAGGATCCCTCGCGCCTGTCGTCGCTGGCCTCCGCCCTGGAGCGCCAGGCGCCCGGCGCTTCCCCTGGCGGCGACTCCGGTCTCGGGCCCATGCGCGTGCCGAGCCTCCACGCCGGCCCGCTCGGGAGCTTTCCGCAGGGGCCCGCGGCGCTGGCCGGCGACGTCCGGGCGAGCCTGCTGGCCCGCGTGGCCGACCCCGTGTGTGGCCTCCTGGTGCTGAGCTTCGAGCCCGAGGACGCCCTCGAGATCCTGGCCCGCCGCGGCGGCGCTCCGCGCACCGCCGCGGAGGCGCTGACCCGCCTCGGGGCGCTCGGCGCCGAGTGGCTGCCGGCGCTGGCGCGCGGCCTGGGGCGCGAGCTGCTGGACGAGACCCCGGCCGTGAGCGAGGACACCCTCGTGGGTGCCGTGCTCTCGGCCCACCCGCCGCCGGACACCCGGGTGGTGAGCATCGAGCTCGCCTGGCCCGACTCGGAGCTTTCCGCGGTGCTGCTGTGGCTGACCCACGAAAAGGCCCTGGGCGCCGTCGCGACCGGGCCGGCCTCGGCCTGAGCCGCTCGTCCGATGCGGCCCCGGCCCCGGCCCGCAGGCCGCAGGCCGGCTACGGGGCCGTTCCCGGCGCCATCCGCGCCGGACCTCGTCGCGCGATCCACACCACCAGGGCGGCGGCCACGCCTGCGAGTCCGAAGCAAAGGCCCCACCAGAGCCCCGAGAGCCCAGCGCCCCCGCGCAACGCCAGCCAGCCCCCGATCGGCAGGGCCAGGATCCAGTAGCCGATCAGGTTGAACACCGCGGCGGGCCGCGTGCGCCCCATGCCGCGCAGCACGCCGCAGCTGACGGCCTGGGTGCCGTCGAAGACCTGGAAGGCGGCCGCGATGGGCAGGATCGTCGCCGCCAGCGCCACGACGCCCGGGTCCGGCGTGTAGATGCGCGGGAGCCAGGTCCGTCCCAGCCAGAAGATCGCCGCCGAGAGGGTCATGACCGCGGCGCCGAGCGAGACGGCCACCCAGGCGGCGCGCTGGGCGTGGGCCGGGTCGCCGCCGCCGAGCAGGTTGCCGACGCGGATCGCCGCCGCCTGGGCCAGACCGAGCGGCACCATGAAGGTGATCGAGGCCAGGTTCATGGCGACGGTGTGCGCGGCCAGGGCCTCGGCCCCGAGCCGGCCGGCGATGAAGGCCGACCCGCCGAAGGCCCACATCTCGAGGCACATCTGCACGGCGATGGGGGTCCCGACCACGAGCAGCGCCCAGGCGCCGCCGAACGAGAGATCGGCGCGCTCGAAGGGCCGCCACACGTCCGCGAGCAGCCGGTAGCGCCAGACGAAGAGCACGAGGCCGATGAGGGTGAGGGCGCGGGTGAGGCTCGTCGCGATGCCGGCGCCGTCGAGGCCCAGGGCGGGGAAGCCCAGGTTGCCGAAGATCAGCACCCAGTTGAACAGGGCGTTGAAGACGTTGGCGATCAGGATCACCACCAACGCCGGCCGCACGAGCTCCCGGGCCTGGAGCACCTGACGCAACGCCACGTAGCCCAGCAGGAAGGGGATGCTCGGAATCTGGAAGAGGATGTAGCGGTGCGCGGCCTCGGCCACCTCGGCGGACTGTCCGCTGAGCGCCATCACGCGGCCGGCTCCGAGCCAGAGCGCGATCAGCGGGACGCTCAGCAGGGCGGACATCCAGATTCCGCGCTTCAGCCAGACGCCGACGGCCTCGTTGTCGCGGGCGCCGTGGGCCTGGCTCACCAGCGGGTCGAGGCCGAACAAGATGCCGTGGGCGAACATCGACGTGCCGAACACCCACACGTTGGCGACGGCCGCGGCGGCCAGGGCCTCGACGCTGACGCGGCCGACCATCACGGTGTCGACGAAGCCCATCAGCATGGTGGCGAGCTGGCTGCCGACGACGGGCAGCGCCAGCCGGAGCAGGCGCCTCGTCTCCGCGCCGAGGGAGGGGAGGGGCTCGGCCATGGCCTAACGCAGGCGGATGCCGATCAGTCCCGACAATTCGTCGAGGGCGGGCTCCGGGTCGTCCACCTTGATGGTGGCCATGCCGAGCTCCCGGGCGGTCTTCAGGTTGCGCCCGATGTCGTCGAGGAAGATCGCGGCTTCGGGGGGGACGCCGAGCTCCGTGCACGCGTGGTGGTAGATGCGCGGATCGGGCTTGCGCAGGCCGACCACCGCCGACTCGACGAAGACGTCGAAGAAGCTGCGCAGGGGAGCCAGACCGTCCCCCTCCGTGACCCAGTTGTTGGTCAACGCCGCGGTCTTGAGGCCGTGGTCGCGCAGACGGCCGATCGCCTCGAGCATCATGGGACGGGGCCCGCCCTCGGAGATGGCCTCCATCAGGGACGCCGTCGAGATCGCGTGCCCCGCCGCCGCGCACTCGGCGTCGAAGGCCTCGAAGAAGACCTCCATCGCGATCTCCCCGCGCTCGAGCCGCGACCAGGCGCCGCCGGGGCCGGTCCCGACCACGACCCGATTGATCAGGCCCTCGGGGATGCCGTGCTCCCGCTCGTAGCGGGCGATGGCGTGGAGCGGCGAGTCCACGACCACGCCGCCCAGATCGAAGATGACCGCCCGGTGCGCCATGGCGCGGCACGGTAGCCCATCCCGATGTGGGGCCTCTCGAAGTGGGGCCTTTGAACCACGTTCTCCTGGCCGGGGCCCCCCGGCCTCAACGTTCCCGGCGGATCGGCCGATTCAAGGCCCGTGCACGGCTCCGAATCCGAACCGGGCCTGCGGCCGGTCATCCTGCCTCGTCTGGGCGAGGTCCTGCCTCAGGTCGTCCAGCGCTTCACCCGCCAGGGAGTGGCGGGCCTCGTGCTCGTGCGGACCGATCCCCTGTGCCCGATCGAGGCCGAGCGCGGCGCCGATGCCCACCGCGGCGTGCTCGAGCGCATCGCGGGCCTGGTCCGCGAGACCCTCGCCCAGGAGACCGAGGACGAGGGAGACGAGCTGGTCGTCACCGGCGAGCTCGGCCACCACGAGATCGCCGTGCTGCTCTTCCGCACCGGGCGCGAGGGGGACTTCTTCCGCTCGGAGCTGCCCAGGCTCGCCGTGGCCCTGCGCCAGTCGCTAAAGAGCCACGGTCGCCGTCTGGTCGCGCCGTACATGCGCCAGCTGCCGAGTCTCGGCGTCGGCTACGCCGCCTGTGTACGCAATCCCCAGCTCGGCATCGAGACCCAGCTTCGCGAGCTGCTCGAGCAGGGCCGCGCCGATGCGGAGCTCGAGGAGCGGCTGGTCGCCCGCGAGCAGCGGCGCGGGCTGCTCGGGACCATCCTGGCCGGCGAGGTGAGCTCGGTCTACGAGCCCATCGTCGACGTCCCGTCGCGAACCGTGTTCGCCTACGAGGCGCTGGCGCGTGGGCCCATGGGCACCGCGTTCCACTCCCCGCTGGCGATGTTCGGCGCGGCCGAGCGCGAGTCGCTGGTGTTCGAGCTCGACTGCCTGTGTCGCCGCAGCGGCCTGGAGGGAGCGGTCGACCTGCCCTCGGGTACGGCGCTGTTCCTGAACGTGCGTCCGACGACCATCCACGATCCCGCCTTCCGGCCCGAGGAGCTGGTTCGCACCCTCGAGCGCACGCGGCTCGCGCCGAGCGACCTCGTCTTCGAGATCTCCGAGCAGGAGGCGATCTCGAGCTTCGTGCACTTCCGCGAGTTCCGCGACGAGTACCGCGCCCTGGGCTTCCGCTTCGCGCTCGACGACACCGGCGCGGGCTACGCGAGCCTCGAGGCCTTGATCGAGCTCGAGCCCGAGTTCGTGAAGGTGGACCGCTCGCTCGTGGCCGGGCTCGACGCGGACCCCATCAAGCAGAACCTGCTGCGCGCCCTCCAGTCGGTGGCCGGCACGATCGGCGCGCGCATCATTGCCGAGGGCCTCGACACCCTGGAGGAGCTCACGATCCTGGGCGAGCTCGGCATCGACTTCGGCCAGGGCTGGCTCTTCGGCAAGCCCACGCCCCTGCGGGCCGAGGAGAACGGCGTCGACGACCCCTCCTCGGAGGACCTGCTCTAGCTCGCCTCGTGCTAGCGCCGTCGGACCGGCTCCCCCATCATTGGGCGCCGTGTCCGAAGTGCCCCCCGGAATCGACGTCCAAGCGGTCGAGCGCTTCTTCGCGAGCGAGGTCCCCGGCGGCGAGGGGCCCCTCGAGTTCTCGCTGATCGCCGGCGGCCGCTCCAACCTGACCTATCGCGTGCGCGCTCGGGGGCGGGGAGAGCGCGACTTCGTGCTGCGCCGCCCGCCGCTCGGCCACGTGATCGAGACCGCCCACGACATGGCCCGCGAGTACCGCGTGATCACGGCCCTGGCCGACTCGCGGGTCCCGGTGCCTCGCACCTGGGCGCTGTGCGAAGACCCGTCCATAAACGGTGCGCCGTTCTACGTGATGGACTACCAGCCCGGCGTGGTGCTCGAGGGGGAGCTTCCCGAGGGCTTCGCCGAGGCGCCCTCGGATCGCTGGCGCATCGGAACGGCGCTCGTCGAGACCCTGGCGGCGCTCCACGAGGTGGATCCCGCTGCGGTCGGGCTCTCCGACTTCGGGCGGCCCGAGGGCTACCTGGCGCGCCAGGTCGCGCGCTGGGGCAAGCAGTGGGAGCGCAATCGCGTCGAGGAGGCGCCCATCGTCGAGGCCCTGCTCGAGCGGCTCGAGAGGGCCCTGCCCGAGGAGTCGGGGGCGACGCTCGTGCACGGCGACTACCGCCTGGGCAACGTCGCGCTGGATCCGGACGACCCCGGGCGCCTGGTGGCGGTCTACGACTGGGAGATGGCCACCCTCGGCGACCCGCTCGCCGACCTCGGCTACTGCCTGATCTACTGGGTCGAGCCCGGCGACGCGCGCAGCCACTTCAGCGCCTACGGCGTCACGGCCCTCGAGGGATTCCCGAGCCGCGCCGAGCTCGTTGCGGAGTACGCCCGGCTCTCGGGCCGCGACATCTCGGACGTCGACTTCTACCGCGTGCTCGCGCTGACCAAGCTCGCGGTGATCTCCGAGGGAATCTACGCGCGCTTCCGCAAGGGAAAGACGGTGGGTGAGGGCTTCGACGGCATGAAGCGCGCCACGGTCGGGCTGGCCGAGGCCGCGCTCGCGATCGCCGAGGCCTCGGAGATCCCGGCCTTGCGCGCGCGCTAGCCGCAGCCCGCGAGACCACGCAGGAGGATTGCATGCTCGAGGGGTTCCGTGAGACGCGGTTCGAGCACGCGGGCGTCGCGCGCCCGATGCTCGTGACCGGTGAGGGGCCGGGCGTGCTGGTCATGCACGAGGTCCCGGGCATCACGCCCGAGGTCGCGGCCTTCGCCCGGCGCGTGGCCGCCGAGGGGTTCCGCGTCGCGGTCCCCGTGCTCTTCGGCACGCCCGGCAAGCCGCTCTCGGTGGGCTACGCCCTGCGCGGCCTCGCCGGCGCCTGCGTGAGCCGCGAGTTCCACGTGCTGGCGGGCCACGGCTCGAGCCCCATCACCGAGTGGCTGCGCGCGCTCGCGCGAAGCCTTCACGAGGAGTGCGGAGGGCCCGGCGTGGGCGCGATCGGCATGTGCCTCACGGGCAACTTCGCACTGGCGCTGATGATGGAGCCCGCGCTGATGGCCCCGGTGCTCTCCCAGCCCTCGCTGCCCTTCCCGATCGGCGGTGAACGCCGTGCCGCGCTCCACGTCTCGCGCGAGGAGCTGGAGAACGCCAAGCGTCGCTGCGCCGAGGGCGTGAAGGTGCTCGGCCTGCGCTTCACGGCGGACCCCATGGTTCCGAAGGAGCGCTTCGACACGCTGCGCCGCGAGCTCGGCTCGGGCTTCGAGGGCATCGAGATCGACTCGGGTCCGGGCAACGCCCACGGCATCCCGCGGACGGCCCACAGCGTGGTCACCAACGACCTGGTGGACGAGGACGGCCACCCGACCCGCAAGGCGCTCGAGGCCGTGCTCTCCCTCTTCCAGGAACGGCTGCGGCCCAAGGCGCCGCGCGCGTGATCGAGCTCCGCGAGCTCGGCAAACGCTACGGCGACACCATCGCCGTCGACTCCCTCTCAGTGGAGATCGATCGCGGCGAGTGCCTGTTCCTGGTCGGCGGCTCGGGTTGCGGCAAGACCACGACCCTCAAGATGGTGAACCGGCTGGTGGAGCCGAGCTCGGGCTGCGTGCTCGTCGACGGCCGCGACCACCGGGAGGGGGATCCCCACCTGCTGCGCCGTCGCATCGGCTACGTGTTCCAGCAGATCGGGCTCTTCCCCCACCTCGACGTCGCGGCCAACGTCGGCATCACGCCCGAGCTCCTGGGCTGGGATCCCGCGCGCATCCGCGCGAGGGTCGACGAGCTGCTCGAGCTGGTGGAGCTGCCGCCCGCCGAGTTCCGCGACCGTGCGCCCCACGAGCTCTCCGGCGGGCAGCAGCAGCGAGTGGGCCTCGCCCGCGCGCTGGCCGCCGAGCCCGAGGCCCTGCTCCTCGACGAGCCCTTCGGCGCCCTCGACCCGGTCACCCGGGATCGGCTGCAGCAGTCGTTCACGCACATCCGGCGCGAGCTCGGGCTCACCTCGGTGTTCGTGAGCCACGACGTCTCCGAGGCCCTGCTCCTCGCCGATCGCATCGCCGTGATGGAGACCGGGCGGGTGGTGCAGATCGGTACGCCGAAGGAGCTGCTGACGCAGCCGGCCACGCCGCTCGTCGCGGAGCTGATGGACACGCCGCGCCGCCAGACCGAAGCGGTGGAGGCGCTCTTGGCATGAGCTCGGGGGAGCGGGCGCGTGGCTGATCAGCTGGCGCTCTTGCCGGGCTTCCTCACCGCTCATCTGCAGCTCTCCCTGGCGGCCCTCTCCCTCGGCACCCTCTTGAGCGTCCCGCTCGGGATCTTCGTCTCGAGACGCCAGGGCCTCGAGGCCTCGGTGCTCGGCGTGGCCAGCGTGATCCAGACCATCCCGAGCCTCGCGCTGCTGGCGATCATGGTGCCGTTGCTCGGTGTCACGGCGGCCTTCGCCTCGAGCGCGCTCGGGATCGAGCTGCGCAGCATCGGCTTCCTGCCCGCGTGGATCGCGCTCACGCTCTACAGCGTGCTGCCGATCCTGCGCAACACGGTGACCGGCATCGCCGGCGTCGATCCCGCCCTGGTGGAGGCGGCGCGCGGCGTCGGGATGACGCCTCGCCAGCAGCTCGCGCGCGTCGAGCTGCCGCTCGCGATGCCGGTCATCGTCGCCGGCCTGCGCACGGCGACGGTCTGGGTGGTGGGCACCGCCACGCTCTCGACGCCGGTGGGCGCGACGAGCCTCGGCAACTACATCTTCAGCGGGCTCCAGACCCGCAACCAGGCCGCCGTCCTCGTCGGCTGCGTCGCGGCCGCGGGGCTCGCGATCCTGCTCGACGCCATCATCCGCGGCCTCGAAGTCGGCTTGCGCGAGCGGCGCCGGAACGTGCTCTCCCTCTCCGGCGCGGTGCTCGCGGCGCTCTGCCTCTACACCGCGGGAGCCACGGCGAGCGGCTGGCTCGCGGGGCGCGGCGAGGCCCCGGTGCGCATCGGCTCCAAGACCTTCAGCGAGCAGTACATCCTCTCGGAGCTCCTGGCGGGCTTCGTGGAGCGCGAGGTCGGCGCGGCCTCCGAGGCGATCCAGTCGCTGGGCTCGACGGTGCTCTTCGACGCCCTCGCCCAGGACGAGATCGACGTCTACGTGGACTACTCCGGCACGATCTGGGCCACGATCATGAAGCGCGAGGGGCTGCCCGAGGATCGCGCCGAGGTGCTTCGCGCCGTGCGCAAGTTCCTGATGGAGGAGCACGGCATCGTGCTGGCCGCGGCGCTCGGCTTCGAGAACACCTACGCGCTGGCCATGCGCGGCGCGCAGGCCGACTCCCTCGGGGTCGAGCGCCTGAGCCAGCTCGGGGCCGTCTCGCCCGGACTCGAGATCGGGGGCGACTACGAGTTCTTCCAACGGGCCGAGTGGCAGGCGCTGGAGTCGACCTACCGGCTCGCCTTCCGCAACGAGCGCTCCATGGATGCCGCGCTCATGTACCAGGCCGTCGAACGCGGCGAGGTGGACGTGATCAGCGCCTACTCCACCGACGGGCGCATCGCGGCGCTCGGCCTCTCGCTGCTCGTCGACGATCGCGGCGTGATCCCGCCCTACGACGCGATCGTCATGGTGGCGCCACGGGTGGCGCGCGAGCGGCCCGAGATCGTCGAGGCCTTGTCGCGGCTCGAGGGCCGGATCGACGCGTCCGCGATGCAGCGGCTGAACGGGGCCGTCGATTCGGGCGGTCGGAGCCCCGCGCGGGTGGCGCGGGAGTTCCTCGAAACGCTGCCCTGAGCCGCCTTGCGGCGGCAGGCTTCCTCCGCGCGCTCCGCCCGCTCGAGCCAGGTGCGGAACTCGGCGGAGCTGGCGGCGGGAGCGATCACCCCGCGCAGCGTCTCGGCGGGGTCGGGGGCTCCCCGGACGCCGCGCCGCAGCTGGCTCAGGAGGCCCGGAACCGCGCTCGCGCGGAGCAGAGCCGCCTCGACCTCGAGGGGTCGATCGGGCGCGACGAAGCTCCCGTCGTGGAGCTCGAGGGTCTCGCCCTCGGCCCCACCCAGGGCACGCAGGGTCCGCTTCAGCCGCTCGCGGACCGCGTCGTCCGGAAACGCCAGCACGCGGTTCAGGGCGTCGCGGTCCAGGGTCTCGTAGAGCGCGTCGTCGAAGGCGAGATCGCAGGCGTCGGCGCGTCGCGGCGGCGGGGCGGGTGCGGGGTCGGTCGGCGCCGACGTCGGGATGCGCACGATGGTGGCGTGGCCGCCTCCCGGACGCGGGCTCGGATGGAAGCGCACCGCTCCCGGGTCGACGTTCTCGGGCACCCGCAGGAGGAGGTCGGCGGTGAGCTGGATCGGGACGATGCCCGAGTCGGGCCATCCTTCCAGCGCCAGACCGGCACGCTCGGTGAGCGAGACGTCGGGCAGCACCAGGGTGGGCGTCGTGCTCGCGAGGCCGAGCCGCAGCTCGATCGGGTGACGGCTGAACAGGATGAGGGTGGAGAGGCCCCGGGTGGGTCGTAGCCAGATCTCTTCGAGCCGGTCGTGTGCCGCGTCGAGGGCGATCACCACCGCGGGCTTCTTGCCGTGCACGCGGAAGGTACGCCGCGTCGAGCGGAACCCGGGAGAGAAGGCGTCGAGCTGGACCACGTCCTCGCGTCGCGACATGAAGCGCGGCGGGAGCTCCAGGACGACCGGCGCGCGCGTCTCCTCGAAGAGCCGGCGGGCTCCGTCGCGCAGGTAGGAGACGTCGATCAGCGCGCCGGGAGGAACGCTGTCCACCCGCACCCGTCGCGAGCGCCAGTAGTGGAACGGGCGCAGCAGGGCCGGGAAGAAGCTCTGCCACTGGCCGCGCGAATCCGGGGAGAGCACCAGCCGCTCGCCCTCGCGCCGCACCTCGGGGCGCAGCGATTCGCGCAGGCGCGTCGGGACGAGCCGCACGCGCCCGCTGCGCGTGCCGCTGCGATAGCTCCCGTAGCGCGTGCCGTCTGCTTCGGCGCCCAGCACGTACAGGGTCTCCTCCAGCCGGTCCACCGACTCGACGGACTGCAGGCTGCGCGTCGTGCGGAGCAGGTCCTCGCCCCGGGCCGGGTCGTGGCGCAGCTCGGCGGCGTGGCGGATGCCGAGGCCGAGGCGCTCGCGACGGGCGTCGCGCCGGGTGGCGAAGCCGCCTTCGCTCGTCTCGAGCCGCCGGCTCGAGACACCGCGCGGGTTCGCGAAGAGTCCCCGCTCGATCTCGCGCTGCTGGGCCTTGTTGGGCTCCCACGCGCCTTCGAGGCGGCGGGCGGTCTCGCTGCGTAGCCCGGCGAAGCGCCCGGTCACGTTCATGAAGCTCACGATCTCGAACTCGGTCCAGATCAGGTCGCTCCCTTCGCGTCGGAACTCCCAGATCCGGTCCTCCCAGTGCCACACCCGGGGCCGGACCGAAGCCGCATCCTGATAATGGACGAGGACGTAGTAGCTCCCCCCTTCCCAGACCGGTTTGGCGATCGGTTCGGCGATCGGTTCGGCGATCGGTTTGGCGATCGGTTCGGCGATCGGCTCGGCCCAGGGCTGCTGCGCCGGGAGCGTCGTCCCGGCGAGCCCGATCAGCGCGGCGAGCTGCATCGCTCGGCGACGGATTCTCATGAGGGGCCTCTCTACGCAGGACGCCTGCCGCGGGCCCGGCGATTCGACGGCCTCAGGCGGCAGGCTCGCCCGCCGCGCGGGCGCGCTCCAGGCGGCGCGTCTCCTCGTCGGGAAGGCTGCGGCTCGCGACCAGCAGGCAGGCCACCGCGAGCGCGACCATCACGAGGGAGCCCAGCATCGCGAGGCGCAGGCCATCGCCCGGCTCGCGCCCGGCCTGCACCAGGGCGTCGGAGACCTGCCCGATGGTATAGGGCCCGAGCGCCAGCCCGATGAAGGTCACGAGCAGCAGGTAGAAGGCCGACGCCACGGCCCGCATGCGCGGAAGCACCAGCTCGTTGACCGTGGCCGAGGCCGGCCCGAGCCACATGGGCGTCAGCAGGTTGGCGCCGAAGGCCATCGCGTAGGCCAGCATGAGGTTCGGCGTCGTCAGCTGCAGGATCACCAGGGGGATCGGCGCGAGGGCGGAGAGCACGCCCGTCCAGAGCCGCGCGTTGTGCGAGCTCCGGCGCCAGCGGTCGGAGAGCACACCGCCCAGGGTGACGCCGGCCCAGCCGCCGAGGGCCGAGGCGAGGCCCAGCGCCATCCCCACCTGTCCGGGGCTCGCCTCGTGGACGCGAATGAAGAAGGGCGCCGACCAGAAGCCGATCCCGTAGCTCACGAAGGCGATGCACGCGAAGCCGGTGCAGGAGAAGAGCAGGGCCTTGCTGCGGAAGATCATCGCGAAGGTCGGCGGGTCGCGGAGCGCGAGCGCCTGGGCCCAGCTCACCGCGGCGTAGAGGCCGATTCCCAACGCGACCCACTGGGGGATGCTGCCGGTGAGCTCGATCAGTCCGTACGCTCCCAGTGCGATGGCGAGCGCGCCGCCCAGGTTCGCGAGCAGGACGCCACGGCCCGCGCCTTCGTTCAGCAGCCCGAAGACGGTGAAGGGCGGCACCACGTTCAGCAGCTCCCGGCCGAACTCGCGGAAGGGATGCGGGTTGGGCTCCGGCTCCGGAAGCCCCTCGCTCTGGCCCCGGACGGGCTCGGGCAGCATGCGCACGACGACGGCGAGCAGGATGCCTGGCGTCCCCACGATGAAGAAGGCCGCCTGCCAGCCGCGCAGGCCGAAGGGGCCCGTGCCGTCGGGATAGGCGGCGGCCCAGCTGTCGAGGATGAAGCCGCCGAGGAAGAGCCCGACCCCGGCCCCGATGTAGACGCCGCTCGAGTAGATGCCGAGTGCCGTGGCCCGCAGCCTCGGCGGGAACCAGTCGGAGAGCAGCGAGTACGCGGCCGGGGATGCGCTGGCCTCGCCGACGCCCACGCCGATCCGGAAGGTGGCGAGCGTCGCGAAGCCCCGGGCCGTCCCCGAGAGCGCGGTCATCAGGCTCCAGAACGCGAGGCCGATCGCGATCAACGATCGCCGGACCCAGACGTCGGCCAGCCGGCCGAGGGGGATGCCGAACACGGCGTAGAAGACCGCGAACGCCGTGCCGTAGAGGAAGCCCATCTCCCCGTCGGTGATGCCCGTGTCCGCCTTGATGTCCTCGGCCAGGATCGAGAGGATCTGCCGGTCGATGAAGTTGAAGACGTAGACGATCGTCAGGACGATGAGGACGCGCCGCGCTACGGGCGAAGGGGGCGCGTCGGGACCGGACGTCGGCGTTTCAGCGGGCGAGGTGGGCGAGGTGGGCGAGCTCGACATCCCGAGGAGCATAAGCCAGCTCGGGATCCGGCACGCGCCCGGCGCTCAGCCTCCGGAGGCCGGGTCCTCGGCGGCGGCGTCGATCGGCGTGGCTGCGTCGCGGTGCTGAAGGAAGCCCTCGGGCAGCACCACGCGCTGGCGGCCGCCGCTCTTTCCCCGCGGCACGCGCATGGCGTGGGGCGGAAACGCGACATCGGGATCCGTGTCGTCGAGCACGGCGTCGAGCTCGGCCAGGGTGTTGGTGGCGATCAGCCGGCCACGCAGGCGGGCGCTGTCCGGGAAGCCCTTGGTGTACCAGGTGGCGTGCTTGCGGAAGGAGCGGACCCCCACGCGCTCGCCCATGAAGTCGGCGAGCAGGGCGGCGTGCTCGCGCATCACCCGGGCCACCTCGCCCAGGTTCGGCGGGTCGCTCGGCTCGCGTCCCGCGAAGACACAGGCCAGGTCGCGGAAGAGCCAGGGGCGCCCGAGGCAGCCCCGCCCCACGACGACGCCGGCGCAGCCGGTCTCGCGCATCATGCGCAGCGCGTCGAAGGCCTCCCAGATGTCGCCGTTGCCGAGCACGGGGATCTCGGGCACGGCCTCCACCAGCCGCGCGATGGTCGACCAGTCTGCGTGGCCGTCGTAGTGCTGGGCGGCGGTTCGGGCGTGGAGGGCGATGGCGGCGCAGCCCTCGTCGGCCCCGATGCGGCCCGCGTCGAGATACGTCTCGAGACCCTCGTCGACGCCGATGCGGAACTTCATCGTCACGGGAACGGAGCCCGCCCGCTGGACCGCCTCGCGAACGATCGCCCGCAGCAGGCCGCGACGCAGGGGCAGGGCCGCTCCGCCGCCCCGTCGCGTCACCTTGCGGACGGGACAGCCGAAGTTGAGATCGAGGTGGTCGACCTGGCCCTCGCCGACCAGCCGCTCGACGGCCTTGCCCACGTAGGTCGGATCCACCCCGTAGAGCTGCAGGCTCCGCGGCCGCTCGTCCGGGGCGAAGCTCGCAAGCTTGCGGGTCTTGGCGTCCCCTTCGACCAGCGCCCGGGCAGTGATCATCTCGCTCACGTACAGGCCTGCGCCGAAGCGGCGGCACAGCGTCCGGAACGGCGCGTTGGTGACGCCGGCCATGGGAGCCAGCACCACCGGCGGATCGACGGCGTGGGGGCCGATCCGCAGGGGCTCGAACTCCCCCGTACCGGCCGGCGCGACGCCGCGGTTGATCTCGCTGCGGTAGACGGGGTCCAAGGGCTCGCTCAGGGAGTGCGGGTCACCATCCGGTCGATGGCGTGGACGGGAGCCTGGTCGCCGGAGAGCAGGTCTCCGATCGCCGCGTACACCCGCTGCTGCTGGCGCACCCGGGTCTCTCCCTCGAAGCTCGCCGAGACGACGCTCACCGAGAAGTGCCCCGGGCTCTCGGCCCGGACCTCGACCTCGGCACCCGGGATGCCGGCCTCGATGCGCTCGCGGATCCGGGCCACGAGGACCTCGGGGTCCGGCGGCGGTGAGCTCAGGATCTGGAGGGTCATGACGTTTCTCCCCGTGGTGGGTTCAGGGCTCGCAGCGGACCGAGCGCGCCGGGCCCCGCTGGCAGGCGAGCTCGGCGTCCATGGCGCCGGCGATCACGCCGCAGGCGGTGAGCCGGCCGCGCATCTCGGCCTCCTCGACGGTCGGTGCCGCCACGGTCGAGCAGTGCACCCGCCCCCCGGACTCCATGCAGACCTCGCAGGAGGCGGAGCCGCCCTGGAGGGCGAACCAGACCAGGAAGCCGGCGAAGCCGGCGATGCCGAGCAGGGTGATCGCCGTCTTCACGACGTGAGCTGGACCAGATCGGCGAGGATCTGCAGCGCTTCCTTGGCCTGGGGCGAGAGCTCGTCTTCACCCTCGGCATCGGCCTCACCGGGCTTCACGTCGGGGGCCTTGGGCGGCGGCGTGCTGGCGGTGTCGGTTCCCGGGGCGACGGCGCCTCCCTCGGCTCCGCTCTCCGTCGCGTCGTTCGCGCCCGACTCCTCGTCCTCCCGGTTCTCCTGCTCGCGCTCCTCGAGGAGCTCCGAGAGCACCACCACGCCGTTGTCCTCGGCTCGCTCGGCCAGCTCGCTCTCGACCTCCTGGAAGAAGGCGTCCTCGGCGACACGGGCCTGGCTGCGCGCGACGATCTCGCCCAGCATGGCGTCGGTCACCGGCGTCCACTGCTCGTCCTTCTCCTCGCCGTTGGCCTTGCGGCCCGCGAAGGGCGCGATCGCCTTGGCCTGCAGCGAGTGGGGCAGGGTGCGCTCGCCGAAGTCGTCGTGGTTGAAGAGCGAGGGCACGAGCACGTCGGTGCCGACGCCGTCGTGCTGGGTCGAGATCCCGCCCGGCCGGTAGAAGAGGGCGGTCGTCACCTTGATGGCACCCTGCTGCGGCCGCAGGGGGTACACGCTCTGGACGGTGCCCTTCCCGAAGGTGTGGTCGTCTCCGACGATCACGGCCCGCCGGTAGTCCTTGAGCGCTCCCGCCAGGATCTCGGAGGCCGACGCGCTGACCCGCGAGGTCAGGACGACGAGGGGCCCGTTCCAGAGCACGCCGTCGTCGGGGTCCGAGAGCACGCGAGCCCGCTCGCCCTCGCCCCGGATGGCGACGACGCCGCCCTCCTGGATGAAGAAGCCGGAGATGCGTACGGCGTCGTCGAGCAGGCCGCCGCCGTTGCGCGAGAGGTCGAGCACGATGCCGTCGAGCTTCTTCTCCCGCGCCTCCACCAGCAGGCGCGCGACGTCCCGCGACCCCTGCCGCTTGGTCTGGTCGCGGTCGCCGTAGAAGGAAGGCAGCTCGAGCACGCCGAGCTTCAGCTTGCCTCCCGCGGTCTCGACCTCCTCGACGCGCAGCTGCGCCGCCTGCTCGGCGAGGTCGATGGTGTCGCGCTCGATCACCACGTCGAAGCGCTCCGCTCCCTCGTCCTGGCGCAGCACCGTGAGCCGGACCTTGGTGCCCTTCTTGCCGCGGATCAGGCGCACCACGTCGCGCAGGCGCATGTCGATGACGTCCACCGCCTCCTCGCCGTCCTCGGCGACCGCGATGATGCGATCCTCCTTGCGCAGCACGTCGAGCCGGGCAGCCGCACCGAAGGGGATGATCTCCTCGACCACCGAGTAGCCGTCGCGCTCGGAGAGGGCGACGCCGATCCCCTCGAGGGACAGCCGCATGTTGATCTGGAAGTCCTCGAGCACGTCGGCCGAGAGGAAGTTGCTGTGCGGGTCGAGGCCGTTGGCGAAGCCGTCGAGGAAGCTCGCGTACAGGTCGTCGCGGGTCATCTCCCGGGCCCGCTTGGTGTTCAGCTCGTAGCGGTGGATCAGCCGCTCGCGGGCCTCCTCCTCTTCCGTGCCGGCGGCCAGGAAGGTCGAGATCTGGAAGTGGACCAGGGTCCGCAGCAGGGCGTCGCGCTCGGGCTTGGTCTTCGGCCGCTCGCGCTTGTCGGGGTCGCGCACCAGCGAGACGCTGGTGTCGAGCACGTAGTCCTCGCTCCCGACGAACCCCCGTACGAAGCCTTCGAGCTCGCCGTGCCGCGCGATCAGGTCCTGCTGGAGCTTGCGCAGCCGGCTGCAGTCGCCGCTCTGGGTCTCGGAGAAGACGTGGATCAGGGACTGCCGGAGGGTCTCCGCCTCGGCCGCCAGGTACAGCACCCCCTGCGGGTCCAGGCGCTTCAGCAGGTTGTCCGCCGTCCGCTCGCGCAGCTCGTCCGAGAGCTGGCGATGGGAGATGTGCTTCTGGAAGTAGAGGGTGGTGATGTCTGCGATGTCGCCGCAGGTCAGCCCCGCCCTCGCGGCCGGCGCGGGCAGCACCAGGAGGAGGGCCAGACCCGCAGCGAGAGGCAGCCGGCGCGGAATGTGCATGGTCCGCGGATGATATCAACCCGCCCCGGGGAGGCGAAGCCGGCGCCGCCGCTCCGGGCTCCGTCCGGGCTCAGAACGTGTAGCGGATGCGCAGGTAGGCCTCGTCGCGGTGCCGGACCACCGAGAGGCCCCGCTCCACGCTGTCCTGGTAGGCCCCGGGGCCGGTCCGGTTCCGGGAGGCGATGGGATTGACGCTCATGGGCGTCTGCTCGAAGCGCCCGAAGAACAGCGCGATGCCCACCGTGGCCGAGAACCGCTCGTTGAACCGGTATGTGACCGAGGGGAGGATCGCCCCGGAGTTGCTGCGCTTGTCGTAGACGAAGGTGCTGCCCGCCAGCAGCCGGTCCTGGAAGTAGCCCGTCTGTCCCGTGAGGGTGAAGAGGAAGTTCCAGGGCCCCGGGCTCGGGAAGCCGCTCGAGTAGCCGTTCGTGTAGCGGATGAAGAGCTGGCTGTTGAAGAAGAAGGTCCGATTGGCGTTCAGGAAGTTGATGAAGGTGGGGCGATCCACCGAGATGGTCAGGTTGAAGAGGTCGACGTTGGTGAGGCCCGACGCCTTGTCGGCGTCGTTGAGTGCGACGTTGGCGACCCAGGTCGCCTCGAAGCTCCAGTTCGTCTTGGTCAGGTCCTCGGCGAAGTCGACGGAGAAGCCCAGGGTGTTGTGCTTGTCGAAGCGCGCGATCACCGGGTTGCCGTGGTGCCAGATGAAGTCCCGGCGCCCGAACTGGCCGTTGCCCCCGGCCTCCACGGTGTTCCGCGTGGTGGCGATCGCGGCCCAGAAGCCGCGGAAGGCGCTGCAGAACTGGGGCTTCGCGAACGAGCAGGCGTCGTTGCGGAACGGGAAGTTGGGATCGAACTCGTCGTCGTCGGCAAGGAGCACCGGCGGGCGGGTGCCTTCCGGCGAGAGCTCCTCGCCGCGCGAGAAGCCCACGAGCATCATCATGAAGTTCCACGACAGGACGGCCATCTCGCTGCGGAAGGGCTGCCCCGTGAAGGGGTGGACGCGCTGGAAGGGCGCGGTCGGCGAGAGCACGATCGAGGTCGCCGCCGCGGGGCCGGAGGCCGAGCCGTCGACTCGCGGGTCGTAGCCGGGATCCCCGGGGCCGCGGCAGCCGGGGAGGATGAAGGTGCGTCCCCGCTCGCGGCGCGTGCAGACCGGCCCGCCGCGGAATCCCACGGTTCCGGGCTGGGCCCGGCTCGCGTCGGTGGTGCTCCAGTTGCCGTAGGTGCCGTCGATCCCCACCCACGACTGGAAGATGGCGCTGGCCTCCATGTTCAGCAGGTCGAAGCCGTCGATGTCGCAGACGGTCCGGTAGAACGCACCGCAGCCGAGCAGCGCCTGCTGGGCGTCGGTGAGGAAGGGCCCGAGCGCGATGTTGGCCGTGACGGTCTCCACGAACTCGCCCTCGAAGGGGGTGCCGACGAGATTGACGGGCATGCCGGTATCGCCCGGGTCCAGGGAGAGCGGCACGAGCGGCGTCGGCAGGGGGGGCGGGTTCGGCTCGCCCAGGCCGCCCGTCCCGTCCTGGATGAGCACGTTCGGGAAGCGGGAGAGGGCCGCGTAGGTTCGCGAGTTGAAGCCCGCGAGTCCGTCGAAGAACTGGCCTCCCGAGAGCGAGTCCGTTCCGGGCGCGCCGCCCTGTCCCGAGAGGATCGCCGCGAAGAAGATCGAGAGGGCCGGCGCGAGCGCGTTGGTCTCGCTGGCGGCCTCGAGGCTGTTGAAGACCGTGAAGCCGCACTTCGTCGGGTCCGGGAAGGCGATGCCCAGGGTCGCCGCGCAGGAGGTCGCGAAGAGTGTCTGGTTGGCGTGGTGGTTCATGAGCGCGTCGCCGCCGCTGCCCAGGCAGTCGCGCTCGCGCCCGGTGCGGCAGTGTCCGTCGCTCATGCCCCGACGCGGGCGCCCGCTCACGGGGTCGACGTTCCGCGAGTAGGTGTAGATGCGCTCGATGGTCGGGAAGTCGTCCCAGCCCCAGTAGTCGGTGAGCGCGAAGCTGAAGCGATCCCAGCGCCACTCGAGCCGGCCGCCGACCTCGACGCCCTTGATGTCGTTCCAGGGGTCCTCGATCTCCTGGATCCCGGCGAAGCCCAGGCCCTGGATGCCGTGAGCGAGCTGACCGAAGGCGCCCGCACACACGAGGTACACCGTGTAGGGCTCTCCGCACTGGCCGAAGTCGCCGGGCATCACGCGATCGAAGTTGACGGCCAGCTCGACGCGCACGTCCTGCAGCGGGCCCACGTCGTAGAACGACCAGATGCCCCGCGCGCTCCACAGGGCCGTGCGCGACTCCTCCAGGGTGGGCAGCGAGGCCAGCGCCAGGTCCTGGGGGTTGAACTGGTCCTGGTTCCGGAACAGCTCGGTCTTGCCCCAGACGATGGTCTGCTTGCCGAGTCGCAGCCAGAGCCGGCTGTCGAACATCTCGAGGTCGACGTAGAGCTCCTTGAGCTCGCGCCAGGTGTCCTGGTGGAAGCCGCGGTTCCACTGCAGGTCGTGCTGGCTGAAGTGAGGCGGCGCGACGACGCGGCCCTCGCGCAGGCGCCTGCGCAGCTCGGGGTTGGGGATCCACAGGCCGCGGGGCACGTCGGGCGGCGCCGGCGTCAGGTAGCCCACCCGGGTCGCGGGACGGTAGGGAAGCTCCCCGGAGCCGGTCGGGCTCGCGGCCTGGCCTACGAGCAGCGGATTGAAGTCGCGCCCCCGGAAGGGATTGGGCTTGTCCGCGGCCCCCGCGATCGGCTCGGGCCGGCAGTTGGGGTCGAGGGGGCCGAGCGTCACCGCCGCGTTGCCGTCGACGGGACCCTCGGCGTAGCGACTGGTGAAGAGGCAGCGCTTGGGGCGAGCCAGATAGCGGGAGAAGAAGAAGGGGCCCGGGTCGTCGTCGGTGCCCTGGATGCCGTCGGGGCCCGGGGAGGCCGAGAAGTTGTCGAAGCCGTTCACGCTCCCGAGCTGGAAGGGCTTGCGCGAGCCGCGGGGCTTGCCGCGGAAGATCCAGCGGAACTCCTCGCCGGGCTCCCCGCGGAAGTAGCGGATGTCGCCGTCGGGCACCGCGCCGATGTGGCCGAGGCGTCGCCCGTCCTCCAGGCGCTTGGGCAGGCGGCGGATGTCGTTCCCGAACGTCTCGATGCTCGGGAAGGTCCCGCAGCCGCCGGACCAGACGCAGTCGTAGCGGACCTCGATGCGGGAGAAGACGGTGACGAGGTCGAAGGGCCCGAACCCGTCCGGCGCGAGATCCGCCTCGATCTCGAGGTTCAGGATGTTCGCCATCTGGGTGACGTCGAAGCCGTCGTCGGGGTCGAAGTTCCGCGCGATGCTGCGCAGCTGGAACTCGTAGAACCCGTGCACCGCGAGGCGCCCGTCGAAGAACTCGAAGGCGCGCGCGGAGGTCGGCGCGATCCACGCGACGAGCGCGAGTGCGATCCAGGCCGCTCGAAGGACGCTTCCCGATCCGCCGGAACGCTGCTGCCGCCACCCCGTCCACGGGGCCCGCACGCCGCACCGGCGCGCGGGCGTACGAACCACACCCTGCATCCCCAGGCCCCTCCTGCCGCGCAGCATGGTACTGCGCGCGGGGGGGCCGGGGGAAGCGGAACTTGTGCGCGGGGTGACGCGACGCGTTGTGTGACGCGTTCGCGCGTGAGGCCGATCGCCTAGGGGGCTCTGCAGGTGTCGACTACACGCAACGGTCGGGCTCGGACGGTCCGTGTAGAAAAACCGTGCAGAGCTCCCTAGTAGCGGTAGTGCTCCGCCTTGAACGGGCCCTCGATGGTCACGCCGAGGTACTCCGCCTGAGCGGGCGTCAGACGCGTGAGCTTGGCGCCGAGCTGGTCGAGGTGGAGCCGCGCGACCTCCTCGTCGAGGTGCTTGGGCAGCACGTACACCTTCTTCTCGTACTTCTCCGGGTGCTCGTGCAGCTCGATCTGCGCGATCACCTGGTTGGTGAAGCTCGCGCTCATCACGAAGCTCGGGTGGCCGGTGGCGCAGCCGAGGTTCAGCAGGCGTCCCTCCGCGAGGATCAGCACGCTGTGGCCGTCGGGGAAGATCCACTCGTCGTACTGCGGCTTGATGTTCTCGCAGCGGATGCCCGGGATCTTCTTCAGGCCGGCCATGTCGATCTCGTTGTCGAAGTGGCCGATGTTGCCGACGATCGCCTTGTCCTTCATCTGCGCCATGTGGTCGGCGCGGATGATGTCGAAGTTGCCCGTCGTGGTGATGAAGACGTCTGCGGTCGACACCACGTCCTCGAGGGTCTTGACCTCGTAGCCCTCCATCGCCGCCTGCAGTGCGCAGATCGGATCGATCTCGGTCACGATCACGCGCGCGCCCTGGCCGCGGAGGGCCTGGGCGCAGCCCTTGCCCACCTCGCCGTACCCGCACACCACGGCGACCTTGCCGGACAGCATCACGTCGGTGGCGCGGAAGAGCCCGTCGATCAGCGAGTGTCGGCAGCCGTAGGTGTTGTCGAACTTCGACTTGGTGGCCGAGTCGTTCACGTTGATCGCGGGGAAGAGCAGGCTGCCGTCGTTCTCCATCTGGTAGAGGCGCAGCACGCCGGTGGTGGTCTCCTCGGAGACGCCGCCGATGTTCGCGGTGAGCCGTCCCCAGCGGCCGGGGTCCGCCTCGGCCTGCTCGTTCAGGAGCTGCAGGATCACGCCCCACTCCTCGGGGTCGGTCTCCGGGTTGAACTCCGGGATCTTGCCGGCCTTCTCGAACTCGAGGCCCTTGTGGAGCACGAGCGTGGCGTCGCCACCGTCGTCCACGATCTGGTCCGGGCCCGAGCCGTCGGGCCACTGGAGCGCGACGTTGGTGCACCACCAGTACTCCTCGAGGGTCTCGCCCTTCCAGGCGTAGACGGCGATGCCCTTGGGATCCTCGGGCGTGCCGTCCGGTCCCACGGCCACGGCCGCCGCGGCGGAGTCCTGGGTGGAGAAGATGTTGCACGACACCCAGCGCACGTCGGCGCCGAGTGCGGTCAGCGTCTCGATCAGCACGGCGGTCTGCACGGTCATGTGCAGGCTGCCCATGATCTTCACGCCGTCGAGGGGCTTCTGGTTGCCGAGGCGCTTCCGCAGCGCCATCAGGCCGGGCATCTCGTGCTCGGCGAGGCGGATCTCCTTGCGTCCGAGCTCGGCCAGGGAGAGGTCGGCCACCTTGAAGGGGGGAACCTGGGAGGACATGCGCGGGTCTCCTTCGAGCCGACCGGTGGCCGCACTCGGATCATTCATTCGGATATGCGGATGGAAGATTATAGGGCTGGATCGGCCTGTCAACGCCCTGGCCTGAGCCCGAAGCTTCCCCCCTCGGGGTCAATCGAGGGTCCCCGCGGTCCCAAGTGGGCCCGAGTGGGCCCCTAGCGCAGGGTCGGGACGCGGGTCGCCACTGCGACCCCGGCCACCAGCAGGAGCATCCCCGAGCCGAAGGCGATCAGGGTCGGGAGCGGGCCGGCGCTGGCCGCGACGCCCCCGGCCAGCAGGGCGCCTAGCGGCCCCGCGCCCATGAAGCCGAGCTGGTAGACCGAGAGCACCCGGGCGCGCCGCTCCGCGGGCGCGGCCTGCTGGAAGAGCGTCCGGCTGCAGTTCATGAACACGGCGCCGGCCATGCCCCAGCACAGGGTCGCGAGCAGGAAGCCCCAGAAGGGGAGGCCCTGCCCGATGATCACGAGCATGGAGGCCCCGACCGAGAGGGCGATGAGCAGGGCGCGCCCCTTGCGTTGGATCCCGCCCCGGGCGAGCAGCACGAACGAGCCCGCGATCGTGCCGATCGGGAACAGCATCAGGACCACCGAGAGGTGGCGCTCGTCGCCTCCGTAGAGGTCGCGGACCAGCAGCGGGAACACGACCAGGAAGGGGCCCATGAACAAGAGCCCCACCCCGCACAGCAGGATCAGGACGCCGCGGATGTCCGAGCCGAGCACGAAGCGGAGTCCCTCGGTCAGCGCCGCTCCGTCGGATCGCGACTCGAGAGCGGCGTGGGGACGCTTCGTCGCCGCTGCCTCGGCAGAGCGACGCGGGACGCCCGCCGTGGTGATGGCCCCGGATGCGAGGGTGGCCGCCTGGAGGCACAGCATGAGCGGCGTCCCGGTCCAGCGGGCCGCACCCGCGAGCAGGGTGCCCACGGCCTGCGAACCGAACTGCGCGATCGTCGTGGCGGTGACCGCGCGCATCAGGTCGCTGCCCGCGACGCGCGAGAGCAGGCTGTCCCGGGCGGGAATCGAGAACGCCATCACCGTGCCCATGGCCATGCCGTAGACGACGAGGCCCGGAATGGAGAGCCAGCCCTGGGACACCACCCAGGCGAGCACCAGAGGCGGCAGCGCCGCGATCACGTGCAGGCGGATCAGCAGGCTCCGCGGGTCGAATCGGTCCGCGACCGCGCCGCCGAGGGGGAGCAGCAGCAGGGCGGGGAGCATGGAGGACGTCTGCACGATGCCGACCCACTCGGCACTGGCGCGGAGCTCGCCGACCACGAGCCACGAGAACATGACCTGCTGCATGCCCCAGCCGCCGAACCAGGACGCGACCCCGGCGGCGAACTGGGGAAAGCCCGGCGGACGGGGAGTCCCGCCGCGCCCCGGGGCTCCGGTCGGCTCGGCATCGGGTGTTTGAGCAGCGGCCGACACGGGCGTCGAGGGTATCGCGGACGGCGACGAGCCGTGCCCCGGGACGGCGGCAAGCGGTGTCGTCACCGAGGGCCGGCGGCGTCCGGACGGGTCCGGATGGGGTCCGGATGGGGTCCGAACGTGCGAACGCCGGGCCCAGGGGAGGGGCCCGGCGTTCTCGGGGTCGGGGAAGTGGCTGGGAAAGAGGCTCTGTGCGCGAGCTAGAAGCCCAGGCTGGCGCCACCCTGGAAGGCCGGGTTGGCCGGCGGCAGGGCGAGGTCGAGGGCCTGGGCGCGGATGAGCTCGTCGCTCTGCGACAGGCGCTCGCGCGGTCCGCCGGCCCAGCGCTCGCGGGTGCTCTGGCGCACCAGCGGGCGGTAGGTCTTCTCGGCCTTCTCGATCTGGGCCGGGGCGGGGGTCTGGGTCGTCGACTCGGCGAGCGCGGGGGCCGCGGCGGCGAGTCCGAAAGCGAGGATGGAAGCGACGATGGTGCGGGTCATTTGGAATCCCT
>JASJCN010000068.1 GCA_030065975.1 Myxococcota bacterium
GCCCGGTGCCGGCGGCCCCGACCCGGGCGAGGCGGCCCGCAAGTAGCCGCGTCGCGCTAGCTCCTGCCCGCAGCGGACAGCACGGCGAGCGCTTCGACGCTGACCCACTCGTTGCTGCGCTTGCTCGACGAGCGGCCCCAGTCGACGCACTCGATGCGGCTCTGCTCGCGCGCGCTCCGGACGTAGAAGCGCGCCTCGGCGGGCCAGCCCCCGTCGGGCAGGCGCTTCGACTCGAGCCAGTCGAGGGCCTCCTCGCAACGCGGGTCCGAGAGGAATCCCGCTTCGGCGAGCACCTTGAGGCCGCCGAGGACGTCGTAGTGCCAGTACCTCGGGTAGTGGAGCTTCAGGAACCCCGGGCGCATCACCTCGCCGGTCGACTCGCGCCGGAACAGGCGCCGCTTCAGGAAGATCTCGGCCGCGCGTCGCGCCGCGCGCCGGGCCTCCGGCGTGTCGACCCGCGCGAGCGCGCGCAGCGGAAGCAGGCTCTCCATGAACGAGGAATGGGTGGCCGCGGGATTGCGATCGCAGTTCCAGCCGCCGTCGGGCCACTGCCAGTGGAGCAATCGCTCGACCAGCTGCTCTGCGCGTTCGTCGGCCAGGCCGAGGCCCATCACGCTCCACAGCGCGTTGCTCTGCTGCGAGGCGCAGCGACGCGGGCGCCCCTGCATCACGGGCACGCCCTGGCGCCGGTAGCTCGCCGCCTTCGACTCGACCTCGAACTCCGTGTAGTAGGAGCGCGGCGCGAGCCAGCAGTCCATCAGCTGATCCCGGGCGGGGAGCAGCGAGCGGTCGCCGGGCGGGTAGCCGAGGTCCGCCAGGGTGGCCATCACCCAGTGCGCTCCCTTGAACTTGAAGTAGGGGTGGCGCTTCGGGGCGATGCGGCCCTCGCCGTCCCGCTCCGCGAGCAGGGCGCGCGCGCGCGGCGAATCGCGGATCTCGCGTCGCAGCGCTCGAATCCGCCGGGAGTCGGGCGACTCGCCCAACACCTGGACGCGGGTCTTGAAGCGGATCGAGGGCTCGTCGGAAGCGAGCAGGCGGTCCACGAAGGCAGACGTCATGGCCGGACCTCGCCTGGAGCATACGCCAGCCGCGGAGCGCGGGGCGGCCCTAGAGCGGGAGGATCCGGGCCCCCTCGGCCGGGGCCACCTCGAGGACGACCGGGCGCCGGCCCACCTCGCGCTCGAAGCCGGCGGCGATGGCCTCGGCCACCGACCCGGCGGCGTCGGGCTCCACGAGATGGAGCGTGCAGCCGCCCCAGCCGGCGCCCGTCAGGCGCGAGCCGAAGCAGCCCGGCGCGGCGTCGCCCAGGCGACACAGCACGTCGAGCTCGGGCACGCTCACCTCGAAGTCGTCGCGCAGGCTCGCCATCCCCTGCTTCAGGAGCTCGCCCACCCGGGGGAGATCGCCCGCGCGCAGGGCGGCGCAGGTCGCCTCGACGCGCGCGTTCTCCGTCAGCACGTGACGCGCGCGACGCAGCGGTACGTCCGGCAGCGCGCGCTCGAGGGCCGGGAGGTCGTCCACGCCGAGCGCGCGGAGCGACGTGGCCTCGGCCGGCGCGACCCCCGCCTTCTGCGCGCCCTTGAGCGCCGCGCGACACTCCTCGACCCGCGCGACGTACCCGCCCTCGGCCAGCCGCCGCACCACGCCGGACTGCGCGATCAAGAGGGCGGCCCGGGCGGCGAAGGGAACCGGCTCGACCTCCCGCGTGCGGCAATCGATCCGCAGCACGTGGTCGCGCCGGGACAGCGCGCTCGCGAACTGGTCCATGATCCCGCAGGCGACTCCCACGTGGTGGTGCTCGCCATGGTGCGCGAGCTCGGCCCAGTCCCGCGGCCCCAGATCGAGCCCGTGGGCCGCCGCGGCCGCCCCGGCGACCGAGACGCCCAGGGCGGCCGAGCTCGAGAGCCCGGACTCGCGGGGCAGGTCGCTGTCGACGTGCAGGTCGAGCCCGGTCGAGGCGAGGCCGCGCGACTGGATCGCGAGCAGCGGGCCCAGCACGTAGTCACCCCAGTCGCCCCGGCGCTCGGGCCGGGCCAGATCCATCTCGATGCGGCCGTCCTGTCCCTCGGAGACCGCTCGCACCAGGCCGTCGCTGCGCGGTGCGGCCAGCACCCGGGTGCGGCGGTCGATGGCGCAGGGCAGGACCAGGCCCTCGTTGTAGTCGGTGTGCTCGCCGATCAGGTTGACGCGGCCCGGGGCGGCCACGGCCACTTCGGGGCGCCGGCCGAAGGCCGCGGCGAATGCCTCGATCGAGGGATCGTCCAATGGGTTCGCTCCGGGGTTCGCTCCGGGGTTCGCTCCGGGGGTCGCTCCGCGTGGATGTGGCCGCTGGCGGCCCCGCGCGAGGGACGTAGGCTCCGGCGATCTCGTCCGGGACCTTAGCCCCGAATCCGAACCGGGATCACGACCTGCCATCCATGCACATCCGACTCCCGCTCACCTGCCTGCTCCCGACCCTGCTCGCGGTCGCCTGGCTGCTGCCGGCGCAGCCGGGACACGCGGACGATCCCTTCCTGCGCCGCACCGCCACGGTCGAGGTCGTCGAGAGCGTGGGGCCGGCCGTGGTCAACATCACCACCGAGCGGGTGGTCCAGCGGCGGCCCTTCGGTCGCTCCGGCGATCCCTTCTTCGACCGCTTCTTCCGCGACTTCTTCGAGCCCAACCTCTCCCAGCGCTCCCAGAGCCTCGGATCGGGCGTCGTGATCGACGCCGATCGCCACGTCCTGACGAACGAGCACGTGATCGCCCAGGCCGACGTGATCCGCGTGACCCTCTCCGACGGGCGCGAGTTCGAGGCCGAGCTCGTGGGCGCCGAGCCCAACCACGACCTCGCGATCCTGCGCATCGACACCGGCGAGCGGATCCCCTGGGTGTCGCCGGGCACGTCGGAATCGCTGATGGTGGGCGAGCCGCTGATCGCGATCGGCAACCCGTTCGGTCTCTCCAACACGGTGACGACGGGCGTGCTGTCGGCGTCCAACCGCTCCTTCCGCTCGGACGAGCGCATCTTCCACGGCTTCCTGCAGACCGATGCGGCGATCAATCCGGGCAACTCGGGCGGCCCGCTGCTCACGGCGACGGGCGAGCTGATCGGCATCAACACCGCGATCTACGGCGGCGCCGAGGGCGTCGGGTTCGCCATCCCGATCGACGTGGCCAAGCGCGTCGTGCACGCGCTCCTCACCAAGGGCGAGGTGGCGCCGGTCTGGCTGGGGCTCGACCTCCAGGACCTCGACCCGCGGCTCTCCGAGGTGATGGGCCTGCCCTCCCGGCTCTCCGGCGCCCTGGTGAGCCGGGTCCGGGACGGAGGCCCGGCGGACGGGAAGCTCGAGCGCGGCGACGTCGTCACCCACGCCTCGCGGACGCCGATCCGCTCGGCCCGGGAGTTCTACGAGATCCTCGAGCGCAGCACCGAGGAGGAGGACATCGAGATCCGCGTCCACCGCGACGGCGAGGGCGAGAAGTTCTCCCTGCGAACCGAGGCCATCCCCGCCGCGGAGTTCCCGGCCCTGCTGGAGCAGATCCTGGGGCTCACCCTCGAGCCGGGCGAGAACGGCGCGGCCCGGGTCGCGAGCGTGCGCGCCGGAGGCGGCGCAGGCAGCGTGGGCGTCCAGTCGGGAGACCTCGTGCTCGCCATCAACGGCCAGGCCCTGGAGGGCGACGAGGCCGTCCGCCGGGCCGTGCTGGACCTCCGGGGCCGCTCCCGGGCGCTGGTCGTGGTTCAGCGCGGACGCGGCCGGTACCATGTGAGGGTCCCCCTGAACTGAGCGCCCCCGGAAAAATGACTGGAACCGCAGGGGCTTGCGCGGCGTCATACAACGGCGTCCACCCTCTGGACGGTTCCCAGACGATTCTCGCGCCCAAGGCGCCCCGGTCGAATGGGCGGATCCCGCCCCGGCCGGAGCGAGTCGTGAGCGACCTTGGAACCGCGGAAACAGGGATCACAGGAGTGTGTCGATGAAGCTTGCCGGTGTCGTGCGTACCCTTCTCATTCTCGCCGTAGCCTTCGGTGTGCTGTCGGCGGCGGGATTCCTCGACGTCGACGTCACGCTCAAGGAGCGCCAGGCGGAGGCGAAGGGCTTCTTCGGCGACGACGAAGAAGCCGCCCCGGCCAAGGCCGACCCCTTCTGGGTCGAAGGCAGCGAGTCGGGCGTCATCGCGACGCCGCCGGGCGGGGCTCCGCCGAGCTTCGCCGAGCTGGCCGAGCAGGTCTCACCGGCCGTGGTGAACATCCGCACCGAGCGGACCATCACGCCGAGCCAGCGCCGGCGCCATCCGCTCGAGGAGTTCTTCGGCGGCCAGCCCTTCGGCGAGCTGTTCCAGATGCCGCGCAACAACGTCCCGAGCCTCGGCACCGGCTTCATCATCTCGGACGACGGCTACATCGTGACGAACAACCACGTGATCGAGGACGTGGACAAGATCGTCGTTCAGTTCCAGGACGAGGAGACCGCCGAGGCGACGGTCGTGGGACGCGACCCCAAGACCGACGTGGCGCTGATCCGCATCGAGGTGGAGCGCGAGCTGCCCTACCTCCCGCTCGGCGACTCCGACCGCATCCGCCCCGGCGACTGGGTGATCGCGATCGGCAACCCCTTCGGCCTCGAGCACACGGTCACCGCCGGCATCGTCTCCGCCAAGCACCGCGAGATCAACCAGCGCAGCGAGAGCCGCCGCTTCGACGACTTCATCCAGACCGACGCGGCCATCAACCCGGGCAACTCGGGCGGACCGCTCCTCAACCTGCGTGGCCAGGTCGTGGGCATCAACACCGCCATCAACCCGCGGGCCAACACGATCGGCTTCGCGGTCCCGGTGAACCTCGCCAAGTCGATCCTGCCCCAGCTGCGCGCCAGCGGCCGCGTCTCGCGCGGCTGGCTCGGCGTCTACATCGAGGCCATCGACGAGGACAAGGCCGAGCTCATGGGCCTGCCCGACCGCTCGGGCGCCCTCGTCTCCAAGGTCGAGCCCGAGGGCCCGGCGGCCGAAGGCGGCCTGAAGGCCGGCGACGTGATCGTCGAGTTCAACGGCCAGGCCGTGGAGGAGATGGAGAAGCTCCCGAAGCTCGTCGCCGCGGCCCCCGTCGGGAGCGAGGCCGCCGTGGTCGTCCTGCGCAAGGGCAAGAAGAAGACGCTCTCGGTCGAGCTCGGCGAGCTCGAGCGGGGCGAGCAGCTGGCCCGAGCGAGCCTGCCCAGCGGCGAAGCGCCGACCGAGAAGGCCGAGGCCTACGGCCTCGAGGTGAAGGAGCTGACGCCCGACGTCGCCGAGCAGCTCGGCATGGAGGACGAGGAGGGCATTCTCGTCACCGGCGTCGAGCCCGGCAGCTCCGCCGCCGAGGCCGGCCTGCGTCAGGGCGACGTCATCCTGCAGGTAAACCAGGAGGAGGTCGGCGGCCTGAGTGATTTCCGGGACTCGCTCTCGGGATCCGAGAAGGGCGCGCTGCTCCTCGTGCGCCGCGGCAACGTCGACACGTTCATCGCGCTGCGCAAGAAGACGGGCTAGTCCAGGGGGGCGCGTCGCGCCCCGGGGGAAGGTCCCGCCGCGAAGCCGCTTGTCAGGCGGCTTCGCGTGCTTATGCCTTCCTCCATGCGATACGACAAGCTCACCCTCAAGAGCCAGGAAGCCCTTTCGGAGGCGCAGTCCGACGCCGCTGCGCGCGGCCACAGCCAGATCGTGCCTGCGCATCTGCTGCGCGCGCTGGTGGGTCAGCCCGAAGGCAGCACCGTCCCGATCCTGCAGAAGATCGGCGTGCCCTTGGACGGCCTGCAGGCGAAGCTCGAAGAGGCGCTCGAGGGCCTGCCCAAGGTCCACGGCGGCGCCCAGGCGCAGATCTCTCCCGCGACCGCACGCATCCTCGAGGCCGCCTTCGGCCACGCCGAGGCGCGCGGCGACGAGTACGTCTCCACCGAGCACCTGCTGCTCGCCATCGCCGCCGAGACGGGCGAGCCCGCGGGACGCCTGCTGGCGGACCAGGGCGCCTCTCCCGAGGCCATCCAGAAGGCCCTCGAGAGCGTGCGCGGCAGCGCCCCCATCACGGATCAGGACCCGGAGTCGAAGTACCAGGCCCTGGCCAAGTTCGGACGCGACCTGACCGAGGTCGCGCGCAGCGGCAAGCTCGATCCGGTGATCGGCCGCGACGAGGAGATCCGCCGCGTGGTGCAGGTGCTCTCGCGCCGCACCAAGAACAACCCGGTGCTGATCGGCGAGCCCGGCGTGGGCAAGACGGCCATCGCCGAGGGCCTCGCCCAGCGCATCGTGGCGGGCGACGTGCCCGAGTCGCTGATGGATCGGCGCGTCGTCGCCCTCGACATCGGCGCGCTGATCGCCGGCTCCAAGTACCGCGGCGAGTTCGAGGACCGCCTGAAGGCGGTGCTGCGCGAGGTCTCCGAGGCCGACGGCAGCATCATCCTCTTCATCGACGAGCTGCACACCATCGTGGGCGCAGGTGCGGCCGAAGGCGCCGCCGACGCGGCCAACATGCTGAAGCCTGCCCTCGCCCGCGGCGAGCTGCGCTGCGTGGGCGCGACCACCCTCGACGAGTACCGCAAGCACGTCGAGAAGGACGCCGCGCTCGAGCGGCGCTTCCAGCCCGTGATGGTGGGCGAGCCCAGCCTCGAGGACACCATCTCGATCCTGCGCGGCCTGAAGGAGCGCTACGAGGTGCACCACGGCGTCCAGATCCAGGACACGGCGCTCGTGGCCGCGGCGACGCTCTCGAACCGCTACATCACCGACCGCTTCCTGCCCGACAAGGCGATCGACCTCGTGGACGAGGCCGCGAGCCGCGTCCGCGTGCAGATCGACTCGATGCCCGAGGAGCTCGACCAGCTCGAGCGCAAGAAGACCCAGCTCGAGATCGAGCGCGAGGCCCTGCGCAAGGAGGAGGACGACGCGAGTCGCGCGCGCCTGGAGGACCTGGAGCGCGAGATCGCCGAGATCCGCGACGACTCCGACGCGCTGAAGGCGCGCTGGGACAACGAGAAGGGCGCCATCGGCAAGGTGCGCGAGCTGAAGGAGCAGCGCGAGAAGCTGCAGGCCGAGCTCGAGCGGCGTCGCCGCGAGGGCGACCTCGAGCGCGCCGCCCAGATCCAGTACGGCGAGCTCGTCGAGCTGGAGAAGAGCCTCCACGACGAGGAGGGGCACCTGACCGAGCTGCAGCAGGGCGGCTCGGTGCTCTCCGAGGTCGTGACCTCCGAGGAGGTCGCGGAGATCGTCTCCAAGTGGACCGGCATCCCCGTCTCGAAGATGCTCGAGGGCGAGCAGGAGAAGCTGCTCTCGATGGAGCGCAACCTGGGCCGCCGGGTGGTGGGCCAGGACGAGGCGCTGGCCGCGGTGTCGAGCGCGGTGCGCCGCGCGCGCGCCGGGCTGCAGGATCCCGATCGCCCGATCGGCTCGTTCATCTTCCTCGGCCCCACGGGCGTGGGCAAGACCGAGACGTGTCGCGCGCTCGCGGAGTTCCTGTTCGACGACGAGCAGGCCATGATCCGCATCGACATGAGCGAGTTCATGGAGAAGCACTCCGTGGCCCGCATGATCGGCGCGCCTCCGGGCTACGTCGGCTACGAGGAGGGCGGCGCCCTCACCGAGGCCGTGCGCCGGCGCCCCTACAGCGTGGTGCTCTTCGACGAGATCGAGAAGGCCCACCCCGACGTGTTCAACGTGCTGCTCCAGGTGCTCGACGACGGCCGCCTGACCGACGGCCAGGGCCGGACCGTGGACTTCCGCAACACGGTCCTGATCATGACCTCGAACATCGGCAGCCAGCACATCGTCGAGCTCGGCGAGGAAGATCGCGACGAGATGACCCGGCGGGTGATGGACGCGCTGCGCGGCCACTTCAAGCCCGAGTTCCTGAACCGGGTCGACGACACGCTGATCTACCACCAGCTCGCCCGCGAGCACATCGATCGCATCGTCGACATCCAGCTGGCGCGGGTGCGCAAGCTGCTGGCGGACCGGCGCATCGAGCTCGAGCTGACCGACGAGGCGCGCACCCTGCTGGCCAACCGGGGCTACGACCCCCACTACGGAGCGCGGCCGCTCAAGCGCGTGATCCAGCGCCTGGTCCAGGACCCCCTGGCCACGCGGATCCTCGAGGGTGCGTTCCCCGAGGGCTCGAAGATCCTGGGAAGCTGTGCCGAGAACGGGGAATCCCTCTCGTTCCAGCTCGCGGGAGAGGGCGCGTCCGCGTAGGCTCGGGGCCCATGGCCCACCCCTACCACGTGCTCTTCCTGTGCACGGGCAACTCGGCGAGGAGCATCCTCGCCGAGGCCCTGCTCACCCGCCTCGGAGGCGACCGCTTCCGCACCCACAGCGCCGGCTCCCGACCAACGGGGCGCGTTCATCCCATGGCGCTCGAGCTGCTCGAGCAGCTCGGACACGACACCGACGGAATGCGCAGCAAGAGCTGGGACGAGTTCGCCGCGGCCGACGCCCCGCGCCTCGACTTCGTCTTCACCGTCTGCGACTCCGCGGCGGGCGAGACCTGCCCGGCCTGGCCCGGCCAGCCGATGACCGCCCACTGGGGCGCCCCCGACCCCGCCGCCTGCGAGGACGGGGACGAGGCCCAGCGCCTCGAGTTCCGCCGGGTCTACGGCCTGCTCGAGCGGCGCATTCGCATCTTCGCCGAGCTCTCCCTCGAGAGCCTCGACAAGCTCTCCCTCCAGGAGCGCCTCGACGAGATCGGCAAGAGCGATCCCGGCGCCACCGGATGAGGAGCTAGCTCCGAGGCGAGAGGCGGAAGAACCAGATGTCCCCGCCGAGGGAGACGTCGAAGCCGTACTTGCCGGCCATCGCGTCGAGCAGCTCCTCGGTCTCCGCCCGCGACTGGACGAAGTCGGCGCGGGTCGCGTACACGGCCTCTCCACCCAGGCGGATGCGCGCCTCCCCGTGGTCGCGCACCACCGCGGGCCAGCGCTTGTCCTCGGGCATGTTCGCGGCCACGTAGAGGGCACCGCGGTGCACCAGCACCAGGGTCTCGAGGGTGCGCGGCCGATCGGGGTCGACCTCGAGCTCCGCGTAGCGCAGCGACGCGGCCAGGGACCAGTCCGCGGGCGGCGGCGAGGCGACGGCCGCGAAGGGGCCGCCGGGCACCGGGCCGAAGGGGCCGTCGCCGAAGCGCGCGACCACGAGCAGGAGCGCCACGGCGAGGAGCGGCACGAGCACGGCGGCGCTGGCCCGCGCCCCGGCACCGAGTGGCCCTCCGACGAGCCGCTCGAGCCCCGCCCAGGAGAGCGGGACCAGCGCCAACGCACAGCCGGCGATCACCGCCATGCGCGCCGGCCCGACGGGAAGCGAGACGCTGCGCTCGAGGAGGGCCTGCCCGAGCGGCAGCCCGACGAGCACGGCCGTGGCCGCCGCGAGGGTCCGGGGCGCCGTCACGCCCCGGCTCCGGCGTGCTCGGCGCGGGGCGACGTCGTGGCCACGGGCCTCGCACGCTCGAGCCGGCGCACGCCGAGCCACTGGAGCACGGCGAAGTCGAGCACGACGGCGGCGATGGCCAGGGCGGCGAGCGCACCGCCGCGGGTGAAGACATCGGCGTAGATCGCGACCGCCGTGCCGGCCACCCAGGCGAGGTCGAGACCGATCACGATCCGCGCGAGCACGAGCGAGATGCGCGGCCGCGACGAGAGCCAGAGCAGCGCCGCCGCGAACCCGAGCAGGTTCACGCCGACGCTGGTGACGAGTGCAGCCGGCGCCACGCCGATGAACCCGGCGATGGGCGCGCCGGCGAAGCAGAAGGCCAGCCCGGAGAGCGTCGAGAAGCCGGCGTTGGCGCGCAGGCTGTTGCGAAGCAGGCGGTCGTCGGATCCGGTCATCGGGGGATCTCCTCCACAGCGCCGACGCTCGCGCGGGCGAGCGTGGCGGAAAGGGCGCGACGGGCGAGCTCGAAGGCATCGGGCTCGTCGAGCAGCTGGCGACGCAGGTTCGCCTCGAGCGGCAGGGCGTGGAGCGTGAAGGCGAGCGCGCGGGGCTCGACGTCGGGGCGGAGCTCCCCGAGGCGCGCGGCGAGTGCGGCCTGCTCCTCCAGACGCGAGAGGAACTCGCGCGTGTGTCGGGCGACGGCGTCGCGAACCGGGCCGGGGCGGCCGCTGAAGTCGTGTCCGGCCGCCGCGAAGAAGCAGCCGCCCCGATAGGAGAGCCCGTCGAGGTGATCGAGCCAGGCGTGGGCCAGGGCCGCGAGGCGCGACAAGCCCGCCTCGCTCTCGCGGTAGGCCGGCTCGAGAGGCCCGGCGTAGGCCTCGGCAGCCTCGTCGACCACCGCCAGCTGCAGGGCCTCCTTGGAGGCGAAGTGGGCCGCCACTCCCGGCTTGGTGAGCCCGACCTCGCCGGCGATCCGGCTCAGGGAGAGGCTCTCGAGCCCCTCGGCGGTGCTCAGATCGGCCGCCGCGCGGAGGATCTCGCCCCGGCGCCGTTGCCCCTTCGTCTCGGCCGTGTCCTTGGACATGGCCCGAGAGTATACGACCGTACTATTTTTTCAATACGATCGTAAATTTTTCTCAGGACGCCCTGGGAGTCTCCAGCGCCTCGAGCAGGATCCCCTCTCGCAGGCCCCAGTCCGTGATGGTCAGGCCGTCCAGCCCGAGCTCCTCGAGCAGGATCTCGATGATCAGCGCGCCGGTGGGAAGCAGGTCGGCGCGCTTGGCCTTCATGCCAGGCAGACCCAGCCGCTCGTCGTGGCTCGCGCGGCGCAGGCGGTCGCCGATGTGGGCCAGCTCCTCGATGCTCAGGTGCAGCTCGTTCACCGAGCGGATCGGGCGGAGCCCGCGCAGCCCGACGGCGAGGAAGCCCAGGGCCCGAGCCGTCCCACCCGCCGCGACGCACAGGCCGGGCCGGGCGTCACGCAGGCGCTTGCGAACCGGGAGCAGCTCCTCGCGCACGCGCGAGGCGATCCTCCGCCCCTCCTTCTTCTTCATCGGGTCGCTCTTGACCAGGCTGCGCTGGAGGCGGGCCACGCCGAGGGGAAGCGTCGTCTCCCACTCCACGCCCTTCTCGCTTCCCAGCACCAGCTCGAGGCTGCCGCCGCCGAGGTCGAGGCCCAGGGTGGTCGACTTCCGCGGCAGCAGGATGCGCCGGCGGAAGGCCCCGAAGATGATGCGCGCCTCCTCCTCCCCGGACAGCAGACGCACGGGCGCGCCGAGCGCGCTCGCCAGCCGGTCGGCGAGCTCGCTGCCGTTGTCGGCCTCGCGCAGGGCGGCCGTCGCGACGGGCAGGATCTGCTCGGCGCCGAGCGCGGCGACCCGCTTCCGGGTGGCCTTGGCGGCGGCGACGGCGCGCTCGCAGACGGGCTCGGGAATGTGGCCGTGCTCCGCGAGGACGGCGCCGAGCCGCAGCTGATCGCGCACGCGGTCGACCATCCGGATCGAGCCCGACGACGCGACGTCCGCGACCATCAGGTGGAACGAAGTGCTGCCCATGTCGAGCACCGCGAGCCGCCGGGTGCCCGGGTCGAGGGAGTCGCCGAGCTCGCGAAGGGTGCGTCCCACCTGGATGCCCGCCTCGATCAGCTCGCTCTCCAGGCGATCGAGCAGCTCGGAGTGCGTGCAGCACACCACCCGGCTCGCTCCGAGAGAGCGCAGCCCGTCGATGGCCTTGGCGGGGGACTCGCCCTTGGCCAGGGACTCGTGGATCTCGACGGGGAGGCCCGTGGCCTCGGACAGCGGGCGAAGCGTCTGGCGGCAGCGCAGATGCGGGCTCGAGACCAGCCGCTCGACCTTCTCACCCAGCAGCTGCTCGGCGATGCCACGGGACTGCGCCGTTCCCTGGGAGGTGAGGGGCCGGAGCAGGTCCGGGCCGTCCCACTCGCTCCGCTTCTCCGCCTTGGCGTGGCGGACCAGATGGACCTTCAACGCTTCGCCTTCACCTCGACGCGAGCCTCTGTCCGAAACCCCTGTGAGCTGCCGGCAGACCCGCCCTACCCCTGCTCTCCGCGCTCGAGCTCCTCGTCGATCCGGGCCTTGAACGCCGCGAAGGGCTGCGCGCCCGAGAAGAAGCGTCCGTTGATGAAGAAGCTGGGCGTTCCGCGAACGCCGAGCTTCGTGCCCTGGGCCTGGTCCTGGGTGATGAGGGCCTCGGTGGCCGCGTCGTTCACGCGCGCGTCGAACTTCGCGAGGTCGAGGTTCAGGGTCTCCGCGTGGGCGCGCAGCTGCTCGGGCTCGAGGTCCTTCGGGTTCTGGAAGATCAGGTCGTGCATCTCCCAGAACTTGCCCTGGTCCCCGGCCGCGATGGCGGCCTTGTGGGCCGGGATCGCCTTGGTGTGGAACGAGAGCGGGAAGTGCTTGAAGACCACGCGCACCTGGTCGCCGTACTCCTCGCGGACCTGGGCGAGCGTCGGCTTGACCCGCGTGCAGTAGGGGCACTGGAAGTCCGAGAACTCGACGATGGTGATGGGCGCATCTTCCGGACCCAGCACCGGCGAGCGGCCGACCTCGACGTTCTTGACCTCGGTGGGGGCCGGGGCGGCGGCCTGGCGCGTAGGCGGTCGGTTGCCCGGGGCGGGCGCCGCGGCGGGGCCCGCCTCGCGCAGGGCGGCGACCTCGGCCTGGAGGGCCGACAAGCGCGCCTCCTGGGCGATGTCGAGGGTGGTGGTGCGGCCGATGAACCAGCCGGCCGTGAAGGCGATCAGGATCACGGCGGCAGCGAGCAACGGATTCGAGTTCATGAAGGGACCCCGTCGATGAAGGCGAGAGGTTTGCAGATTCGGGCGCCAGGGGCCCGGGACCCAGTCGCTAGACCAGCTCCTTGGGGCGCACGAGGCGCTCGAGCCGGCCCGCGCCCGGGGCGACCTCGGCCCACTTCGGCGCCTCGAGGGTGATGTCGGCGAGATGGGCCGTGCCCATGCCGGCCGCCGCGCGCTCGAGCGCTCCCGCATCTCCCTTCGGCGCGATCAGGCGGACGAGGTCCTCGGTGCCCGGGTTGTGGGCGATCACGAGCAGGCTCGAGACCCGGCCCGGGGTGCGAGCGATGCTCGCGAGCATGCGACTCGGCGTAGCGTCGTAGAGCGACTCGTCGATCTCGAGGTCCGGCGTCTCGCCGAGGCCGATGCAGAGCCGGTCGAAGGTCTCGCGGGTGCGACGCGCGGAGGAGCACAGCACGAGATCGGGGAGGCACTCCTGCTGCTGCATCCAGACGCCCATCAACGTGGCGGCGCGCTCTCCTCTCGGATTGAGCGGCCGATCGTGGTCGCGGAGCGAGGCGTCGCCCCAGCTCGACTTGGCGTGTCGCAGCAGCAAGAGCCGCACCCGGGACGCCGTCAGTCCTGCTTCCAGAAGACGCGCGTCTTGCGGAAGCGCCGCCAGAGCCGATCGAGCTTGGTGAGCCGGGCCCGGGCCAGGTGATCCATCCATCCGAGCAGGAAGCCGGCGGCGCGCTGGTGCTCCGGGCGACACTCGTCGCCCATGCGCGTCAGCAGGACGTCGAGCATGCGCTCGGTGGTGACGACGTCGTTGAGGGTGCCGAGCACGTCCTGCAGCCGGCTGCTGCGCTGGATGTAGGGGTCGGCCAGCTCGGGGTCGAAGAGCGACCGATGGAACTCGACGGCGTAGCGCAGCTTCTTCATCTCGATGCGGAAGGCGTGGAGCTCCGCGATCGAGCAGGAGGCGAGCTCCGCCCCCATGCGCTTCACCCGCTTGTGGCGCTTGGCGAGGAGCTCGCGGCCGACGTCCCGCGCGGGCGCGAAGAGCCGGGCCGAGTGCTCGGTGAGACGCTGGTCGCGCCAGGCCTTCCCGGCGCGCACGGCACCGAGCCGCATGATCAGGCGCGCATGGCGTGGCTCGCAAAGGACCCGGCGCACGCGGTCGTAGGCCTCGGCCCGGGCCGCGACCGCCTCGTCACGCAGGCGCTTGAGCGCCCCGTCGTCGGGCCGCGACTGGAGCAGGGGCTCGAGGGTCTCGAGCAGGAACACGTCGAGGTCGCGCGCGGGACCGAGCTCGCCGCCGAGCCAGCGAAGCTCCTCGCGCAGCTCGGCGTGGAGGTCCGTCGGCAGGAAGGAGCGGAACAGGGTGAGGGCCGAGCGCAGTCGACGCACGCCCACCCGCAGCTGGTGGACGCCTTCGGGGTCGTCGCCCGCGAGGGAAGGCGCGCGATTCACCACGATCTGCCGGGTGCAGCTCTCGAACACCGCGTCGACGAGGTCGTCCAGCCGGGCGTCCTCCGGGACGTGGAGGCTGCCCGCCTTGCGGGGCGCGGGGACCTCGCCCAGCAGCCGCGCGAAGCCCTTCTCCGGCTTCGAGAGCGTGGCCGGCAGCAGGGACAGGTCCTCGAGGATCTCCCCCGCCACCCCGAAGAGATCGGCCGGCTCGCCCTCGAGCAGCTCGAGCTCGAGCTCGTTCAGCGGTGTGGCGCCCACGCGCGTCCGCACCTCGCCGACGTCGATGGCGCACTCGATGCGGCTCTCGCCGCGCACCACCACCTGCTTGGTGCGCTTCGTCTCGGTCTCGACCACGGCCTCGAGGGGGATCCCGCGCTGCAGGGTCTCTTCGAGCACGGCGGCTCGCAGGGCGGCGTCGCCGATGACCGAGGGGTCGGGATCGCCCCCGGGAACCGCGGCTTCGTCCTCGGGCCGGTCGAAGAGCCCGGCGCTGGCGTCGCCCAGGGTCTTCACCGTCTGGATCGTCGGCTCGCCGGGGCCCTTCGCGTCGCGCAGGCGCAGCACCAGCCCGCGCCGGTACAGCGCGAGCTCCGGCGTGTCGTAGTACACCGATCGCACGGGGCTCGTGGTCGGGCGCCCGCGTGCGCCGCTCGCGAAGGCGGGATGCTCGCGCAGTCGTTCGGCGTCCCCGGGCTGGAACTCGAGCTTGAGCTCGACCTCGCGGCCCGAGTGCCTCGCCGGCGATGCAGCGGGCGGCGCCTGCGCTTCGCCTCGGGCCGCGCCCTCGGGGCCCACGGCCGGGTCGGCGGAGCCAGCGGAGTCAACGGGTACGACGGGCGCGGGAGAACCCGCCTGGGGCGGCGAATCGGTCGGTGTTGTCATGGGGGAGCCAGAGTCTACCGAACCCGCGGGTCTCCCCCGACGGGGCTCCGGGATCCGCTCACCGCGGGGCGCGGAGCGGAAGCGTCGGATACAGCGAGCCCGCCTCGAGCACGAAGCCCTGCTCGCGGTACCACGCATGGGTCCCGACCGCGGAGATCACCGCGAGCCCGGCATGGCCGGCACAGCGTGCGCGCTCGGCCGCGCGACGCACCAGGCGACGGCCGAGCCCCGCGTGCTGGGCCGCGGTCGCGCTCTCGCCGGGGTCGGTCGCCTGTCCGTAGACGTGCACCTCGCGCAGCAACGCGTTCCCTTCGAGCTCCGGGAAGCTCGCGGCGAACTCCGCCGCCGCGTCCCGGCGCGGGAGGAAGAGGCGCAGGAAGCCCGCCAGCCGACCCGCCGCCGTGCGGGCCTCGAGGAAGCGCTCGACGCCGAGCGCCGTCTCGTAGACGTGCTCCACGATGCGCGTCTCGTCGGGCTCCGGTCGCTCGCCGCGCACCTCGCGCGAACGGATCTCACGCAGCCGGACGCCACGCTCGGCGAGGGTGCGCTCCACCCGCTCCCGCAGGTTCGTCTCCCGATTCCCGACGTGGATCTCCGGCGACGGGATGTCCCGGATCACGCGGGTCACGCGGCACCAGTCGGGCACCGTCGGGAGGCAGTCCACCAGGAGCTCGACCAGCTCGTCCGGGGCATAGGGCCGCCAGCGCCCGGACTCGTAGTCGCGCATCAGCTCGGCCGTCTCGAGCAGGCTCGTCGGGTACACCTTGAGCTCGTCCGGTCGGACCCGGGGATCCGAGAAGAGACGAGCGAAGTCGCGGCGATCCGCCTCGGGATCGCTGCCCGGCAGGTTCGCCATCCAGTGGACGTGCAGCTTGAAGCCCGCGGCCCGCAGGATGGCGATGGCGCGGTGGGTCGCCCCGACGTCGTGGCCGCGCCGGCTCCGTGCGAGCACCCGGTCGTCGAGGCTCTGGATGCCGAGCTGCACCTTCGTCACGCCGAGCGCACGCAGGCGCCGGGCCTCGGCCACGCTCACGCGGTCGGGGCGCGTCTCGACCGAGAGGCCGACGCAGCGGCAGCGCGCCGTCTCGTTGCGGCGCTTCGACGCCTCGAGCGCCGCGACGGTCGCGCTCTCGTGGGGCGCGGTGAGGCGTCCCCCGTACAGGGAGCGCAGCCGCTCCTGGATGCGCCGGTCGTACTCGCCGGCGGCGGCGTTCCGGCCGGAGATCGGATCGGAGGGATCGAGCACCGCCTCCCCGGCCCCGCGTCCGTCCACGCCGTCCCCGAAATCGCAGAGCGCGTCGAAGCAGCGCGCGACGAACCAGCGCTGATAGGCCTTTGGATAGTGCGACCAGGTGCCGCCCAGGAGGATCAGCTCGACCTTGCCGGTCGGATGGCCCATGCGCCGATAGGCGTCGAGGCGCGACCAGGTCTGCGCGTACGGATCGAAGGCGTGCTGCTCGGCGCGCTGGCAGCCGGGCTCGCTCGCCACGTAGCTCTTGGGCATGCGGACGTCGCTGGGGCAGAAGGTGCAGCGCCCGGGGCAGGGGAAGGGGCGCGTCAGCACCGTGACCGGAAGCACGCCCGAGAGCGAGCGCGTGGGACAGGTGCGGAGCTTCTCACCCAGCGTGCGCGCGTCGCACGCGTAGGCGGACGGATCCCGCGCCTGCTCGCGATGGAAGGCTTCGAGGATGTCCCGCTTGGACCAGAAGCCACCGCCCGGCCGCGGATGGCGACGTTGCAGGCGGAGCAGGCTGCGCTCGTCCAGCGACTCGGCCGCGATGACGCCCTCGATGAGGGCGCCGAGGCTCGACTCCGGAGCCGAAGCATCTCCCTGCGGTGCGAGGGAGCCTCGTTCGCGTAGACTGGGCGTCGCCATGGCCCGCCAGAGTACCCTCCTCGCCCGGATCGTCCGCATCGCGGCGATCCTGGTCGGCTTGCTGCTCGTGGTGGCGGCGATCGGCTTCTTCGGGATCCTGCCCGGCCTGGCCGACCGGACGGCGAACGTCGCGGCCCCCGGCCCCTACGCGGCGAGCGAGCGCGCCGTGGCCCTGGTCCAGAGCTCGCTGGTGATCGACCTCCACGCCGACTCCTTCCTGTGGGGCCGCGACCTCCTCGCGCGCAGCGCCCACGGACACGTCGACCTGCCGCGCATGGTCGAGGGCAACGTGGCGCTCCAGGTCTTCGCCGCGCCCACCAAGACGCCGGCCGGCATCAACTTCGAGCGCAACTCGAGCGACGCGGCCGACATCATGACGCCGCTCGTGGTGGCCCAGCGCTGGCCGCTTCGCACCTGGGGCAGCCTGCGGGAGCGGGCCCTCTTCCAGCTCGAGCGCTTCGAGGAGGCGGCCGAGCGAAGCGAGGGGCGCCTGCGGGTACTGCGTTCGCGCGGCGATCTCGACGCGTTCCTGGCCGAGCGCGAGGGCGACCCGGATCTCGCAGCGGGCCTGATGGCCCTGGAAGGCCTGCACGCCCTCGAGGGCGAGCTCGAGAGCGTCGACCGCCTCTTCGAGGCCGGCTACCGGATGCTCGGCCTCGCCCACTTCTTCGACAACGAGGCCTCGGGCTCCTCGGCCGGCGAAGAGAAGCACGGGCTCACCGAGCTCGGCCGAGCGGTGATCGCGCGCATGGAGGAGCTCGGCCTGACCGTCGATCTCGCCCACGCCGCCTCGGCCTCGATCCGCGACGTGCTGGCCATCGCGACCGAGCCCATGGTCGTGTCGCATACCGGCGTCCAGGCCACCTGCCCCGGGCCGCGCAATCTCACCGACGACGAGATCATCGGCATCGCCGAGCTCGGTGGCGTGATCGGAGTCGCCTACTTCGAGGGGGCCGTGTGCGACACGTCGCCCCGCGGCATCGTGCGCGCCATGCGCCACGTGCGCGATCTCGTTGGCAGCCGACACATCGCCCTCGGCTCGGACTTCGACGGCTCGGTGACGACGGTGTTCGACTCGACCGGCGTCCCCCTGGTGGTGGATGCCCTGCTCGAAGACGGCTTCGACGAGGACGAAGTCCGCATGATCCTCGGCGGGAACGCCCTGCGAGTGCTGCGCCAGACGCTCCCGGAATGAGGCCCCGCCCATGGAGCCGGCCGTTCGGGAACGGCTGCGAGCCATCGTCTCGCGCTTCTACGAAGAGCGCGGCGCGGCCTTCGCCGCCCATCGCGAGGGCCCCTGGCCGGGCTTCACGCGTGTGCTGGTGCGCCTGCCGAAGGGCCCGGTGCTCGACGTCGGCTGCGGAGAGGGGCGCTTCGGCGTGGCGCTCGCGCGCATGCGCGGACGCGAGGCGCAGGGCCACGGGAGTCCGAGCTACGTCGGCGTCGACGCCTCGACAGCACTCCTCGCGCGCGCCCGCGAACGCTCCGACCTGCCCGTCGACCGGGAGCTCCTCCACCTCGACGTCGCAACGGACGCCGCCTCCCTGCCGCCCGGACCCTTCGCCGGCGTCGTCGCCCTCGGCCTGATGCACCACGTCCCGGGCCGCGCCGAGCGCGCCGCGCTGATCGAGGCGCTGGCCGAGCGCGTCGCGCCGGGCGGGCTGCTCGCGGTCACCCTGTGGCGCTTCCGCGACGTGGCACGCCTCGAGCGCCTCGAGCTCCCCTGGGAGGACGCCGGCCTCTCCGAGAGCGAGGTCGAGCCCGGCGACGCCCTGCTCTCCTTCGCGGGAGACGCGCGCGTTCCCCGCTACTGCCACTTCTTCGACGCCGACGAGGTCGAGGAGGTCGCCACCGGCTGCCCCCTCCCCCTGGCCCTGCGCTTCCGACACGACGGGCGCGAGCGCGAGCTCAACGAGTACCTCCTCTGGGAACGACCGGTCTTGGAGCGAACGGTCCGGGAGCGGCCGCGTTGAGTCGAGCGATCCGCCGCCAGCTCTGCGGCACCGCGGAGGTCGAGGCCGCGCTCGATGCCGGCGAGCCGCTGCGGCTCCTGCTCGTGCACGCCGATCGCATCGGGACGCTCGAGGCCCTGTGCGAGGCGGCGCGGGCCCGCGGCGCCGCCGTGCACCCGACGAGCGAGGCGATGCTCTGGCGACTCGCCAAGCGAAGCCCGACCCCGGACGTGCTCGGGCTGGTCGGCCCCGACCCGGCGGCCCCGCGCGACGCCGTGCTGGCCGCGGGCGGCGCCTGCTGGCTCCTCGTGGGCAACAAGTACCCGGGCAACGCCGGCTTCGCGATCCGCAGCGCCGAGGTGTCCGGTGCCGACGGGATCTTCGTCGACAACGACATGGGACACGACGCGCGACGGGAGGCGATCCGTGCCTCGATGCGGGCAGACCGCTACTTCCCGGTGTTCTGGGAGCCGGCCGCTCCACTCCTCGCCGATGCGCGGGCGGCCGGACGTCGCATCGTCGCCATCGAGGACGTGGGCACCCACGCGCCCTGGGAGAGCGACCTCCGCGGCCCCATCCTGCTCGTGGTGGGGGGCGAGCGCGAAGGCATCCCGGAGGCGGTGATCCGGGAGTGCGACGAGGTGCTGCGCCTGCCCATGCCGGGCTTCATCCCCTCGTACAACCTGCAGGCGGCCATGGCCATGGTGATGGGCGAGCGCTTGCGCCAGCTCGAGAACGAGCCGAAGCTCGGCGCCTAGCATGATCGTCGCCCCGCTCCTCCTGCTCGGATGCCTGCTGCTGCCGGCGGACCCGGCAGCCGCCGAGACGAGCACGGTCGAGCCGGGAGCCATCGAACGGAGGGCCATCGAACAGATGGCCATCGAGCACGAAGCGATGCGACTTCGCAGCGCGGGTCTCGAGCTCTGGCTCGAGCGCAGCCGGAGACTCCTGCGCGTCTCCGAGGCGCTGCGGCTGGCGGGCGCCCCGCTCTGCAAGGGAAAGGTGAGCCCGGTCCTCGGGGTGGTCGCGGCCTCGCGCGACGACCTCCCCTGGCCCCTCCATCGGGCTGCGGAGCGGGACTACCACGTGGACGAGGGCGTCCGCGTGCTCCACGTCGAGCCCGGCCTCGCGGCGGCCGAGGGCGGCCTCGAGCCGGGCGACCTCGTCGTCTCCATCGCCGGCCGGCAGGTACGCTCGGGCGCCGCGCTGGCCAGCGTCCACGCCGGCCGCATCGAAGGCCACGTGCGGCTCGAGGTGGAGCGCCGGGGCGAGCCGCAGAGCCTCGAGATCCCGGCGCGGCTCGGCTGCTTCGCCGCCGCCGCCATCCAGATGGAGGACGGCGTCAACGCCTACATGGGCCGCGGACGGACCTTCGCGACGAGCGGCCTCATGCGCTTCGTCGCGAACGACGACGAGCTCGCCGTGATCATGGGCCACGAGATCGCCCACCATGTGCTCGGCACCGGGAGCGTCGACGACTTCGAGGCCGACGCCGACCAGCTGGGGCTGTACATGGCCGCCGCTGCGGGCTTCGACGTGAGCGTCGCTTCGGGCTTCTGGAAGCGCTGGACCCTGCGCTCCCCGCTGATGATCCACGAGCGCCGGCGCTCCTCGCACCCGCCCTCCCATGCCCGGGCCCTGCGCCTCGAGGCCGTCCTCGCCGAGATCGAGCGCAAGCGCGCGGCCGGCCTGCCGCTCGAGCCGGAGCGCGTACGTTGAGACGGCTCGCCGGCCTCCTCGGCTCGGGGCTCGCGCTGCTCGGTGCGCTCGCGTGCACGCCCCGTCTCGCCCATCCGCCGATCGACGCCGAGCGCCTGGACGCGACACGCGACGCGTGGATCGCAGAGGCGATGGAGTCGATGCTCGCCGACTCGACGCGGGTCGCCCGCGTCGCGAACCGGCTCCGGGTCGCGGGGGTGCCGGTGTGCGGAGAGCACACGGCGCCCCTGCTCGGCTTCTACACGGCGCGTCGCATCTCGCTCGCGAGCTCGATCCCCTTCCTGGAGGCGCTCTACCGACACTACGACGTGACGCGCACCCTCACCGTGACCCTCGTGGTGCCCGGCTCGCCCGCGGAACGCGCGGGCCTCGTCGGGCGCGAGCGTCTCCTGCGCGTCCACGACCGGCGGGTGCGTCGTGCGGAGCAGCTGCTGGACGCCGTGGCCGAGGCCCCCGAAACCCCGCCCACTCTCGAGATCGAGCGCGGCGACGTTCGCGAGACCGTGACCCTCGATCTCGAGCCCGCCTGCCGCTTCGTCGTGACCCTGGCCCCGATCGACGCCCTGGCGACGGGCCGGAGCGACGACGGCCACGCGGCCATCGGTCGCGGACTGCTCGAGTTCACCCGGGACGATCACGAGCTCGCGATCGCCATCGCCCACGAGCTCGGACATCGCATCCTCGGCGGCCGCTACGCGTCCTACCCCGAAGACGAGCTCGATGCGGATCGCCTGGGGCTCGAGATCACCCGGCTCGCGGGCTACGACGCGACGCGTGCCCCGGAGTTCTACGAGCGCCTCGCCATCGAGAAGCCGTGGCTCGTGATTCACGATCCCGACCGCTCCCTGGGTCGCATCGAGGAGCCGATCCACGGGCGCCTCGCCGAGCGGATCCTCCGGATGCGCGAGATCCTCGCCGAGTGAGCGCTCAGTTGGCGGCGAGGAGACGCTCGGCGCGCTGATCGGCAGCGGGGCCGAAGCGATAGCGGAAGCCCAGCACCGGGCCGTGCATCGTGAGGTCCAGGTTCGAGTCGGACGGCAGGTCCTTGTCGATGCCGATGGCGTTGTATCCCAGCAGGATCTCCCAGCGCTCCCCGAGGTGAACGTTCACGCTCGCCGCCACGTTCCAGGCGAGGTCGGAGGCCGAGCCGATGCCGAAGCCGCCGACGCCGCCCAGCACGCTGAACGAGAAGCGCCGACTGAGGTCGGCCTCCACCCGCATGCCGATCAGGGGATCGACCCACTCCTGACTCACGTCGACGTCGACGTCCGCCCCGCCGAGCGTGACGCCGGGCACGCGAATCTGGGGCAGAGCCACGGAGCCACCCGGCAGTGCCAGTGAAGGAGACAGCGAGAAGCCGGGGACCGAGACGGGCGGGATCTCGATGTCCACCTCGGAGTCGAGGTTCCAGTACCGCCCTCCGGCGAACACGTCGAGATCGAACTGGCGGATGTCGTTCGGGTCGGCGTCGCCGAAGAGCCCCGAGACGGGCCGTGAGATCAGCCGATAGCCGCCGAAGAACTCGAGGCCCCACATCGTGGTCTCCGAGCCGACGGAGGCGGGGCCGAGCGTGGTCTGCACCCGCGGCACCGCGACCGCGAGTCGCCCCCGACCCACCGTGGTCGGACCGAAGCCGACGGTCGCGGTCCCGGTGTTGAAGTCGTCCTCGAGGTGGACGTAGAGCAGATCGAAGACGGCGACGAAGCGGCCCTTGCGCCCCTCGAAGGTGGCGAAGAGGCCGCCGTTGAGCTTCTCGAGGATGTCTCGGAAGGAGGCATCGACCTTCGTCGAGTTGCCCATGACCGTCGCGTCGCCGTCGATCGAGGCGCCCCAGATGTAGGGAGCGAGACGGATCTCCCAATCATCACCGGAGGCCTCACCGAAGGTGTCACCAGATGACTCACCGGAGGCTCTCGGTGTTTCACCCGAGTCTCGACCCGCCCCGGCTTCGGCTCCTGCGTCGGCCCATGCCGGAGAGGTGGCCAGAAGGGTGGCCAGCAGGGCCGCCAGCGGCCAGGGAACCGTCCGGACTGCGTGCATCGGGAGCCTCCGGAGCGGGAGTCTACTCCTCCATCTGCTCCGCGAGGTACCCTTCCTTGCCGATCTGCTCCACCAGGTAGAGCTGGGCCTCGAGCCAGTCGACCGAGGCCTCCTCTTCCTTCAGGTGTCGCTCGCAGAGCTCGCGCGTGCCGTTGTCGCCTTTCTCCCGCGCGAGCGCGATCACCTCGTTGTATCGGGCCACCGCCGCGACCTCCATTTCGAGGTCGAGCTTGTGCTGCTCGATGGCGTCCTCGCCGACGCGCACGGGAGACAGGCGCTGCATGTTGGGCACGCCTTCGAGGAACAGGATCCGATCGATGATGCGATCGGCGTCCTGCATCTCCTCGATCGACTCGTCCCACTTCTTCTTCGCGAGCTTCTTCAGTCCCCAGTTGCTCAGCATCTTCGAGTGGATGAAGTACTGATTGATCGCGGTCAGCTCCGCGGTGAGGATCCCGTTCAGTGCCTCGATGATGTCGCTGTCGCCCTGCATGCTCGCCCCCTTGATGGCGCGCAGCACCGACGCTGCGCGTGGACTTGGATCAAGCGCAGACTACCGCCGAGCGCGTGCCGGTCCAGCAAAGTGGAAATGACAACGGAGTTCAACGACGACCGTGCGAAGCACGGTGTGTCTGCGCGGCCGCCGCGTGCTCCAGCGCTACTTGGAAGCGGCGAGGACGATGCCCTGGGAGGCGGACGCCTGTCCCGTTCCCGGAGTGCGCTCGGTCAGGATCTCGGCGATCGCCGGCCGACAGCCACCGCAGACGCGACCCGCCCCGCAGCGTGCACCCACCTCGCGCACGGTGCGCGCACCCTGGCTCGCATGGCTGCGAACGTCGTTGTCGGACAGGGCTTTGCAGTGGCAGACGATCACGGGCGCACGAGCCTCCGGCTTCGGTCCCTCGGGCCACCCCTGGCCTTCGGGAGTCGGCCATGGGCTCGGCCGACGAAGATCATGCTACGGAAACTGAAAATCATTGTCAATTTCATTCCGCCGCCCTTCCCGGACGCTTCCCGGCCCGGTTCTCGGGCCGGATCTGGCCCAGAAGGACCGCTCCGAGCACGAGTCCGGCCCCCACCCACTCGCCGGGACGGAGCCGCTCGCCGGTCACCACCAGGGAGATCGCCGTGGCGAAGACGGCCTCGAGAGCCAGGATCACGGCGGTCCGGCTGGCAGTGGTGAAGCGCTGGGCCCAGGACTGGGCCCCGTAGGCCAGGGCGGTGCAGACGATCCCGAGGAAGGCCACACCGGCCAGGGCCCGGGGCTCGAGCAGGCCCGGGAGCCGCTCGTCGGCCAGCACCAGGGGGAGGCCGAGCACGCCGCAGGCGGCGACCTGGAGCAGAGCCAGGAGCCGCGCGGGCGTCCAGGGGCTCAGACGGTCGAGCACCAGGATGTGGACGGCGAAGCAGAAGGCGCCTCCAAGGGTGAGGAGGTCGCCCGTGCGCAGCCCGGAGGGCCCTTCGAGGGCCCCCGGCCCGGCCAGGAGCGCCAGGCCGACGAAGGCGAGCGCCGCAGCCGGGACGTCCAGTGGGCCGAGCCGCTGGCCCAGGCAGAGCCGGGCCAACAGCGGGGTCAGCGGCACGTAGAGCGCGGTGAGGAAGGCGGCGCGGGCCGGTGGGGTCTCGACGAGCCCGAGGGTCTGGAAGCTGAAGGCCGCCCACAGCACGAGGCCCGCCACGGCTCCGCCGGCCAGGGTGCGGGCACCGAGCCGGCCGAGCTCGGCCCACGCAATCACCAGCAGGATCGCGCTCGCCAGGCTGAAACGGGCCACGACCAGGGTCTGGGCCGAGACGAACGGCAGCACCGCCTTGATCACGACGAACGAGAAGCCCCAGCAGGCGGCCACGGCCACCAGCACGCCCTCCGCTCGCAGTCTCGTCCTGTCCATGGGCCGGCAGCATAGGAGGCGCGGCGCCGGCCGGCGGTGGGACACGCGGCGCGAGACTCGCCTATGCTCCGCGTCCCGCGCCCGCGGAGACCCCTCGTGACCGACCCCGACCCGACCCCCGAGCCCGCCGGCGCCACCCGATTCGACCGCGACACCGCCGTGTCGCATCTGGGTGACGGCCGCTACGAGGCGCGCCTCGACCGCGGCTGGTGGATCATTCGCGGGCCCAACGGCGGCTACCTCGCCGCCATCCTGACCCGCGCGATGCAGGCGCGCGTGGGCGACCCGAGCCGCCACG